>JAAFIB010000040.1 GCA_013297725.1 Sphingomonadales bacterium
ACCCGCTGATCAAGCAGGTTCGGTCTTTACGCGAAAAAAAGCACCGCAAGCGCGAAGGTTTATTCTTGGCCGAAGGGTTAAGGATCATGACCGAAGCGCGTGAGGCAGGCTTTCTACCCGAGATGCTGTTTCGTTGCACGGACCGCGATACGCATGCACTGGAAATAACGCTTGAGGCGGACGTGTTGAACGCAGGCGGTGATGTGATCGAAACTAGCGCCGATATCCTGTCCAAATTATCGGGCAAAGACAACGCACAGACGGTGATCGGCGTATACCGCGAACACCCTACTGCCCTTGCCGAACTTGACCGATCAACAGCGCCAATATGGTTGGTGGGACAGGCCATGCGCGATCCTGGTAATTTGGGCACGATGCTTCGCACCGGGGACGCTGTTGGTGCAGGCGGCCTGATCCTGATCGATGATTGCACAGATCCATTTTCGGTGGAGGCTGTGCGCGCAAGCATGGGAGCGGTTTTCACGCAAAAAATTGTGCAATGCCGGTGGGAGGAATTCTTGCCTTGGTTACGTAGCGATGTTGGCCAGTTGGTCGGAACCAGCCTGAACACCGAATTTGACTATCAACAGCCAAGCTACAGCGCACCTTGTTTCATACTCACAGGAAACGAAGCACAAGGTCTGCCTGCGGACTATGCCGCTGAATGTGATCTGCTTGTCAAAATGCCGATGCTGGGCAAAGCCGATAGCCTAAACGCCGCGATGGCAACTGCAGTGATGGCGTATGAGGTGCTAAACCAGTTTAGGCGGGCATGATTGGGTCGTTCATCTCCGGTATCGTCGTTGCCGAATAGAGTTGATCGCATGAGAACGAAACTTGTGATTATTGCCTTAGTGGCCACGATGGTTGCGTCATGCCAGACAATGCCAAATGCTAGCTCCAATTCTGCCAGTAGTGGCCTGCCTTACAAAGCGCTGGGCACTGAGCCATTCTGGTCGCTTGAGATTAATAACGCCGACATGGTTTTTCAGCATGATAAAGTTGTCAGTGCCTCAAATGTCGAAGTTAGACCAAGCTTCAACGGATGGCGCTATACTTCGCCCAAAATAACCGCTGATATCACTTTCGCACCGTGCAGTGACGGGATGAGCGACCGGACCTATAAGGACACAGTGACCGTTATGGTGGGCAAAGAAACTTACAAAGGCTGCGGCGGCGGTATCATTGCGCCGGAGACTTTTGATAACACCAGCTGGCGAATTAAATCGATCAACGGCACCGCAATCCCGCCCGAACGCGAGGCCATAGTATCGTTTGCGGACGGCCGGATGAGCGGCACTGTTGGCTGTAACCGGCTTGGTGCGTCTTATACGTACGCAAAAAAATCGCTGAGCTTTGGTTCTGTTATCTCTACGCGGATGGGCTGCCAAGAGCCTCTGGCGTCGCAGGAACTTGCCTTTGTTTCTGTCCTTTCAGCATCACCCTCGACCAGCTTTACGGATGCTGGCGCGCTGGTACTTACCGGAAAGGACGGTGCAGTCGTAATTCTAGAACAGTCGATTTAGGCGGATGATAAGTATCATATAAACCTTGCCTCCCCATAGCTTCGCACTACGAGACTAGTCATGACAGATATGACGGAATGGCAAGGGCGGGTTGGCACCAGCTGGGCTGAACAGTGGCAGCGGACCGACCGTTCTTTTGCGCCGCTAACAAAGCGGCTAATCAATGTCATTCTTGCATCCGGTCAGCATAAATCAATCGTGGATATCGGCTGCGGCGCGGGTGAGCTTTCCATCGCTTTGGCCAATGCCAAGCAAGATGCTAAAATACTCGGTTTGGATATTTCAGCTGACTTGATCAGAGCAGCGACTGATCGCGGCACCAATAATTCCAACCTCAGCTTTGCCGTCGCGGATGCCGCGAAATGGAACGATGCTGCATTTGCGCCAGACCTTTATGTCTCCCGCCATGGTGTGATGTTTTTTGACGATCCCGTCGCCGCATTTGCCAATCTGGCCAAAGTTGCTGCACCAAAAGCAGAACTAGTTTTTTCCTGCTTTCGCACACCAGCCGAAAACGATTGGGCCAGTAAAATCGGTGCGCTGATGCCATCTGCGCCAGCCGGAGACCCCCATGCGCCGGGGCCATTTGCATTTGCGGACCCCGAATATGTCAACAACATCCTGAATAAAGCAGGCTGGAGCAATATCGCATTTGAAGCTGTAGATTTTGATTACATCGCTGGTGAGGGCGACGATCCTGTTGCCGACGCCATCGACTTTTTCGGCCATATTGGTCCTGCAGCTCGCGCGATACGCAGTTTGACAGGCGACGCGCGCACCGATTTCCTAACCCGGCTACGCACATTGGCCGAGGCGAATGTCGACGCGGGCGCCGTGCACTTTGCCGCCGCAGCATGGATCGTTACTGCACAAAAATCTGATTGAGGAGAGACACCATGACCCTAAAAATCCATCACCTGAATAACAGCCGATCACAACGTATTTTATGGCTGCTAGAGGAACTAGGCGTTGAATATGAAATCGTGCATCATCAACGCGATGCTGTGACCAGCCTCGCCCCTGAAAGCCTGAAAGCCATACACCCGCTCGGCAAATCTCCTGTATTAGAGGATGATGGCAAGATCATTTATGAATCCGGGGCAATCGTTGAATATCTATGCGAACAGCACGGTGCGCACTTCATCCCCGCACGCGGAACGGATGATCACATCCGCTATCTGGAATGGATACACTTTGCCGAGGGTTCGGCAATGACACCGATCCTGTTGAACCTTTATGTCGGCAGGCTTGGCGAAGCAGGCGCACCATTGCACCCGCGTATCCAGGAACAGCTGGAAAGCCACTATCGCTATATGGAGGATCAGCTGCGCCCATCGGGCTGGTTCATCGGCGACACCCTGACCGGCGCAGATTTCATGCTCAGCTTCCCCGCAGAAGCCGCCGTGATTGGCGGCCGTGCGGCGGATAAGCCGAAACTGACAGCTTTTGTGAAGGCGATACATGCTCGCCCGCAATGGCAGACAGCATTGGCAAAGGGCGGAGCTTACGCCTTTGCTTGATTTTCCATGGAATTAGCCACTAAAATTGTTGCTTTACAGGGCAAGAAAGCACCGTAATAACGACACTGCTATTTTAGCAATCAGGGGAGCTTTCATGAAAAGAATATTTGCAGTTGCTGCAGTTGCAGCGATGTCCGTCGGTGTGGGTGGTTGCGCGACCGTAATCAACGGTACTAGCCAAGATCTTGCATTTCAATCACAGCCTGAAGGCGCTGTCATTGCTATCGCTGACGGCAGAACCTGCACGACACCATGTGAATTTGGAATGAAAAGGGGCACTGACACGAGTGTGACCTTCACCAAGGAAGGTTACAAAACGACGACCTTATTGATCCAAAGCCGAACCGGTGGCGCCACATTTGGCAACATTCTCGCTGGCGGCGTCATAGGGGCTGTTGTCGACGGTTCAAACGGTGCATCCAATCACCTTTATCCAAGTCCTGCTTACGTTAAGTTAGCGCCGAACGACTCAAATGCAGAGGCGGTATTGCTCGATAAGAAAGGTGCAGAAATCAGCACTGTTGCAGCATATAACGATAAAGTTCGTGCCGATGTAGAAAAAGGCATGGAGAAAAAGGGTTTAAAGGCAAAAACGGCTAAAGATATGGCTGATGAAAAGGCCTCAAAGGGCAAGTAAGTCATATTGTCACTGAAACAATAAGTCTCCGATTTGCCTTACGCATTTCGGGGGCTTTTTGTTTGGGCAACAACCTCTCAACCGCCAAATACCACATCCCGCTTGCGAGCCGCCCCGCCCTCGCCTAAGTCGCGGTCATTATGAGCTCAACGAACGATATCCGCCGCGCCTTTCTCGATTATTTCGGGGGGCAGTCCCATGATGTGGTGCAATCTGCGCCTTTGGTTCCGTATAACGACCCGACATTGATGTTCGTCAATGCCGGTATGGTGCCGTTCAAGAACAATTTTACGGGCGTTGAAACTCGCGCAATTCCTCGTGCTGCATCCAGCCAGAAATGCGTGCGTGCTGGCGGCAAGCATAATGATCTCGACAATGTCGGCTATACTGCGCGGCATCACACATTCTTTGAAATGCTGGGCAATTTTTCGTTCGGTGATTATTTTAAGGAAGAGGCGATCATCCATGCATGGACGCTGATGACTAAAGTCTGGGGGCTGAACCCTGATAAGTTGACCGTAACGGTTTATCACACCGACGATGAAGCATTTAACCTTTGGCGCAAGATTGCGGGATTGCCTGAACACCGGATCATACGCATCCCGACATCGGATAACTTCTGGTCGATGGGTGACACCGGTCCGTGCGGCCCGTGCAGCGAGATTTTCTATGACCATGGCGACCATATTTTCGGTGGCCCTCCCGGAAGTCCCGATGAAGATGGCGACCGCTTTGTCGAAATCTGGAACCTGGTCTTCATGCAGTTTGAACGGCAGGAAGATGGCACGGATGTCCCCCTGCCAAAGCCGAGCATCGACACCGGCATGGGGTTGGAACGGATCGCCGCCGTTATGCAGGGTGTGCACGACAATTATGATACCGACACGTTTAAGGCACTGATCGCTGCATCCGAGCAATTGACCGGTACCAAGGCAGAGGGCGAGCAACAGGCCAGCCATCGCGTGATTGCCGACCATTTGCGCTCGACAAGTTTCCTATTGGCCGATGGCGTGATGCCGTCAAACGAAGGCCGCGGATATGTGCTGCGCCGTATCATGCGCCGCGCGATGCGGCATGCGCATTTGCTGGGTGCCAAAGAACCTTTGATGCACCGTTTGGTTGGCAGCCTGTCTGCCGAAATGGGCGCTGCTTATCCAGAACTGCTTCGGGCACAACCATTGATCGAGGCAACGCTGCGTCAGGAAGAGACCCAGTTCCGGCGCACCCTCGACAAGGGGCTTAAGCTTCTTGACGAAGCGACAACCGGAATGGCCAAGGGCGATGTGCTGGCGGGCGAAACCGCGTTCAAACTCTATGACACATATGGCTTCCCTTATGACCTGACCGAAGATGCCTTACGCGCACAAGGTTTTGGCATCGACGCGAGCGGTTTTGAAACCGCAATGGGCGAACAAAAAGCACGCGCGCGCGCCGCATGGAAAGGCTCTGGTGCGAAAGCATCCGATGATGTCTGGTTTGATATTGCCGAACGCGTGGGATCGACCGAGTTCACAGGCTACACCGCAACCGAGGGAGAGGGCCAAGTTGTCGCGCTGGTCAAGGATGGCGCCGAAGTGCAATCGGCAACTGCCCGTGACACGGTGACAGTTATTACCAACCAGACCCCATTTTACGGCGAAAGCGGCGGCCAGATGGGCGATGCCGGTTCAATCATCGGCACAAACTTCCGCGGCGAAGTAACTGATACCGCCAAGCCCCTAGGCCGCTTGCACGCGCATCAAGTATCGCTGACATCGGGCGAAATTAAGGTCGGCGATGTTGTCCAGTTAAAGATAGATACAGCACGCCGCGATGATTTGCGGGCGAACCATAGCGCGACGCACTTGCTGCACGCCGCGCTGCGCAACCATCTGGGCGGTCATGTAACGCAAAAGGGCAGCCTGGTTGCGCCCGACCGACTGCGTTTTGATTTCTCGCATAACCAAGCCATGAGCGCAGACGAAATCGCTGCGGTAGAGGCAGAGGTCAACGCGCAGATAAGAGACAATCGCGAAGTTACGACGCGGTTGATGACGCCCGACGACGCCGTCGCCGCAGGAGCGCTTGCTTTATTCGGTGAAAAATACGGCGATGAAGTCCGCGTGCTCAGCATGGGCGAAACGTCCGGCAGCAATTATTCGGTCGAGCTTTGCGGCGGAACGCACGTCAACGCTTTGGGTGACATCGCATTGGTCACTATCGTTTCCGAAGGTGCCGTTGCCAGCGGTATCCGGCGGATCGAGGCGCTGACCGGTGAAGCGGCACGCCAGCATTTGGCTCGACGCGAAAGTCAGTTGAAAGACATCGCATCGCTGTTGAAATCTGCACCCGATGAGGTTGCGGCGCGTGTAGAAACTTTGCTTGCCGAACGCCGTGCGATGGAAAAAGAACTGTCCGATACCAAAACTAAGCTGGCGCTTTCCGGCGGCGGGGCGGCGGCTGAGCCGGAGGCTATCGGCAATGTGAGCTTTCTAGGGCAGATCGTAAACGGTCTGGATCCTAAAGAATTACGCGGCTTGCTCGACCAATCAAAAGGACGTTTAGGCTCTGGTATCGCCGCTGTCATCGCGATCAACGACGGCCGTGCCAGCATTGGCGTTGCGGTAACCGACGATCATACAGGCAGTCACAACGCTGTCGATCTAGTACGCGCAGGTGTTGAGATACTCGGCGGTAGTGGCGGTGGCGGCAAGCCCGGCATGGCACAAGGCGGTGGCCCCGATGCAACCAAAGCCGATGCGGCAATGGCCGCTGTGCGCGCTATGCTAGGTGGCTAAACAATTTTGACTAAAACAGCCGTCGTGAACGCAGCGCTCTAAAATCACTCTAGTGTTGCTGACTTCAGCCTTGGCGCTTCATCCAGCTCGCCTGCTTCTTTAATTGCACGGCGGTATTCGTCGCGCTTTTCGTGGATCGACGCGATCACCGGTCCCATCGGCACACCCAGATCGACAAGCATCGCCTCCGACAGTTGCAACGAGCTTTCCAGTGTTTCAGGTACCGCGTCGGTTGCGCCAGCCTTATACAGCCTTGCCGCATGTTCCGGATCACGCGCGCGGGCGACGATAGTCAGATCGGGTATCCATGCGCGCACGCGTTTGACAATCTGTTCGGCAAGCACTGGCTGATCCATAGTAAGGATCAACGCGCGGGCATGGCCAAGGCTGAGCTTGTCCAGCGTGTCGGGCCGTGACACATCGCCGAAAACGACCTTATATCCCTTTCGCCGTGCCACAGTGACAGCATCCACATTGGATTCGACCGCGATATAGGGCTGATTATGGACGCGAAGCATATCTGCGACCAGATTGCCGACACGGCCAAATCCCAATATCACTGTTCGGGGTTGCGTAGTTTCTTCCTGTTCATGCGCCTCGTCATCGCTCTCGCGTAGTTCAATCCGCAACGACAGATCCCTACCAATACGTGCCAAAATTGGCGTGATGGTTAGACCAATTGCGGTCGCCACCTGCCAAAAGTTGATCGTGTCGACGCTGATGATCTGAGCGGCGCCTGCTGCTCCTAAAACGATCAGTGTAGTTTCCGACGGGCTCGCCATCAGAACGCCGGTCTCTGTCGCGGTGCCAGTGCGCGCGCCATTTAGCTTAAGCAACGCCGCAGTCACTGCCGCCTTGACGATCGCTACAGCGGCGACTGCCGCAACGAGCGTTGTCCAATTGGCCGCAACAAAGCGTAGGTCGATTTGCATGCCGATAGAAATCAGGAACACCCCAAGGGCCAAGCCCTTAAACGGCGCTGTCATCACTTCGACCTCAGCGCGGTAATCGGTTTCGGCAATTAGCAAACCTGCGATAATGGCACCGATAATAGGCGACAGACCAACTGCACTTGTCGCAAGGCTGCAGACAATCACCACTAACAGGCTGACCGAAACAAACAGTTCAGGGCTTTTGGTGCGCGCAGCCTGACCAAATAAGCGCGGCAGCAAAAACCGCCCCAGAACCAGCATCGCCAGAACAACCAAACC
Organism: Sphingomonadales bacterium; assembly: GCA_013297725.1. Taxonomy (GTDB): domain Bacteria; phylum Pseudomonadota; class Alphaproteobacteria; order Sphingomonadales; family Sphingomonadaceae; genus Sphingorhabdus_B. Next base: position 7,672 of record JAAFIB010000040.1, read on the forward strand.
GCCCTGCCAAAGCGCGCGAACGATATCGTCCCAGACGGCGTTCCCGCCTACTTGCGGTGCAAGCGCGGCAAGTACGAAGATGATCGGCACAATCGCTAAGTCTTCAAACAACAACATCGCCAAAGCCGATTGCCCGACAGCTGATTTGGTCCCCGAAATCGGCAAGACAAGCGCGGTTGAGGATAACGCCAACGCAATCCCAATGCCTGCAGCCGCAGTCACCCCATAGCCAGCAAGATACAGCCCCACCGCAATGAGAAGCCCCGCGCCCAGCAATTGCGCCGCGCCAACGCCAAAGACCAATCGCCGCATTTTCCATAATCGCTTGAACGACAGTTCCAGACCGATCGAGAACAGCAGCAGGATAATGCCATATTCGCCAATGGCCTTGATGTCATTCTGATCGGAGATCGTGAACCATTCCAACGCCGGATAACGCGATACCAATGCACCGAGGCCAAATGGTCCGACCAATATGCCGACAAGAATAAACCCGACGATGGGTGTGATGCGGAACCGGGCGAATGCAGGAATTACGATGCCCGCTGCGCCGAGGATGACGACGATGTCGCTAATACCTTCGCCCGTGTGGAGTTCCCCTGCCATGCATTCTTTTACGCATATGCAGCATAAAAAGGAAAGTGTTGTGCCAACAAAAAAGGCGCGAAGATTGCTCCTCGCGCCTTATCCGTTTTGTAATCAGGTCGGCTTACTGCCAGCTGCCCATTTTCTGCTCGAGATTTGACCTCACTTTTTCAAAGAATTGCTCAGTCGTCATCCATGCCTGATCAGGGCCGATCAGGATGGCGAGATCCTTTGTCATATGGCCGTCTTCAACGGTTTGAATGCACACTTCTTCGAGAGTTTCGGCAAAGCGGGTAACATCGGGAGTCTCGTCAAACTTACCGCGGAATTTGAGGCCACCAGTCCATGCAAAAATTGATGCAATCGGATTGGTCGAGGTCGCTTTACCCGCTTGATGCTGACGGAAATGACGGGTGACTGTACCATGCGCAGCCTCTGCCTCTACTGTTTTGCCATCCGGCGTCATCAAAATAGAGGTCATCAGGCCAAGCGAGCCAAAGCCCTGCGCAACCTGATCTGACTGCACATCGCCGTCATAATTCTTACAAGCCCAGATGAATTTACCCGACCATTTCAGCGCGGACGCCACCATGTCATCAATCAGTCGGTGTTCATAGACGATGCCGATTTCTTTAAACTTGGCGGCAAACTCGGTTTCAAAGATTTCCTGGAACAGATCCTTAAAACGGCCATCATAGTATTTCAGAATGGTGTTCTTGGTCGACAAATACACCGGCCATTCGCGGGTCACGCCGTAATTTAGCGATGCTCGCGCAAAATCGCGGATCGAATCATCCAGATTGTACATCGCCATGGCGACGCCGGGTGACGGGAATTGGAACACTTCCTCATCGATTGTCTGACCATTATCGCCATCCCAAACCAAGCGTAGCTTACCGGGGCCGGGAACCAGAAAGTCCGTGGCGCGGTATTGATCACCAAATGCATGACGACCAATCACGATTGGGTCAGTCCAGCCCGGGATCAACCGCGGCACATTTTGAATGACGATAGGCTCCCGAAAAACCACACCGCCAAGAATATTGCGGATAGTGCCATTTGGCGACTTCCACATTTTTTTAAGCGCAAATTCCTCAACACGTGCTTCATCGGGCGTAATGGTTGCACATTTGACGCCAACGCCATGCTCGCGGATTGCATTGGCGGAATCGACAGTGACCTTGTCATCGGTCTTGTCGCGATATTCCATGCCAAGGTCATAGTATTTCAGGTCAATATCCAGATACGGCAAAATCAAACGTTCACGAATCCATTCCCAGATGATCCGAGTCATTTCATCCCCATCCAATTCAACGACGGGGTTTTTTACCTTGATTTTTGCCATGGAGTTCAGCTTTCCTGAGGATGTTTTTTACCAATTATCGACAGCGCCATAGCAAGATTTTGCTGATGAGCAAGTTTATGTGAAGGCGCAGTTTATCGGAAATCCAGTTGCGCATTTGAGCCATCAACGGCGCGACTGACCAGTGGCCTGTTGTGAATCAGCAGCCTACGGCATAACCTAAAGGTTGTAACATCGACCAACCGAGCCTAGATAGCGGCGCTATGAATAAACAAGAACTGACAAACCGGGGGGCCGGGGTCGCAAAATGGGTGTTTCCGCCTATCCATCCCGAAGGCCGCAAATTCGGATTAATCGCTGGCGCTATATGCGTGTTCTTTGCCTTTATGGCTTGGGAAACGCTTGCTTGGCCGATGGCTGGGATTACCGCGTGGACGCTAGCCTTCTTTCGCGATCCTGCACGCACTACGCCTCAAGATGACCGGTTTATCGTCGCACCAGCTGACGGCCTTGTGACTTTGATCGAAGTTGTACCGCCACCGCCAGAACTGTCTGGCCCTGCCGGTCTTGGCGATCAGCCTATGACGCGTGTGTCAATTTTCATGAGTGTTTTCGATGTCCATATCAATCGCTCACCCATTCGCGGAACCATAACCCGCATCGCCTATATCGCTGGCAAATTCCTGAACGCTGACCTTGATAAAGCCAGCGAAGAGAATGAGCGGCAGCATTTCATGGTCGAGCGTTCAGATGGTGTCCGCATCGGCTTTACCCAAATCGCAGGTTTAGTTGCGCGCCGCATTGTCAGCTTTAAAAAAGAAGGTGATGAAGTGATGGCGGGCGACCGTGTTGGTCTGATCCGTTTTGGCAGCCGCGTTGATGTGTTCCTGCCGCATGGCACTGCACCGCGCATCATCAAAGGACAGCGCTGTGTTGCTGGCGAAACAATCCTTGCCGAGATTGGCATTGATCAGGATTTACGAGCGCTTAGCCATTGACTTCACAGCACAGCAGTGGGACGCAGAATTATGACTGAACCCCACCGCCCCGGTATATCCCTACGCGCGCTTGCCCCCAATGCAGTGACCGCAATGGCACTCTGCACCGGCCTGTCTGGGGTATGGTTCGCGATGCAGCAACAATGGGCATCGGCATTGGCCGCAGTCGTTATCGCTGGCGTGCTAGATGCGCTAGATGGCCGCATTGCCCGCATGCTGAATGGAGAAAGCCGCTTTGGCGCAGAGCTGGATTCGCTGTCAGACGTCATCGCATTTGGCGCGACACCCGCGCTGATCATCTATAGCTGGGCACTGCATGAGATGCCCCGTTTTGGCTGGACCATATCGGTGTTCTTTGTGCTGTGCGCAGCGTTGCGACTGGCACGGTTTAATGCGGGCATCGATGCCGACGAACAGCCGCATAAATCGGCGGGGTTCAACACCGGCATCCCCTCGCCCGCTGGCGCAGGGCTTGCGTCATTGCCGTTGATGCTGTGGATCGAGTTCGGGCTAGAGGCCGCACGCGACTGGCGCTTTGTTGCGCCGTGGTTACTGCTTGTAGCACTCGGAATGATTTCAAACATCGCAACATTCAGCTGGACCTCGATCAAAATCCGCCCTTCGTTCCGCTTTATTTCACTCGCTGTGATCGGGCTGGTCGGGGTGGGTTTGATCACCGCACCTTGGTTTACGCTGATCATCATCACAGTCGTCTATATCGGCCTGCTACCGCTTAGCATCGCCAACTATGCGCGGGTTAAGCGCCGTCGGAAAGCGGAACCGCAAAGCGCGGGTTGACCGCCCCCGCTAATCAGCTATGTTCCAGCTTCGTTCTCTTGTGAAGGAATAGGCTTTGGAGCCACTTATTATTGTCATCGTCGTTGTTGCCGCTTTGCTGGGTGGGCTGGCGCTTGGCTGGATATTGGGCGGGCGCGTCGGGCGGGCTGGCGCCGAGACAACCACGCAATTACGCGCGATGCTGAACGAAGTGGTCGAGGAACGCGATGGCGCAAAAGACCGGCTAGCGCGGTTGGAAACATCATTGGAAGAACGCGAACGCGGCTTTGACGATTCGGTCAAAATGCTGTCGGAGGCCAAGGAATTGCTGTCGGCACAATTTGGCGAGATCGGGCAGAAACTGCTCGGTGAAGCGCAACAGGCTTTCTTGCAACGCGCCGATGAACGTTTCCATCAGGCAGGCGAAAAGAACGAGGAAAAGATCAAGCAGCTGTTGATGCCTGTGGGTGAGCGGCTGAAAGCATATGAGGAGCAAGTCGGACGGATCGAAAAGGACCGGACAGAGGCTTATGGTGCATTAACGGGCCTGATCGACCAAATGCGCGCCGGGCAAGATCGCGTGCAAACAGAGGCGGCGCGTTTGGTCAATTCGTTGCGTAACGCCCCCAAAGCGCGTGGCCGCTGGGGCGAGCAACAATTGAAGAATGTGCTCGAAAGCTGCGGCCTATCCGAGCATGTCGATTTCGTCACCGAGGCGAGCGTGACGGTGGAAGACGGACGGTTGCGCCCCGATGCGATCGTCAAAGTTCCCGGCGGGCGCAGTCTGGTGATTGATGCCAAAGTATCGCTGAATGATTATCAAGACGCGTTTAACGCCGATGACGATGATGTGCGGCAAATCGCGATGGCGCGGCATTGCGCGTCGATGCGCAACCATATCGAGGGGCTGTCGCGCAAAGCCTATTGGGACCAGTTCGACGATGCGCCCGATTATGTGATCATGTTTGTGCCCGGCGAACATTTCCTTGCCGCCGCGTTGGAGCATGAACCGCGGTTGTGGGATTTGGCGTTTGAACGCAAAGTGCTGCTGGCCACCCCAACCAATCTGGTCGCCATTGCCCGCACCGTATCAAGCGTCTGGCAACAAGAAGGCCTAGCCCGTGAAGCCAAACAGATCGGCGCATTGGGCAAAGAAATGTACGAACGCATCGCGGTTGCCGCTGGGCATTTGAAAACTGTCGGATCTGGCCTGTCGTCCGCAGTCAACAACTACAACAAATTCGTCGGCAGTTTCGAACGCAATGTGATGAGCACGGGACGCAAGTTTGCCGAACTGAACGTCGAAACCGGTAAGCGCGAGTTGGAAGATGTGCCTTTGGTCGAGGCGCTACCGCGTTATGGCGATGCGGGGAGTGAGCGGTTAATAGAGGGTGAGACGCAGATCGAAGGCTAACGCACGGAAAGTTACACTAAAGTATCACCTAAACACGTTGCAAATGTGGGCATACCCCCAAGTTTACTATGATGCGCGCAAATGTGTAAACTTTGCGGCTTTGGGCACAGAGGTCTAGCGACAGATTTTCTGCAAGTGTAAGATACCAACAATATCAAAGAACACTAGAACAATACAGGAACATTGATCGAATGTCAAGCTGCAAGCGATTGTGATTTGCAGAACTGAGATGTCCAATACCGACAAGATTTCGGTCGTTCGTTCATCGTACGACGCCTCTGAAAGCTGACAGTATCAATCAAGTTTGAGCATCTGTTCATGGCGGTCAGAAACAGTCCATCGTGGCTCGCTGGAGCAGAAAGAGCTAGGTAGTCTGACTGCGATCTAATCCATCGGCGCTTTTGCTGATCATTGTAGCAAATTGTATCGCGCGATTGGCAATCATCGACTGTGGCTCAATGTCCGCCTCGATTACCAATGTGGCATAGCCGTGCACGAGGCACCAAGCGGCAATGGCAAGATCTGCGCTCACCTCTGCGGATGCGATATTTTCTATACTAGTCACGAGAACGCCGAAAGCATCATCACTGGCGGCTGAAGCCTCAACAAAATTCTCAATATTCACAAGTTCTTTTGTAAACATCAGCCTAAACTGATTTGGAAAGGTACAGGCGAAGTTAATGTATGCCGCTGCGATAGCCTGTAGCATCGCCTGGGGTTTTGCCTTGGAAATAGTTGCCCATTTCATCCTGTTGGCCAGTTCGACAAAACCATGCTGCGCAAAGCTTGCCAGCATCGCCTCTTTGGAGGAAAAGTGATTATATGGTGCTTGCCTCGAAAGGCCTGCCGCTTCAGCAACAGCCCGCAGCGATATCTCATTCGCAGGCGTGTGTTGTAACAGTTCAAGGCCGGCATCTATCAATGCAGTCCGCGCATTGCCGTGATGGTAATGAGAAGATGCAGCCATAAAATTGCCATACAGTTTTATATTGACAGCGTCAATATTATTAGTATGTTGACGCTGTCAATATCGATGGCTGTAATTGAGCGGCTTCAGATAAAATAGAAAGGACAAGCCCATGACTGCCGCTTCGATACGCCTAGCCCTCAGAACTCTCCACCTCGTGATTGGGGGCATAGTCGGTGCTTATATTTACGCCCCTTGGGGGCAAGAGCCAGCCTTCGTCTCAACCGTCAAAATTGGCTTCATTCCCCTGCTGGCACTTTCAGGCCTGTTGATGTGGAAACAAGCATGGCTGCGTAAAATCATGGCGTCAGAAAGCCGCCAATTTTAAGCGGTTGGTTACCATGAAAAAAACTATCCTCATTACCGGGGCTTCTTCTGGCTTTGGAAAAGCGATTGCGGACCACTTACTTGCAGCAGGGCACACCGTTATCGGAACGAGCCGTCATGCGCCAAGCGATGGTCCAATTGCTGCAGTTGGACTGACGATGGTTCAGCTCGATGTGTGCGATGTCGCTTCTGTGGCAGCATTGGGCCATAGATTGAAACGCGCAGGCTATATGCCAACACTGGTCATTCTGAATGCTGGCTATGGGATTTCGGGTGCAATTGAGGAGACACTGCCCGCAGATATCGTGGCGCAGTTTGATACCAACCTTGTCGGGACACATCGTGTTGTTAGAGAATTTTTACCATCTATGCGCGCTGCAAAGCATGGGCAACTTATCTTTATTGGATCACTTGGGGCCCATCTGACTATGCCATTTCAAGGGATTTACAGCGCCTCCAAGGCTGCACTTGCAAGCTATGTTGAAGCATTGCGAATGGAATTGCTTGTGTTTGGCATTAACGTGTCAATGATCGATCCCGGCGATCATCGTACAGGGTTCACCGATCAGCGTCAGCAATATAATCGGGAAGGGTACAGCGCGTACGAACCGCAAATGACACGGGCTTTGGACGCGATGGCAGCCAGCGAACGCGCAGGCGCTGATCCCGTTGACATAGCAAGGGTGGTGGCAAAAATAGCATCCACCCGCAAACCAAGGGTGCGCTATCTTGGTATCAGCACGATGGAGCGCATATTTCTGCTTTTTCGCAGGATACTGCCATGGGCATGGTATGAACAGATGCTGTGCAAAGCTTTCAAAATTACCTGAAAATAACGAGCTGTAATTTTGAGTGATGTCTGCTTTTGGGCAGTTGGTTATGAAAGCCGACAGTCAGCTCCCCCCAACAAACCTGCCGTTACCTCAACACCAAAAAAATGACCCGCCCCGGGGTGGACCAGGGCGGGTCTTGCACGGCGGATCGGGCCCGCCGCGCTTGGCTCCTTCAGGGAAGAGGGAGCCGGGGTTTTGGGTGGGGCGGCATTAGGTCGGTTAATACCGTTAGTGCTGAGCTTGTCGAAGCACGTCTGTCCACACTGCGGGATGCCGTTGGCCTCCGGCCAGCTTCGCTCCCGAGAGGCTCAACACTAACGGTTTTTACTCAGCCCAATACCAACCCCAAATCGCTTCAGCTTTCCACCACGCCGCCGTCATCTTCGCCGTCATCGACTTCGCCGCCGACCATCATTTCTTCGGCGACTTCCTCGGTCTTGCCGCGGATGGCGGCTTCGAGTTTTGCGGCATGATCTGGATTTTCACGCAGCCAGATTTTGGCATTCTCGCGGCCCTGCCCGATGCGGATCGAGTCATAGCTGAACCATGCGCCCGATTTTTCAACCAGCCCTGCCTTCACACCGATGTCGAGCAGCTCGCCATTTTTGGAGATGCCTTGGCCATACATGATGTCGAATTCGACCTGTTTGAACGGAGGCGAGACTTTGTTTTTGACGACCTTTACCCGTGTGGTGTTGCCGACGATGTCCTCACCCTGCTTGATCTGACCCGTCCGGCGGATATCGAGGCGGACCGAGGCGTAGAATTTTAGTGCGTTGCCGCCCGATGTCGTTTCTGGCGAACCGTACATCACACCGATTTTCATGCGGATCTGGTTGATGAAGATCACCATGCAGTTTGACCGCGAAATCGAGCCGGTGATTTTGCGCAAGGCTTGCGACATCAAACGCGCCTGCAGGCCAACATGAGTGTCACCCATTTCGCCCTCAATTTCCGCACGCGGGACCAATGCCGCAACCGAATCGATCACAACGATATCGACCGCATTGGAACGCACCAATGTATCGGCGATTTCCAATGCTTGTTCACCGGTATCGGGCTGCGAAACGATCAGGTTGTCGATATCCACGCCCAGTTTCTTCGCATAGCCCGGGTCAAGCGCGTGTTCCGCGTCGATAAACGCGGCTGTCCCGCCCAGTTTCTGAATCTCGGCAATTGCATGCAACGTCAATGTGGTTTTGCCCGAACTTTCCGGACCGTAAATTTCGATCACGCGGCCACGCGGCAATCCGCCAATGCCAAGTGCGATATCAAGGCCCAGCGACCCTGTTGAAACTGCTTCGATAGCTACCGTCTCACGACTGCCAAGCTTCATCGCCGACCCTTTACCAAAGGCACGGTCGATTTGTGCAAGCGCTGCTTCGAGTGCTTTTTCGCGTTCTGCATTATTCATATTATTCGCCCGATCCCCGTCGATAACTTTAAGACTTGCCGCCATTGTTCCACTCCTTTGCGTCATGTCGTTACATGGAACATTCCATGAACTAACGATGATGTATGCGATTTGTTCTTACAGAACAAGAGTGGAACGATATTTTATATATTCAATAATTCAGTCGCTTACATCTTTAAGGCATCGCGCACCGCCTCTGCGATCTGCTGAACCGAAAACGGTTTTGGCAAAAACGCGACCTTTTCCAGATTAATTGATTGGCGCAGCTGCTCCTCGGCATAACCCGACATGAACAATATCCGCATTTCCGGCCGTTGCTTTCGCAATTCGCGCGCCATTGCCGGGCCATCCATATTGGGCATGACTACGTCAGACACAACCAGATCATAGTTTTTCCCCTCGGCAAACAGCGCCAGTGCTTCTTCGCCATCGCACGCGGTTTCAACGGTATAGCCCTGACGCACCAGCGCGCGTTCGGCAACGGCGCGGACCATTGGCTCATCCTCGACCACCAACAGGCGCCCTGTGCCCCACACATCCTTTGGCGGGGCATCCAATGTTGCCAGCGTAACCGGCGGCGGCATGCCACCTTCGTGCACGGGCAGATAGATATCGAACCGTGTGCCTTTGCCAATTTCGGAATCGGCAAAGATGAAACCGCCCGATTGTTTGACAATGCCATAGACGGTGGAAAGGCCAAGGCCGGTTCCTTTACCGACTTCTTTCGTGGTGAAAAACGGCTCGAATATCTTCGCCAGATTTTCCTTGGCAATACCGGTTCCTGCGTCCGTGATAGACAGCAATGCGTAATCGCCGATGGGCAGAATCTCGCTGCGCATGGCGCGCACATCGGCTTTGCTGACTGCTTTGGTTTCGATCAGCAACGTGCCGCCATCTGGCATCGCGTCACGGGCATTGACGCCCAGGTTGACGATGACTTGCTCCAGCTGCCCGGGGTCTGCACGCACAACGCCAATGGCGCGGCCGTGCTGCACATCCAGCTTTACTGTTTCGCCGAGCAAGCGTTTGAGCAGATGCGACACCTCCGCCACCACATCGGGCAGTTGCAGTATCTGTGGCCGCAATGTTTGCTGGCGAGAGAATGCGAGTAGCTGCCGGGTCAGGCTGGCGGCGCGGTTGCTGTTTTGCCGAATCTGCTGGATATCATCATAATCGCTATCGCCCGGCGGATGGCGCAGCAGCATCAGGTCGCAATAGCCGATGATCGCAGTCAGGATGTTGTTGAAATCATGCGCGACGCCGCCCGCAAGCTGGCCGACCGCTTGCATCTTGGTTGCTTGCGCCACCTGACGTTTCAGCTTGGTTTCTTCGCTATTGTCTTTCAGGCCGATCAGCACCGCTGCCTCACCAAGCCCGCGGACACCGGCAATCGATAGGGCAATAACCTCGTCCGGCTGATCTTTCAGGCGCACTGCTATGTCGCCTGAATGCGCTTGCCCTGCGGCATAGCGGCGGATGCTGTCGGATACTGCCGATTTATCCTCGGATATCACCAGATCGCCGGGATATGGCGGCATAGAATCAGAGGTTAACCCGGCGACCCGTGCAAAGCTTTCATTAGCAAACAAGAACCGGCCATCGCGGTTGACCAAAGCCAGCCCCAGAGGAAGGTTAGACAGCAGTTGTTCAACATGGACCAACGCTGTGCTGCGGTCGCTTTGTCCGCCGGCATCGTCGATAGCGAGCAGCAGCGCATTGCCCTGCGCGTCCTCTTTAGACAGGGGCACATGCAGCAACCGCACCGCCATGCCGCGCGGCCCTTCGCGTTCGAAAAAGACGCGGCCTTTATCGTCCAGTCGCAGGAAAGACCCTAGATCGCGGTTTGCGATGTTGGCATTTTCGTCACCCGTTGCACGCACCGCAAAGGCGGCGTTCGATGTGCGCACGCGACCTTCTGTGCCGACTGTCACCGCCATCACACCCGCCGAGGCCAGCGCACGACCGATACGGCCAGACACAAGGTCGTTGGCCTGTGTGACCACATTGACTGCGGCAACCTCGGCAAACCGCCACATCAAATATTCATCGCCTGCCCCTGCCCGCAATACGCGGACCTGAAATTCGGCGCCTGCGTGTTTGATGCCATCAACAGCTGCTGTACCATCGCGCCAACCGGCACGCCCTGCCCGCATCAGCAATTCGTGCGAAGCCTCATCCACCGCCAGATCAGGAGGAGCGCGTAGGCCTTCGAACAGCACAGTGAAGCGGTCGTTCGCACACAGCAGACGCCCAGCGCGATCAGTGACGGCAATAGCAGCTTCGTCTTGGTCAGCAATTGCGCGCGTGACAGACCAATCAGGCGGCAATGTGGTCGCAACTATTTCAGGGGCACGGTTACGGCGCAGAAAATCCGCTGCGGCCCAGAATGCGACCATTCCCGCCAGCAATGCACCCACCAGCACAATGTTCTGCGTGACCAGCCATAGGATCAAAGCCGAGACAATCGTCGCCGCTGCTAATCCGGCCGCGGCAAGACGATTGCTAGCTATATCGCCGCCACCTTCTCCACCAAAAATCTGTGCTGGAACCGATGGCGGCAACTTACTTCCTTACCAAATGCGAACGCGGTCCTCAGGCTTAAGAACCATCTTATCGTCCGCTTTCGGCTGGAACGCCTCATACCATTTGTCAAGGTTGCGTATCACCCAGACACGCTGTTTTGATGGGCTATGCGGGTCAGTTAACAAACGCTGCCGCAAATTTGCCTCGCGATATTTACGCCGCCACACCTGAGCCCAGCCAAGGAAGAAGCGCTGATCCCCCGTCATACCGTCGATAACCGGCGCTTCTTTGCCGCCCAACGAAGCTTTATAGGCATCATAGGCAATCGTCAGCCCAGCCAAATCGCCGATATTTTCGCCCAGCGTAAATTCGCCTTTTACAAATTCGCCGGGGAAGATTTCATATTTGTCATATTGCGCGATCAACGCCTTACCGGCTGCCTCAAATGCTTTAACGTCACTTTCAGTCCACCAGTCGGACAGGCGGCCCTTTTCATCATACTTCGCGCCTTGATCGTCAAAGTGGTGGCTGACTTCATGGCCGATCACCGCACCTATGCCGCCATAATTGATCGCAGGATCAGCCTTTGGATCAAAGAATGGCGGCTGCAAAATCGCGGCGGGGAACACAATCTCGTTCATGCCGAAATTGGCATAAGCGTTAATCGTTTGCGGCAACATGCCCCATTCCCAACGGCGGATGGGCTTGCCCAGCTTGCTAATGTTATCGGCAAAGGCAAACTGGTTGGCACGCACATTATTGCCAAAGGCGTCGCCCTTTACCATCGATAGCTTTTCATAGCTGTGCCATTGATCTGGATAGCCAATCTTCGTCGTGAAGTTTGCCAGTTTCTGACGGGCCCGCACCTTTGTTTGCGGCTGCATCCACGTCAGATTATCAATCCGCCGCCCCATTGCGCCCAAGACATTCTGGACAAGCTGATTAACCGATGCTTTTGTTTCCGGCGGGAAATATTGCGCGGCGTATAATTTGCCGATTTCGTCAGGAATGGAGCCTTCGACAAAACCAATGGCGCGTTTCCAGCGAACCTGCTGCTGCGGTGTACCCGACAGTGTCTTGCTGTAGAAATCAAATACGGTCTGATCGACAGTCTTTGGCAGCACATCAGCATAAGACATCAATGCGCCGATCAACATCTGATCCTTGAACACGGCAATATCGGTTTCGCTGTAAATCTTGGCGATTGCCGTAAGTGCTGTCGGCTGAGCGACGAGCACCTCAGTGATTTTCGGGCTGATCGTCTTCAGCATTTTGGCAATTGGCAAACCGGGTGTCAGCTTGTCCAATTGCGCCGTGGTCAGCTTGTTATAGGTCTTTGTTGCATCGGATGAATCCTCGCGTGTCCAATGAACAGTAGCGATTTTCTTTTCGGTTTCGAAAACAGCATTTGCCCGCGCCTCAGCATTTTTCTCACCCGCATGGGTCAGCATCGCTGTAAGAAAACCCTTATAAGCTAGTCGTATCGCTTCAAATTTTTCCGTATCGAGCAAATACATATCACGATCTGGAAGACCGGTTCCCGCCTGCCCCATGCTGAAAATATAGCTGTCCGGATTTTTATCATCCTGTCCGACATAGCCATAAAACAGCGCACCCACGCCCTTTGGAGCCATTTTCGGCAGCAGTGTTTCAAATTGTGCCTTTGTCTTTACGGCGCGGATTTCATTCAGCATCGGATTAACCGGCGCCATGCCCTTTGCCTCTATCGCCGCGTCATCCAGATAGCTGGCATAAGCAATGCCCAATTTGCTCTTTGGCTTTTTTAGTTCGTTTTCCAAAATGCCTTTGACGCGATCTTTGGATAGATCATCAAGTGCTGTGAACATCCCGTAATTGGATTTATCTGCAGGAATCTCTGTCCGTTTTTCCCATGCACCATTGGCAAAACTGAAAAAATCATCGCCTGCTTCAACTGACGGATCCATGCCGCTGGTGTCAAAGCCGTAAGTCCCAAGCTGCGGACCATTTTTGGCAGCGACCGGGGCTTTCATTTCGGCAGCAGGTTTATCTTCTGCAAAGGCAGGAGCGGAAACCGATAGTGCGATCAAAGAAACACTTGCAACGGCAAGCAATGATTTTGTGAACTTCATGATAAACTCCCCAGAATTTACAGACCGTAGCCAACTACGAATCCAGAATGCGGCGAGTTTAGCGACAGCCAGTCAAATCGTCAGTGCTTATCCACGAGCATCAACTGGCTTCGACCGGCGACGCCATTTGGTAACAATCCGCCAGCGCCAGAATGCCGCTGCAAAGACATAGCCAAGCGCCGCTGCGACGACCGAAATCGCAAAAAGGCCAAACAGCATTGCCGGTGCAGCATCTGAAACGAGCCAATAGGATAGCTGAACCAGCTTTGGCCACCATCCCATCTTTGCCTCTAGCAAGGTCATCAGATGTGATGAATCAGCGCCGCCAACATAGGCCGATGCAATCAAGATAAACGGCGTCGTAAGCGGCATCGACAAAAATGTCATAGCCGCACCTATCGGGATATTCGCACGGATCGGCAGCGCCAGCAAAGCAACGCCCGCAATCTGCACGCCGGGGATCAACAGGAAGATGCCGACAAGCAAGCCAAGCGCAACACCGCGCGGCACAGAACGCCGCGTAAAGCGCCATAACGCCGGATGAAACACGCGCGCGGCAAAAGGACGCAGAAACCGGCTCTGCTCAAAACTATCTCGGGTTGGTGCCTGTTCATGCAACCAGCGCGTAAATTTGTTCATCCGCGATCCCGCATGATACGTCCCTGTTCGCGTTTCCAATCGCGTTCCTTCTCGGTCGCCCTTTTATCAGGCGCTTTCTTGCCTTTAGCGAGGGCGAGTTCCACTTTGGCCCGCCCGCGCGTGTTGAAATAAATGGACAGCGGAACAAGGGTCATCCCCTGCCGCATCACTGCGCCATGCAGCTTGTTTATCTCACGCGCATTAAGGAGCAATTTACGAGGGCGTTTTGGTTCGTGATTATTACGGTTGCCATGACTGAATTCTGGAATGTTAGCATTGATCAGCCAAATCTCCCCCGCATCCTTTACCTCGGCATAGCTTTCGGCGATTGATCCTTCGCCAAAACGCAGCGATTTAACCTCGGTTCCGGTTAGGGCAATGCCTGCCTCAACCTTGTCCTCGATGTAAAAGTCATAGCGCGCGCGCCGGTTTTCGGCGACGGTTTTGACTTTATCAAATGCTTCGGGCTTTGGACGTGCCATTAGATTAGACCTGCAACCTCCAAGGCGGAATCAACCGCTGCACGGCTCGCTGCCGAGGCCGCAACCAATGGCAGACGGACGTCGGTTGGGAAATCCTTAATAACACGCGCCATTGCATATTTAATCGGCCCCGGTGACGCGTCTGTGAAGAGAGCGTTATGCAATGGATGCAGTTTATCGTTCAAAGTCCTTGCCAATACATAATCACCGGATGCTGTTGCAGCCTGAAATTCTGCGCAGAGTTTTGGCGCGACGTTCGCTGTCACTGAAATACAGCCAACTCCGCCTGCTGCATTAAACGCCAGCGCCATATCGTCATTGCCGGAAAGCTGGCAGAAATCTGTGCCGCAACCCAGACGGTGTTCGCCCACGCGCGCTATCTGTCCACTCGCGTCTTTGACCCCGATAATTGATGGAATTTCGGCAAGGCGCGCGAGTGTCGCAGGCAGAATATCGGTCACAGTGCGGGCTGGCACATTATAGATGATGATCGGCAGGTCGCATTTTTCGGCCAGATGCGCGTAATGCGCATAAATGCCATCCTGATTGGGCCGGTTATAATAAGGCGCAACGACCAATGCAGCAGCGGCGCCTTCTGCTTTGGCAAACTCCATGTGGCGAACGGCGGTCGCTGTATCATTCGACCCGCATCCCGCAATCACCGGAACACGGCCAGCAGCTTGTTCGATACACACCGAAATCACGCGGTAATGTTCCTCGAACGAAAGTGTCGGCGCTTCGCCAGTCGTGCCGCAAGGAACAAGCGCACTTGACCCCTCGGCAATCTGCCAATCCACCAGTGCGCGAAATTTATCCTCGGCAAACGCTCCGTCGCAAAAAGGAGTCACTAGAGCGGGTATTGAGCCGGAAAACATGGAATTTACTTTCGATAATTGCCAAGCGTAAATCAATGGAGCCAGCAGGGGTGTTTGGTTCATCTGCTAGTCACGAGTGAGCCCTTAATATGTCCCGTATGTTAAAGCACCTTATTTCCGCTTCATTGCTTGCAATTCCTGCTTCTGCATTCGCCGCTGCACCTGAAAAGATTGAATGGGTTTCGGGCACAGGCGATGCTGTCAATGTCCCGGCCAAGTTGATGGATGCTAGCGAAGGCAACATCCCGGCTGCGCTGCAACGTTGGAAAATGCTCAGCACATCAGGCAATTATTCCTTTGGTGAATATGCATCGTTCCTGATGACTTATCCCAATTGGCCTGCAGCAGACGAGATGCGCAAAAATGCGGAGCAATCGATCAATCTCGCTACATATTCTCCCAGCCAAACGGTTGCCTTTTTCGACAGGCTGGAACCGGTAACGAATGGCGGACGGGCAAAGTACGCGATTGCCCTTTCCGCAAGCGGTGACAAAGCAAAGGCTGAACAATGGGCGCGGCGGGCATGGCGCGAAGGTCCATTGACCGATGATGACGAAAACCGGTTGTTTCAGATGATGGGCAGCAAGCTGACCGCAGCAGATCACGATGCTCGCGTCAGCCGCCTGCTTTGGTCCAGCGCCTCGCGCTCTGCACAAAAATGGCTGCCTTACACGTCGTCTGAACGCCGCGCGGTCCTTGATGCGCAACTGGCGCATGAATTAAAAGCCGCTGATGCTGCCGCCAAATTCAGCGCCGCTGGTCAAGCTGGACAAAGCGATGCGGGCCTGATCATGGAACGCGTAAATGCGTTAAAGGCAGCTGATAACAGCTGGGGCGCACGCGAATTGCTCGCCAATCGTCCGGCGCTTTCCTCAGCGCCGCATGTAGCAAACGACTGGTTGAAACTGCTGTTGGCCAATGCAACTGCTGCTGAAAAAGACGGGCAGTTTGATGTTGCTTATAAAATCGCCTCCAAATTGCGCGATGCCTTTCCTGCTGGCACAAAAATCATTAATCTCGATCTAGGCACGCGCGACACCTATACCAGCCTTGCATGGTTGGCAGGGGAAACCGCCTATTACAAACTTGGCCGTCCCAAAGATGCGGTTGATATGTTCCGCGCCTACACCGACGGCGCTCGCAGCCCGCAGACACGTTCCAAAGGCCTATACTGGGCGGGCCGTGCTGCCAAACAAGCGGGTGATAACGCCGGTGCAACGCAATATTTTGGCGAAGCGGCGCGCTATTATGATTTCTTCCACGGTCAATTGGCGTTGGAAGCGATGGGCAAGCCGCTCCCTCCCGTTGCGCCATCGCCTGAACTGCCGCAGCTCTCAAAAGGTTCTGTATCGTCAGCCTTTAATGCTGCGCGGCTATCGACCAACGCTTTTTCCGGTTGGAAAGATTCAAACAGCTTTATGAAAGCACTCGCCAATTCGGCGAAGACGGAGAGTGATTTCCTCAACCTGTTTTCATGGTCCAACTCTATAGGCCGACCGGACCTTTCGGTGATTGCTGCTCGCAGTGCACGGATTGAAGGGCACAGCAGCATGATCCGTTTGGGCTATCCCTCAGTCAACGTGCCGCCCGAGCACATGAATAACTGGACCTTCATCCACGCCATCGCGCGGCAGGAAAGCCAGTTTGATCGCAACGCCGTCAGCCATGCGGGCGCCCGCGGGCTTATGCAGTTAATGCCCGGCACCGCGCGCGAGACGTCTGGCAAGATATCCCTCGCCTATCGCCCAGAGGCGCTGAACACTGACATCACCTATAATATCCAGCTGGGCTCCACCTATTTTCAGCGGATGTTGAGCTATTACAACGGCAGCTATCCGTTGGCCGTTGCCGCCTATAATGCTGGCCCCGGTAATGT
>JAAFIB010000041.1 GCA_013297725.1 Sphingomonadales bacterium
AAAGTTCTGCTCGGCCGTCAATCGGCATGGCCCACTGGCAATTATTCTGCCCTTGCAGGTTTTCTGGAACCAGGCGAGAGCATCGAAGAAGCGGTCCGGCGCGAGATATGGGAAGAATCCGGCGTCGAATGCGGCGCTGTTCGCTATGTCACCAGCCAGCCTTGGCCGTTTGGCGGATCGCAGTTGATGATCGCATGCATTGCAGAAGCAAAGGGCGACGCAAT
The DNA here is from genome assembly GCA_013297725.1 of Sphingomonadales bacterium. GTDB lineage: Bacteria > Pseudomonadota > Alphaproteobacteria > Sphingomonadales > Sphingomonadaceae > Sphingorhabdus_B. The sequence continues at coordinate 225 of JAAFIB010000041.1, forward strand.
CACGCTTGATACCAACGAATTGGAAGACGCAATGTGGGTGACAAAAGACGATGCACGCGCCGCCTTTGCCGACGCGCCCGACAAGAAATTTGGCACACCGCCACCCTTTGCCATTGCGCACACCTTGCTGAAACGCTGGGTCGATGAAGGCTGATATGCAACCGCTGCGCATCGACATCGTCTCTGACGTCGTCTGCCCTTGGTGCATCATTGGCTATAAACAGGTGGAGCGCGCGCTGACCCTATTGGACCAGCCGGTCGAAGCCGAATTCCACTGGCATCCGTTTGAACTGAACCCCGATATGGCAGCGGAGGGTGAGGATGCCGCCGAGCATATCCAGCGCAAATATGGGCGGAGTGCGGAACAGGGCAAAGCTGTGCGCGACCACATCCGCAATACTGCCGCATCATTGGGCTTTGAATTTGGCGAGCGCGGCGCGCAGCGGGTGGTGAACACGTTCGCCGCGCATAAATTGTTGACCAAAACAGGCGAGGTTTATGGCTGGCAGAAACAAACCGCGTTAAAGCTGGCGCTGTTTGCAGCGTATTTTCAATCGGGGCTGGATATCAGCGACGAAGCTGTGCTGCTCGATATTGCCTCAGACACCGGGCTGGACCGCAACGAAGCGCAGGTCTGGCTGGCCGACGAAACCTTGGCTGGCGCAGTGCGCGGCGAACAAGCCTATTGGCGCGATGAGAACATCAGCGGCGTCCCGGCAATCATCTTTGACGGCAAATTCATGGTGCCCGGCGCACAAAGTGCCGAAACCTGTGCCGGGGTTATAGGGAAAGTGCTGGCTAAGAGAGGTTAGACGCCAGCATCGCAAACAGATTGTTCGCCAGATGCGCAACGATCGTAACCCGCAGCGATCCGGTCAAATGATAAAGCAAACCAAAGATCGCACCGATGACCATCAGCGCCGGTGCCGAATTAATGTCGCCATGCATCGCTGAAAATACAGCCGCGGCAATGCCAATCGATGCCCAAATAGGAAGACGGTGGCTAAGCGATTTTTGCAGCATCCCGCGAAAAATAAGTTCTTCGGCAATCGGTGCCAAAATGACGGTGGCGAACATTATCATTGATACATTCAGGCCGGTTTGCGGAATTGCCGCAAGGATATCGCGCAACGCCTTTTGCATCTCCAGCTTTGGAGCGATCAGCATGGTCCAGGCAATGTTGAACGCCAATGCCGCCACAATCAAAATCGCGGCAATGCGAAGCGTCTTCTTCGCATCATGCTGACCCCAATGGTTTAGGCCCAGCTGTGTAACGCGATCCCCTTTCCGAACATAAAGCCAGAACAGCAGGATCAGCAAAAGGTTCGCAATCACCAATGCCCGAATGGTTGGTAAAGCCACCAAATTTGGATCGCGCATTTGCTGCATGACGACATCCATACCCTGCGACAAATCGATGCTTGGCAGGATCAGCAGCATCGTGACGATAACCTGCATCAGAATAAACAAGCCGACCCAGCCCAACGCGGCCCAAATACCGGGGAATGGTTTCGCAGGCGCAGGCTCTGGCGATAAGGGCCGTTCTAGAATTATAGTGTTGCTCATATTCCCCCCAATGCCCGCAGAACCTTAGTCATTAGCTAACGCCGCCACAGTCAGACCAATCCCATGCCAATCAACTTGCTCAACATTCTTGGCGGCATCGGATTGCTGTCATTGATTTCGCCTGCTTGCAAATCGGGCGGCGCATTCGCCTCTTCCAGATAGCGCCAGCCTTGATGCGCGCGTTTAGGCAGTGCCCGCACCGCAATCAATTCGGGCCGCAACCGTATCCACGTCCGCCCCTCTCCATTGTCCATAAAACCAATCAGCGGACTACGGCCGATAACAGTATGTTTGAGGATCCAGAACAGCGACCCGCCAACCATTTCGGCATGGCGTTTAGGCAGATAGCGCGTGGTCAGCCGAACTTCGCCACCCGCTGTATGCACCTCAAGCCGCTCACGAAGATGCTCTGCACTTTGCGCGCCAAAGGCGATACGGGTCATGTTTAATGGCATAGCATAAACCTAAGCGCGTATTTATTGCGCGACAACCTTTTGCTCTGCATTAGACGTACTTGCCTCAATCTCTTTCCGCAGCTTTGGCCATTTTCTCAGCCAGAGGCTGCCGGGATGCTCGCTACGAATCCGCTCCGCAATAGAATCGGCTAGCTCAACATCGCCTTCGTCGGCGTAAAGCTGCGCCAGCATTTCTAGCGATTCTTTGTGCGTATTGTCGGCAAGCAATGCCCGCTGCAATTCGCGCTCAACCCCTGCACGCCCTGCATCTTTTAAAATTTCCGCACGCGCATAGATCAATGTCACAGCATCTGGCCGCAATTTTATTTCATTGGAAAGGTCACTCAGCGCACCATCAACATCACCGTCAGCCGCCTTTGCCTTTGCCGCAGAGGCGATTGATCGCTCATTCGATTTGACGGCACTGCCTGCTTTATCGGCCATGATGTATATTTTGTCTTCGTAAAGCTTATCACTTTGCTTGTCGTATTTTTCAGCTTCGGCCATTGGCAGCTCGCCCGGCTCGACCCGGGTTAACGTACGGCCGGTAAAAGTGCGGCCATCAAGTTTCAGTTCACGGGTATAAAAAGCCGGACCGATCTTGCGATCATAGCTGGACCCTTCAAACTTATAGCTTTTGCCTGCTGTCGGCAGTTTGATTGTCACCGTCGATTCGTAATGCCGGGCATCAACAGCAACCGGCAGCGATTTGACATCCTCATCATCGCGTTCAACCGCGAGATCTTGGCCGATCATTAATTCTTCGACTGTGTATTCGCTAAAATCGCCAACATCGCTCCAATCGAGCTTCATCGTACCAGATAGCTCGGTGCCGCTTTCGGCTAGTTCTGGACGGTCGAAAAAGCTGACCTCCTGAATTTCAAATGCGCTGTCTTTACTTTCCTTGATGATCTCCTTACGGCGCTCTTCAAGCTGTTGATCACTAAGCGTTGCCAGCGACGCGGAAAAACCGAACGCCCCTTCACCCCTATAGGTTGTGATTGTGCGCACCCGTGCAGGCACATCGAAACCTTTGCTAGCATCAATTTCAGTGTGCGTAGTTTCAACCGGACGAGGGAAAGATGCGGGCGGCAGCTGTTCCAAAGTGCCCCCTGCAATCAAGGGCAAAGCGTTACGGAAATCGGGCATTTCCAAAGTTGCCAGATCTCGATCGGACTGGCGGGTGCCATCGAGCCACATCGTTTTGCCGTTAACCGCAGCGCGCACGATAACATGGTCAAACGCGCGCACCATGGGTTTACTGGTGGCCAAAAGCCCAGGGCGCGCGGATGAAACCAATGCCGGCACAGCGTCAATTCCCAGCCGGCGCAAAATGGCAACCAGCAACACTGATTTACCTTTGCAATCACCAAAACGCTGCCCCCATACTTTTGCTGCGCTATCCGGTTTGTGTCCGCCCAGCCCTTCAAAATTGCCAGTGTAGCGCACGTCTTGCTGCACAAGGCGAAGGGCAGCGGCGGCCTTTGTTTCTGGCGTAGCATTTTCCGCATCAATCGCTGAGATACGTTGCAGCAGTTCTTCTGGCAAATTAGCATCGGTTGCGGGGGCATATAAAGGCTGCATAACCGCAATTAAGTTTGCCCAATTAGGCCGCGTGGTTGCCAGCACCATCCGCTCTGTGGCTAACCTTTGCGGTAGGCTTCCGTCGAAATTCTTGAACCGTTGATTATCGGCAACGCCTTCGACAAACTCCATGTCGCCGACACGTCCCTTTTTTGACACCGGAACGGCACTGCCTTTTTGCATCTGCAGCGGACGGGCGACGTCCCAATTGAAACGATAATGCAGCCGATCAACAGCGCCCGCAGTCAAAAAGCTAAGCTCTCCTTCGAAATGATCGAGGAAGAACGGGATTGTAGTTATCGTCGAGAAGCCGACATCAACCGTATCGCCCACGCGCAAATCGGGAATTTGCAGATAGGCAGTGACAGTGCCGTCGATCACGCCCGATGCTGCATTTTTTTCATCGCGATAGGTGGCAAATTTTTTGCCGTCCGCCAGCAAATCAGTCGATGTATTACCCCGAATTATCTTTGCATGGTGGATCGTCAGGCGGTTACGCCCTTCATAATAGACCGTCGAAATTGTCCCAAACCCGCGAAGGGCGCTGGCATCATTGGCGCGATAGACGCGTCGCTCGTAAATTTCGCCCGGCCCGGTTTTTCCTGAATGGAACTGAAAACTGACTAGCATTGCGCTGGCCGCACTGCCCTTTGTCGCAGCCGTTGGTTCAGTAGGATAGCTAGGGTCGACCACCCATTCGGGTGTCGGTAAATAGTCAATATCCTGCTGTGCCAATACCTCGAAAGGCGCGGCAAACAACAACAGTGCGAACAGCAATAACCCCCGTATCATCGGTATGTTGTAGCGGCTTTCGCCTAACCCACAAGACCGGAAAACACCGCAAGTCCAAGGAAGATTAGAAAACCCATGGAGTCTGTAATCATCGTCACAAAAATCGAACTGGATACTGCTGGATCCTGATCCAACCTGTCGAGCAGGATCGGGATCGCAACGCCCGAAAGTCCGGCGATGACGATGTTGAACAATATCGCCGACGCAATCACGCCGCCCAGTTTTGGATTACCAAACACCAGCCAAGCGCCCAGCCCCGCGATGATCGCAACCGTAGCACCGATCAGCATCGCGACGCGCACTTCGCGCCAGATTGACCGCATCGTGTTTGATTGCGTCAGCTGATTGGTGGCGAGCGCGCGGACCGTTACCGCCAACGTCTGTGTGCCCGCATTGCCGCCAATCGAGGCCACAATCGGCATCAATATCGCCAGTGCCACCATCGCCTCAATCGCTGCACCGAATTGCGCGATGATGAAACTGGCGACCATCGCGGTGCCGAGATTGGCGATCAGCCAGCGGACACGCGCCTTGTAACTGTCTGAAATCGGCTCGTTAATATCGCCTTCGCCTGCACCCGAAAGCAGCAAGATATCTTCACCCGATTCTTCCTGAATGATGTGGACGATGTCATCGGCTGTAATCACCCCGACCAAGCGGCCAGCATCATCGACCACAGCCGCCGAAATCAAAGCGTATTTTTGGAAGCGAAGGGCGACCTCTTCCTGATCCATATCGACAGGGATCAAGGTTTGATTACGCTTCATCACATCGGATAGCGAGATATCGCGCGGTGTGCGCAAAATCCAGCTTAGCCGGCACGTGCCAATGGGCCGGTGCTGTGGATCAACGATGAAGATTTCCCAAAACTCTGTGGTCAGTTCAGGGTTATCGCGCAGAAAATCGATCAGCTGCCCGACGCTCATATGTTCAGGGGCAGCGACCAGTTCGCGCTGCATGATGCGCCCGGCAGATTCCTCCGGATAGGAAAGCGCATCCTCAATCGCGGCGCGATCTTCGGGGTCTAGCTCGGCAAGAACGGCCTGCTGATCATCCTCCTCCAAATCCTCGATAAAGGCGACAGCATCATCGGTGTCCATTTGCCCGGCAAGGTCGGCGACCTGTGCAGCGGGAAGAACATCGAGCAAATCTTCGCGGACATAATCATTGATTTCGGCGAGCACATCTGCGCTCATCAAATCACCCAGCGCCCGCGCCAAATCGCCGCGGTCTCCGCGCGGCGTCAGTTCAAACAGATCGGCAATGTCGGCAGCGTGAAGCGGTTGCGCCAGCCGGTACGCATCCTCGGTCCGGTTTTCGTCAACGGCTTCCAGCACCGAGCGGACGAAATCAGGCATCAGCCGATCATCTTCATCCAATGTCATTGGTGCTTCAATATCCGGGGCGATGGTATCGATGTCGCTGCTCATCGCACTTCCCCTTTTCAGCTGGCCCTTATGGCTGATTTTTTGCTTGTCGCTCTACTAGGCGCTGGGCTGTAAAATGCAATTTGCTTTTTGACATACTGTGCCTAAGGAAATCTCAAACCAAGTATTGAAAGGAATCTATCCCCATGGCCGAAACGCTGACTTTGCACCTGACAACCGGCGACGTTGTTATCAAACTGCGCCCCGACCTTGCACCCAACCATGTTGCGCGCATTGTCGAGCTGGCGGGTGAAGGTTTTTACGACAATGTCAAATTTCACCGCGTGATCGACGGTTTCATGGCGCAGGGCGGTTGCCCCGATGGCACCGGCATGGGCGGATCAAAAAAACCTGATTTGGCGCAAGAATTCAACAGCGAACCGCATGTCCGCGGCGTATGTTCGATGGCGCGTTCGCAAAACCCGAACAGTGCAAACAGCCAGTTCTTCATCTGCTTTGACGATGCCACCTTCCTTGATCGCCAATATACCGCATGGGGCAATGTGATCGAGGGCATGGAAAATGTCGATGCGCTGCCAAAGGGTGAACCACCACGCGAGCCGGGCCGTATTGTTTCGACGACGGTGGCGTAAAGAAAACTTCGTAGTCACCCTCCACCGTTAGCACTGAGCCTGTCGAAGGGCGGTTTGGACTGGAGGACGTGCTTCGACAAGCTCAGCACTAAGGGTTTTTTAGGATGGGTCATAAATGGCAATACTAAGCGACAAATGGATCCGCCAACAGGCGCAGGAAAACGGTATGATCGAACCGTTTGTCGAGGCTCAGCGCCGCGACGGCTGTATCAGCTATGGCCTGTCCTCATACGGATATGACGCCCGCGTCGCGCCAGAGTTCAAGATTTTCACCAATGTGAACAGCAGCGTGGTCGATCCCAAAAAGTTCGATCCCGACAGCTTTGTCGACCGCGAAACTGATGTCTGCATCATCCCGCCAAACAGCTTTGCCCTTGCCCGCACCGTTGAATATTTCCGCGTGCCCCGCGATGTGCTGGTGATCTGTCTGGGCAAATCCACCTATGCCCGCTGCGGCATCATCGTCAACGTCACCCCGCTGGAGCCCGCCTGGGAAGGCCATGTGACGCTGGAATTTTCTAACACCACACCCCTGCCTGCCAAAATCTATGCCAATGAAGGCGCCTGCCAGTTTTTGTTCCTCAAAGGCAACGAACCATGCGAGACAAGCTATGCTGACCGCGCAGGCAAATATATGGGCCAACGCGGAGTGACATTGCCTAAGTTGTGAAAAGAGTAAGAGCGATCAATTTGGCGGCACGTCCACGAAACTTTGAAGGCGAGATTCCCCATGTCTGTGACGCAACTGATAACAACATCCTACACAGACATGCTGCGGGCGATGTCAGGTTGGCTTGCAAAGGCAGAGGCGCAGCTATCGCTTAAAGAGGCCGAAGCTCTTCTCGGCGCGCGGCTTGCGCCAGATATGTTTCCGCTTGCGACCCAAATCCGTTTTGCCTGCACACAGGCGCAGGAGGCAGTCCATCGTTTACAAGATACCGCATTCCCGCCCTCTATGGCCATACTACGCGATGAAGCGCTGAACGCGGGGGATCGGCCAGGCACTATTGCCGACGCTCAGGCATGGATTGACCAGACTGTTGAGTTACTCGCTAAACTCTCGACTGATATTGACCCTGCAACACCAATCGCACATGAACTGCCAAACGGCATGATCTTTGATCTAACTGCCGAGGAGTTTGTCCGTGACTGGTCGCTTGGCCAATTCTATTTCCACTTAATGATCGCTTATGCCATTCTGCGCAGCAACGGTGTTTCACTTGGCAAAGTGGACTATATCCCGCACATGCTTACGCGTTTGCGACCGGGAACGATGCCGCAGGGCTGACTTGAACGACACGCTCATTATAATGCCGACAACAGGAGACCCCCATGCCCAAATCCTCACGTGAATTTGATATTATTGTCTATGGCGCAACTGGCTACACCGGCAGACTTGTCGCAGAATATCTGAAAGACAAGGTGGGTCTGAAATGGGCGATGGCGGGGCGGTCTTTGGAAAAGCTGCAAGAAGTGCGCGACCTGATCGGTGCGGCTGCCGATACGCCTTTGGTCGTCGCCGATGCGTCAGATCCAGCCAGCCTTGATGCCATGGCAAAGCGCACCAAAGTCGTGCTGACCACCGTTGGGCCGTATCAGCTTTACGGCAATGAACTGGTCACTGCCTGCGTTGCCAATGGCACAGACTATACCGATCTGTGCGGCGAACCGGCATGGATGCGGCAAAAGATTGATGAACATGATGCAGCAGCCAAGGCATCAGGCGCGCGGATTTGTTTTTCGGCAGGCTTTGATTCCATCCCGTTTGATCTGGGCGTATTGATGCTGCAAAAACATTGCGTGGCAACATACATCAATGCCGCGCCGCGCGTTAAAGGCCGCGTGCGGGCAATGGCGGGGAAGTTTTCTGGCGGCACCGCGGCAAGCCTGAAAGCAACAATGGCGGCGGCGGCAAAAGACCCGGCGATCATCGGCTATCTGACCAATCCGTTCAGCCTGTCGGGCGGTTTCCAAGGGCCGGATCAGCCAGCGGGAAATAAACCCGAATATGACGAAAGCCTCGGCAGCTGGGCGACCAGTTTCATCATGGCACCGATCAACACCAAAAACGTCCACCGCACCAACGCGCTACTTGGCCATCCTTACGGACAGGATTTTGTCTATGACGAAATGATGCTGACGGGGCCGGGCGATGCAGGCCAGCAAGCTGCGGAATATGTCGCCAAAACTCCGATGATCGGCACGCCAGATGATCCAAAGCCCGGCGAAGGCCCAACTAAGGAAGAGCGCGACACAGGCTTTTACGACGTGTTGTTTATCGGCGAATATCCCGACGGACGCCGCGCGATGCTGTCGGTCAAAGGCGATCGTGACCCGGGCTATGGCTCCACGTCAAAGATGATTGCCGAAACCGCGATTGCCTTAACCGAAAATTCGGGACCAGGCGGCGTGACCACACCGGGCGCGGCGCTGGGCGAGAAATTGGTCGCACGGCTAACGGCCCATGCCGGTTTGACCTTTGCGGTTGAGGGTTAATCGAAACGAGATTGCTGACTACAGTTTCCAAGGCAAGTTTCCGTTCGTTCAAACAGAGAGGCTTATATGCGCACGTTTTCGGCCAGTATCGCGGTGGTATTGTTGGGCGTTTCGGCAACTGCCGCGATTGCCCAAGACGCCCCCATGACCCAAGACAAAGCGCCGGACTGGCGTGCGCTTGCGACTGCGGATGTCGAGGCGGCTTATAAGGAAACTAAAGACAACCATCCCGGTATACATGATCCCAAAAATCCGGGCTTTCCCAAATTATTGGAATTGGCGCGGACGGAAGCGTTAAAGCTTGCAGGCCAAACGACAAATGCCGCTGGTTTTCAAGCGACGCTGAACCGGTTTAAGGCGGTGCTGAACGATGGCCATGCCGGAGCCTATGCGTCGCTGCCCGAGGCATTGCAGCCACCGATCAAATGGCCCGGCTTTGTGGCGGCTTGGCGCGGCAAAGCGATGTATGTGTTTAAGTCTGACAAAGGCGGTCCGGCGGAAGGCGCGCAGATCATCTCTTGCGATGGCGTGCCGGTAAAAACGTTGGTTGAGCGTAATTATTTCCGCTTCGCCGATGGCGGCCAGATCCCCGGCGAATGGTGGTCAGGTGCGCGGCGGCTGTTTGTTGATGATGGCAATCCTTTTGTATCGTTACCCAAAAAATGCCTGTTCCGGCAAAGCGGAAGAAACCAGAGCCGGACGCTTAGCTGGAGTGTAATCCCGGACTATTATCAGGCATGGAAAAACGGATCAGCAAATGGTGACTTGTTGCCCATTGGTATGACCGAAAAAGCGCCGGGGCTGTTCTGGTATGCAATGCCCGACTTTCAGCCAGATGACGCGGGGGCCGAGGCATATAAAAAGATGTATGCTGATACAGCTGCGAACCGGGAAAAGCTGTTGTCTGCACGCGCCATCATATTGGACCTTCGCTTTAATCAGGGCGGCTCATCCAATTGGAGCAAGATGCTGGCCGAACAGTTGTGGGGGGACGCGCGGGTGACGCGCAGCCTGAAAGACTATTTCGCCAAAACACAAACATGGTGGCGGCCCACAGCTGGCAATCAAGCAGCGATTGAGGAGTTTATTCCATTGCTTGAAAAGCAAGGCGATCCAGAGACTGCGGCAATGGTGAAAATGTTCGTGCCGGTGTTTGCAGCAGCTGTGAAGCGCGGCGATAAGTTTTTGGTTGAACCCGATTTGCCAGAATCCAATGCCGCGACAAAAGGTGAAGAGCCAGCTGAACTAAAGACGCCTGTCTATGTCATCGTCCCCGGCCAATGCGCCAGCGCCTGTCTGGATGCCGTTGATTATTTCAAACGGTTTCCAAACACAAAGCTGATTGGAGCGCCGTCCAGCGCTGATTCCACCTATATGGAAGTGCGTGAGGGCAAGCTGCCATCGGGCATGGGCAGCACCATCATCCCGATGAAAATGTATGTTGATCGTCCGCGCGGCAACGGCGTTTATTACACGCCAGACATATTGATGGACGGTTTTGACTGGTCAACCGCTGCGTTCCAAAAACGGATAGAGGCTGATCTGACGGCAATGGATAAAGCCACAAAATAGGGTTGGATGCTTTAGGCCACTACCTATTACAACAACACCGGCTATCCAATTTGGAGCAGCCGGTGTTGTGTTGGTATGACCTATGGTGTTGCTTCAAGGACCGTTGGGGATATCGCGCGGCTTATCCTTTGGCTTGCTGCCACCGCCCGCGCCAGATAAGTTCACAAACATTCGAATCGCTTTGCGGATGGCCTAAAGCCCGGGCTTGTTCTGCCTGATCGACCGTTGCACCCGATGGTTCCATGCGCGCAAGATCCTGCGTAATTCGAATATATTAAAGGCAGCGGCCAATGCATGAGGGGTGACGTGTGGATAACGCGGCGACGCGGGCGTTTGGCGGTATCGCAACCTGTGGGATGCAGGCTATATTTCGGCGTATGAACCATCGTCACATTCTTTACGCACTCGCGTTTCTTGCAACGCCCGCCATGGCGCAATCCGGACCACCAGAAGATACTGGTCGCGCAGAGGGTCGTCCAGAAAACCAAACCGAAGATCGCAACAGGCTGACCCTTGGTATCGGCGGCGGTATTGCCCCTGAATATGAAGGGGCAAGCGATTATGGCTTTCAACCCGGCGGCATTATTCAGGGCAAAGTTGATGGTTTCGATTTTCAGGTGCGCGGTACCAACATCTATGTCGACCTGATCCGCGATGCACCCGGCAGCAAGTTGAACCTGATCGCCGGGCCGGTGGCGCAGGTGCGGTTTGAACGCAATAGCCTGAAATCGATCAACGACCCCCGCGTTGCGTTGCTTGGCACGCGTGATACCGCCGTCGAACTCGGCGGCTATATCGGTATTGGCAAACGGGGTTTCCTGATCCCGCCTGGCAGCCTGACTTTCGACCTTGCGTTTGTGCATGATGTGGCAGGCGCGCATGACAGCTTTATTCTGACACCCGGCATTGCTTTGTCGTCCCCTGTATCACAGCGCACCTTTGCGCGATGGGGTATTTCGGCGGATTATGTCGGCAGCGGATATGGCCGCAGCTATTTTGACGTCGCCGCAATCGCATCGCCCGGCGCGTTGCCAGCCTATGCAACAAACGGCGCAGGCTTCAAAAGCATAGGCAGCACCTTGCTGCTCACCCACGACCTAAGCGGCGATAATCGCAAAGGCTGGGCGCTGTTTGGTCTTGGCGGCTATAAACGCCTGCTAGGCCAATATGCCGACAGCCCGATTGTGCGCGACGCAGGCAGCGCCAATCAGTTTTTGGCGGTCGCTGGGATTGCGTATAGTTTTTGATCAGGCCCAAATTGCCGCAAGGCCATTCACTCCCCGATCAAAAACATATTGATCGTCAGTCGTCCCTTGCGCGGATCACTTGATAGCACTGCAGGATCGGGGATGACGCCGGAATGGAGCTGGCGTCCGCGATAGAGCACCAGCCGGTCGGGAACCGCCTCAACCTCGTCGATGATTTCGAACCAGTCGCTATCACCGTGGCAAAATCGCGCAGGCGGCATGCCGTGCTCGCGCTCATCCAGCGCCAGTGCAGCGTTATAGCTGGCCTCGCGCGCAGGTGTAATGGTTTCAAACCCTGTGCGGCGGTGGCGATAGAAGGCTGTGCCGCCGCTTTCCGGCCCCATCAGATAATGCATCACCGCGATCACTTCGCCGCTCGCATGGTCATAATGCGGGATGCGCTGCAACGGGGACAGTTCAGCTTCGTTCAGCGTAACCAGCGAAAAGGTCGAGGCATCCAACCGCACGCCCCGGGTAAAACCAAAGACGCGCTGCATAATCTGCATCATCAGGTCGCGTCGCCGGTCAAGATAGCTGGGATCGGCCCATGACCGGATGCCGGGATAGGACGCCCCGGCATGCTGGTACTGCGCCGTATAGGCCGCCTGTAACAGCTGATCTACCATGCCGCTAAAGCCGTCGATGATCACAAGCGGTTCGCCTTCGCGGCCCATTTGACGGACGCTGATTTTGGGATTGGGAAGGGAGGTCACGGTGTCAGGATGGGGAGCACGGGCGGGCAAGTCAATGAGGGGGTTTGGCTGGGCGGGCACATCCCGAGCAACTCAATCATCCTTCAGCGATTTGATCGGCAGCGATTTGAGGAAGCGGATCAGGCGATTGAAATTATCCTCCCCCGCTGGCGAGGTGGCAAGCAGCTTCTGGTAGATGTCTTCGTTGGCGATGATGTTGCGCGCTATCTGATAGGCAATGGTAATCCCTGCAACAGCGCCGCCCGCTGCCGCGACCGGTCCGACCATAACTGTCACCCCGACGCCCGCAGCAAGTCCTGCCCAGGCCGCTTCGTTGGGATATGCCCATAAGAACTCAATCCCGTAACGCGCGAAATTCTGGGCAAGCCCTGCGGCAAAGCGCGAATGACGGTCAGCGGGATCGTAAGCGGCTGGGGCCGCGTCCGATGCAGCGACCATGTATTCATAGGTTCGCTCCGCTAATATGTCAGCCTGCCGGGCGGCGTTGGCAACACGCCTGATCTCATCCGGATTGGCGGCAGGCAAAGGTGCATCCGGACCGCGCGTTGTCCGGTCCAGATCGTCGAGAAAGGGGTCTGATCCGACATACATATTATGTGCGGAAAGAAAGCCGCTGGCATCTCTGTCGGCCGAGGGCGGCAAAGGTTGCAGGTCATCGTCTGGTCCTGCAGCCCGATGTTTGGCAATGGCTTCACGCAACTGGTCGCCCGCAAAGACCAACCCTGAAGGGTCGGAACTTTCTGGCCCGTTGCCCATCGCCGCGACATAGGCATCGACCATTTCGGTGATGTAACCGGCGTTGTTATGGCTGCGCAGCGCCTCCCCAAGCTTTTGCGCCATCTGCACAGCGCGGGCATGGCGAGAAAGCGATTGCAGATCGGAGCGCAATTGGTCCGACCCGGCATTGGGCTTGATAGCTATTCGGCCAGTTGCGTCTGAACCGAACTGAGGCGAGCGTGCGTCCTGCTGGTCGGGATTGATTAGGTCGAGAAGCGGCTTAGCCAATTCCAGTGTAGATTGTCCAATTTCTGGCGGGCCGGTACTTATGCCTGTTGCTTGCAGTGCATGAACTTCCTCCGGTTGCACCCGCTCACGCGCTTCTTCGAGCCAGCTTTTCAGCGTGGCATTCACATATTCATGGCCCTTGCCCCAGAAATCCTCATCGGTTGCCTCGGCAAGACGGCGGAGGATTTTCTTATCCTCAATCCGGCCCTTGTCGCCGGGAATGTCAAAGGCGGCGCGTTCCCCCCGGATGCGGCGTTCGTACCAAACTAACCAAGGCGCGTAGTTCGAGTCTATTTCAAGCAAGACTGCTAAATTGCCCGTAGCGCTACCGAAATCTCGATCCAGCCAAAGGCCTCGCCGTGTCAACGCACGAGATGCCGATGAGGGTTTCTGACTCGATAGCCAAACACAGTCTCGTTGAACAGCATACCAAAAGGTGGTGCCTGCATGGATCTGGTTAATCGAATCGAATGCAAGACCTGCCGCATCATTGGAGGAAACTGCTAGCGCGGCATTAGTAGCTGCATAAGTTGCACCAAATGGCTGGCCGTAGTCGTGGTTTATTTTTGCGGTGGCAACAGCTGAACTGCAGATTTTTACGGCATTCAGGGCTGCTCGGTCAAATTTATGCGAGGTATAGTTGCAAGCGGCCCAAGCAATGACATTCGATCTAACGACATGCAAAGCATTCGCTTGTAACCATGAACGAGAATCGAATGTAATCCACGGCATAACTCGCAACGCAACTCTCACGGCGATCACTTGCGCCCAATCTGTTGGTTTGCCCTCAAGCCAAGTTCTGAGGTCTCCAATTGACTTGATCTCGTCGGCTTCCATATCCTAGCCAATGCCACGCCTGTCTCCGCCGTCCAAGCAAAAGCGTGGCGAACTCCCCTCTCCCCTTGCGGGACAGGGTGGCCCGAAGGGTCGGGTGTGGGGACGGCGCGCCTCTGTGCTTCTTTAAGCCCCTCCTCTTCAGGGGAGGGGCAGCGAGACTTGGCTGCTTGCTGCCTAGTCGCAGCGGGGTGGGGTTTTGAGGCGCGGCGCTCAGCTGACAGACCCCACCCCAACCCCTCCCCTGAAGGGGAGGGGCTTAGCCTTCATAAAGCTTCCTTCCTCCATCAAACCAAGCTAAACACCTACAACCCCGGGGAGTCATGTGACTGAGAGGGATGGGTAACGCCATCCGACCCGCTGAACCTGATCCTGTTAGCACAGGCGGAGGGAGTGGAGCGGTTGAGCCTCAATCGCAATCATTCCATCCGATTTTATGGAGTGATTTACATGGCCGACATCCCCAGCAAAGTTGAAATAGGCGTTACCACCGGCGCCATTCGCGGTTCCAAGAAAATCCACGTCGCAACGCAAACCGGCAGCGGGATCAAAGTCGCGATGCGCGAGATTTATCTCGACCCCAGCTGCGACGATGCGCCAGTGCGCGTGTATGACTCAAGCGGGCCGTATACTGACGAGAATGTCCTGATCGACATCAGCAAAGGCCTTGCCGAACTGCGCGCCCCCTGGATCCGCGCGCGCGGCGATGTTGAGGAAGTGACGCAGCGCGAAGTGCGGCCAGAGGATAATGGCCAGCTTGGCCCAGACCGCAGCGGCGGCGTTGCGCCCTTCCCCAATGTCCGCAAAACGGTGCTGCGTGCCAAGCCCGGCGCGAACGTCAGCCAGATGCACTATGCCCGCAAAGGCATCATCACGCCCGAAATGGAATATGTGGCGGAGCGGGAAAATCTCGGCCGTGCGCGCCTAGAGGAATATAAGCGCGACGGCGAAAGCTTTGGCGCGGAAATCCCCGATTATGTGACGCCTGAGTTCGTGCGCGATGAGATCGCCCGCGGCCGCGCGATCATCCCCAATAATATCAACCACCCCGAAAGCGAACCGATGGCAATCGGCCGCAATTTCCTCGTCAAGATCAACGCCAATATCGGCAACAGCGCGGTCGCATCTGATGTCGCCACCGAAGTCGATAAGATGGTCTGGTCAATCCGCTGGGGCGCGGACACCGTCATGGACCTCAGCACCGGCCGCAACATTCACGACACGCGCGAATGGATCATCCGCAACTCGCCCGTCCCCATCGGCACTGTGCCAATCTATCAGGCGCTGGAAAAGGTTGGCGGCGTCGCCGAGGATCTGACATGGGAAATCTTCCGCGACACGCTGATCGAGCAAGCCGAACAGGGCGTCGATTATTTCACCATCCATGCGGGCGTCCGCCTGCCCTATGTGCCCCTCGCCGCCAAGCGCGTGACGGGCATTGTGTCGCGCGGCGGCAGCATCATGGCGAAATGGTGCCTCGCGCATCACAAGGAAAGTTTCCTCTACGAACATTTCGACGACATTACCGAGATTATGAAGGCCTATGACATCGCCTATTCCCTCGGCGATGGCCTGCGCCCCGGCAGCATCGCCGACGCCAATGACGAAGCGCAATTTGCCGAGCTTTACACGCTGGGCGAACTCACCCACCGCGCGTGGAAATCCGATGTGCAGGTGATGATCGAAGGGCCGGGCCATGTGCCGATGCACAAGATCAAGGAGAATATGACCAAGCAGCTGGAGGTATGCGGCGAAGCGCCCTTCTACACGCTTGGCCCCCTCACCACCGACATCGCGCCGGGGTACGACCATATCACCAGCGGCATCGGTGCGGCGATGATCGGCTGGTACGGCACGGCGATGTTGTGTTATGTGACGCCCAAGGAGCATCTGGGCCTGCCCGACCGAGACGATGTGAAGGTCGGCGTAGTAACGTATAAGCTGGCGGCGCACGCGGCGGATTTGGCGAAGGGGCATCCAGCAGCCCAAGTCCGCGACGATGCGCTCAGCAAAGCGCGCTTCGAATTCCGCTGGCGCGACCAGTTCAACCTCTCGCTCGACCCGGACACGGCGGAGCAATATCACGACCAGACGCTGCCAGCGGAGGGCGCCAAAACCGCCCATTTCTGCAGCATGTGCGGGCCGAAATTTTGCAGCATGAAGATCAGCCAAGAAGTGCGGGAGTTTGCGCGGTTGCAGAATCAAGAAGCGGAAGGCTTTATCGCAGCAGAAGAAGGCGGCCTGTCCGCCGAAGCCATAGCGAAGGCGGAAAGCGGCATGGCCGAGATGAGCAAGGTCTATGACGAGACCGGGCGGGAGCTGTATATGGGCGCTGGGGATCGGGAGCATGATTGAAGACTGGAAAGGAAACGAATCGGCTAGTAATCGCCACTAGTTTTCACTTTTTACCTTGACGATATGTAATACTTCGTGATCTTTACTGTCTTGAGGGGGATAGATGAAGCCATTTCTTAAATGGGCCGGCGGCAAGCGGTGGCTAACTGAGCACGAATTGCTTGATAGCCTGACTGTCTCTGGAAAATACATCGAACCCTTTCTTGGTGGCGGAGCCATGTTTTTTCATCTCCGTCCTCGCACCTCAATTTTGTCAGACCTAAATACGCATCTCATTGAAACATATCAGGCAATCCGCGAGGATCCGCAGCCGATCCAAGATCTCCTACGTGAGCATCATGGGCGTCACTGCAAGGACTATTACTATCAATTACGTGGCACTGAGTTTGCTAACCCGACGGATCGGGCTGCCAAGTTTCTCTACCTAAATCGAACCTGCTGGAACGGCCTCTACCGTGAAAACCTTGCGGGCAAATTCAACGTTCCAATTGGTACCAAATCGCTGGTCTTTGATGCTGACGAGGATTTTGTTGCCATCTCCACGCTTCTCCAAAGCGCGGAAATCGATTGTTGTGACTTCGAAACCACCATTGACAGGGCAACCGATGGCGACTTTGTGTTCTGCGATCCTCCATACACGACGGCGCACAATATGAATGGCTTCGTGAAGTACAATCAGCGCATTTTCAGCTGGGACGATCAAATACGCCTTCGCAATGCGGCGATGCGTGCGACGGAGCGGGGCGCAACCGTTGTGATTACCAACGCCGATCATCCATCGCTGCACAACCTCTATGGCGGTGCTGGTAAGATTGATATAGTGGCGCGCGCGTCGGTTATAAGCGGTATCTCAAAGGGGCGTGGCATGACCTCAGAGATTCTGGTAATGCTCTGATGTATTGGCTTAAGCAATTTTTCTCAAATAGTCATGTTCATGGCAGGGCTTTTGCAGAAGTGTTTTGCGTCTGCCTGTTTTCGCTGGCGCCACTCGCAGCCAATCTGTTTTCGCGATCAGCAAGTGCCGATGTAAATGCAATGTCGGGTGCTTTGGATTCTCTGTTTGGCCGAGGCCAAATGTACCTAATGGCATATGCTTTGTTTGGTACTGTTTTCTGGCTCGCATTTTTGAATCCGCAAAAGGATCGGCACAACGCTAGAGTTTTTTTAGGATTTTTTGCCACAATACTGATGCTGCCAGTTATCGGATTTTTGGGAGTTGATCCAACTTTTTCGACTCTTGCAAACCCTGAAATAGTAAAAAAGGGATATTATTTTTATTTCGCGTTTGCTTCTATTTACTATCTGTTGATATTTTATACCGAAATTCAGCCCCCATCTCCGATTGATGTTTTGAAAAGAGAAACGGAAACCCTCATCGACGATTATGGAAAGCTTGCGCAATGAGCAAAACTAGGTTCAACGTCAAGTTCCACGAGGTGCAGCAGGAGATCGGTACGTTCTATTCGACGGTGATTCCGGCCCAAACTCTTTTAGAAATATGCACGTTCGATTTTCGAAAAATCAAGGAGAATAATGGAGTAAAAGAGTTTCTGGGGATTCAACGACCACTGAAAATGGATCGTGTTAAGGAAATCCAAAGATTTATTCGGACCACTGATGGTTGTTTCCCAACCTCAATCGTGATCTCGGTCGACGAGCGATGCGTTACGCTGGACGAAGAAAAATCTGAGCTAACACTTCACTCCTATGAGGATCAGATCGATCCTGAGATAGTAATAGCATTCAGAGGCATCGCGACGATCATCGATGGTCAGCATCGCCTGAAAGCGTTTGAAGAAACAGATATAAATTGGGGACTATCAGTAAATATCTTTGTTGGTATCGATGAGGGTACGCAAGCCAGCATATTTTCTAAGGTAAATTTGGCGCAAACCAAAGTCAACAAGAGTTTGGTCTATGACTTGTTTGCTCTCGACAAAGGCAGAAGCCCTGAAAAAACGTGTCACGAAATTGTTGTCGCGCTTAACAGCATTCCAGAAAGCCCGTTTTTTGAACGCATAAAGCGTCTGGGATCGGCGACCGAGGGAGTGTTCGGTGAAACACTGTCTCAAGCAACCGTGGTAAAGGGAATATTGCCTTACATAACGAAAGATCCGATGACTGACCGAGATATCGGGAAACGGATCGGCGTTTTCCCTGACCGAGGAGCAGCGGATTTCGAGCGAAGGATCTTTTATCCATTTTTCCACCGGACGGCGGATGCTGAAATTTTGGCAATACTCATCAACTATTTTGGCGCTGTCAAAGATAAGTGGCCAGACGCGTGGGCCAATACCGGCAAAGGCGCAATTCTTAGCCGAACGAACGGCTTTAACGGATTGATACGGTTCTTGCGTGACGTTTATTTGACTTTGACCACGCATCCTTCAGTGATTTCCAAGGCGCAATTTGCGGACGTATTGTCGCGATGCACGATCACGGATGATCAGTTTAATCCAACGATTTTTCCTCCCGGCTCCAGCGGCGCGGCGGAGCTTTATCGCCAACTTTGTGAAACGACTGGCATAAAGTTGTGATAGAGAATTCCGGAGACACAACCTTAGTTAGCGATCCCCCCGCCCCATCACCCGCCAGCCCCACAGGCTCAACCCCAGCATCGCCGCATTCGCGCCGAAATCCAGCGCCATCCAGCGGTTCAGGATCGGCACTTCATAGACGAAGTAATAATTAAACCCGAAAAAGGGCAGCAGCGCGAGGGCATAGACAAGGAAAGTCGTGCGCGTCCAGCGGCTGAACCAAACGAATAGCCCGCCCAGCACAGCCTGCGCCCCGAAACAGCCGATCATCAGCGCGCTTGCCGGGCTTAGATGCTGAAAAGCGGGGGTGAACATCAGGGCTTCGACCATGTGCGGCGCCATCAGGCACCAGAGCCCGAGGACCAGATAGGGAAGCGCGATCAGGCGCTGTATGTGGAGGGGTTGCATGGCGCACCTTAACGCCAGCGCAGCAGGATGACAGCTTAATCACCTTCCCCTTGCCTGCGGAGCAAACCCACCTGATCAGCAACTCAAAAAAAGGGCGACTTTCCCGCCGCCCTTTTTCCAGCTTTCGCCAGCAGTAATTAGCCCTTGGGCATGATCACTGTGTCGATGACGTGGATGACGCCGTTGGTACATTCGATATCTGCGCTGGTTACTTTTGCGCCGTTAACAGTCACGCCATCGGTGCCGTCTACGGTAAGAGCTTCGCCGTTAACCGATGCCGGTGTCAGTGTTTTGCCGGTAACGTCTGCGGCCATAACCTTGCCAGCCATCACGTGCAGCGTAAGGATCGCGGTCAGCTTGTCCTTGTTCTCAAGCTTGACGAGATCAGCGACCGTCCCTTCGGGCAGCTTGGCAAATGCGTCATCAGATGGGGCAAAAACGGTGAACGGGCCTTGACCCTTCAGCGTATCGCCAAGGCCGGCCGCGGTAACGGCGGCAACAAGCGTCGTAAAGGAGCCTGCGGCAACCGCAGTGTCAACAATATCATGCATAATATGAACTTTCAAAGCTCCGAATAGAGCTATTTTAATGTAGTAATAATATTCAAAATAATAAGCTATGGTAATGAATTAATCCGTTATTTCTGATATTGAGTTAATCAATGATTTAACCACCATTCTAACATCACAGAATTTTTTGAAAATATTATGACAGGCGCAAAAAATTTTCATACTGGTATCTTGCAGCCATCTCGCAAAGCCGTTGTGCCTCCAGCCACGATAACCTACTTCTTCTCGCTCACTGCGCCGGTGCTCTGGGCGACCAACGGCGAGTTTGGCGATATCGGGAAATGGTCCGTCCGCCCGTATTCTTCTAACGCCATCGCAACTCAAAAGCTGGTCTGAGCGGCCGCAAAACATTCATGCAGCATTCAGCCGATCATACGCACGTTATGCCTTTCACAAAGGAGCTGCCCCATGCGTTTGCCGATGATGATCGCCCTGATCGTTTTTGCCTCGCCGCTTTCTGCGCAAATCCCCGGCGACAATGCATCGGACGCAGATTATGATGCGTTTATGGAGCTGGCAGCGGAGGTGAAGCCGTATCGTGCCGAAAGGCTGATCTCGATTGCCGATTTTAATGAGCGCAAAGCAAAGCCGGATGCTTTGATCCTGGATGCGCGGTCGGAATGGGCGTTTAAAGAAGGGCATATCAAAGGTGCGGTTAATCTGCCGCTATCCGATTTTGATGCGCAAAGTCTGGCGAAGATTATCGGGGATAACCCGGATCGCGAAATCCTGATTTATTGCAACAATAACTTTAACGATGATGTCCGGCCCGTGATCCTGAAAACAGGTCGAACAGTGCTGACCATCCCGACCTTTATCGGCCTATATGCTTATGGCTATAAGAACATCTGGGAGTTGACGGGCACGCTGGATCTGGATGCGCCAGAGGTTGATTGGGTTAAGGAGGATCGCTCGCTTAAGCCCGCACGCTAACAGCCGATCGCTTCTTCGATCCATGTCCTCGCATCGGGGAAATTGCGTTCCACCTCCGGCAAATCGTTGACGCACAGGAACTTTATCTCGTGGCGTTCGGCTCTGCCCAGATAGGCGTGAACATCATCGACCGACCATTGGTCAAGTGCGCCAACGGCAACGTGCAGATAGTCGCGGGTATCCAGAATAGCGGCGTTTCCGGATGCAAGGCACGCGTGATTATGCAAGCTTTGCGGCAGGAATTGTTCGGTGCAGCGAAAACGGAATGCGGCGTTGCGGGTGCATTCTTGCGCATAGGTATCGGACAATTCGGCCATCACCGATCGCTGCATCGGGTGGACGACATGCGCGCTTTCGAACACATGGTCGGCGGAATATCCGATCATTTCAGCAGCGTTGATCTGATTAAAATGGTTCAACAGGCTGGCATCGTCGCGGCTGGTGCTGGATGCGGCCAATGCGGAATGATCGACCCATTTGCCGCGCAGAACAGGGCCATTATCGGCAAAGAAATCTGCAGGCGTAACGGGCGCGGTCAGGAACACATCGTCGTTGAAATACAGGAAATGCTCAGACAATTCCGGTATTCGCCACAGCATTGTTTCGATGGAAAGCGAGTTGAACGTCGGCAACGCGTCGCTGTGTCCTGAAAATATTGCGCGGTGGTCAACGATACTGATCTTGGCCACAAATTCATCGGGCAGCGGTGCCAGCACGGGGATTTGGTCGTCCGTCACGATCCAGATACGCCGCACCCATGGCGCATGATTGGCGATGGAGCGGACGCAAAAATTCAGCTCGTCACTGCACACCCAGCGATGCGGATTGGTGCCATTATCATGCAATGGCGTTTGCGCCTGCGCCAAATAGCGATCACGCTTTTGCCTATGCGCGGGGTCGGCCCCATCGACCCATGTTATCACTGCATCGACATCAAACATCGCGCGGCTTTATCAAACGGTTTTGGTGTTGTCACAAATTTGTAATGATCGCCTGTGCAGCGCGGACAGCGTGATCTATCCTCGATCCCCGCAGCGCCAGCACAGGCCATAGCATTCGGGATAAACCACCGCGCCACAGCCTGCGCACGCGCACGCCTCGCCCATCGGCAAATACGGAGCCCAGCCTTGGCGAAGCGCGTGGATCGCCATCGCTTCTTCATAGCTACACGCGATAATGCGGTATTGCAGCACCGCTGCCTCGCTTAGCTGGCCGTAATCGCGATTGCGTTGCACATCCTGAAAACGAAGGAGTGACAGGCCATTATCTTGCGGATCGAACCAGCATTCATAATCCGTGGCTGTATCTGGCCCCGTCTCGATCAGAGCCGCTAGCTCGGTACGTTGCAGTTTAAGGTTCCACAGGTCATTGCCAAAATCACCCGCCGCATCATCCGCCGGATCCTCGCGGGTATAGCGTGCCTCCTCTGCTGCGATATGCGCATCGATTGCCTGAAGTAGCAGCCATGCCCTTTTCGTGCTTAATGTGAGGGCGATGGCTATTTTTTATAACTCCGGAATATGGGAAATGCTGTGCATAAAGTGTTTTGCCATGACGTCAAAATCATTCCAGCCGTGACATTCCGGCAGGGAAGCTTAAGGGTGGCGTGATGAATAACAGGGCAAAAACCGCAAACTGGCTGAACATCTCGATGGATGCATGGGCGCTGGCCGCTGAATCCAATATAGTCATCGCGATGCGTGTGGGGCAGATGGCCTTTGGCGGACCGACTGCGGCGCGCGAGGCTCAGCGTATGGTGACAGAGAAGGTCGAGGCCAATATGGCGCTGGGGCTTGATCTGATGACCGGCAAATTCGGTATGCAGCCAGAGGCTATCATCAGCGGCAGCATCGCGCATTATTCGAAATCTGTGGTGGCTAACAGACAGCGGTTGGGACAGTAACAACCGAAATTACAACGCTAACCCACAGATTTTGTGGAACAGCGTGCAGGTCAGCTAGCCGTCTGACCTATCCTATACAGCTGATGTGCTCTTGTGCTACTCAACCAATGGGCATGGCCTGACGTTACCGGTATCGGCCGGAACGGCATGGCGCGGTCGGGTTTCAAAAAATGTCATTCATCGATCATCCGCTTCGTACACGCGTCGTTTCTGAAATGCACATGCGGCGCATGCCGCCATTGTCGCCGCCAATGGTGATGATCCAAATGGTTCGGTTGCTAAGCGCAGACGAACGGGCCGCAGAACGCATTCATGTGCTGGCGATGCCCGGCGTTCATGTCGCGGATATTGACGAACGCAATCGTCATATTGGCGGGCGACGTGC
>JAAFIB010000042.1 GCA_013297725.1 Sphingomonadales bacterium
TGACCGACAGCGAGATCAAGAAAAACAGCTCACGCGTTTACACTGTAGGCAATAAGTCCCCATATACAGCCGACTATACGATCAACCTTGGTACGCAGATTGATGCTCCGCTTAGCGACAGTCTCGATCTTGTCCTTCGGGCGGATTACCGGATAACTGGCGACACGTGGTTTCATACCGTTCAGGATCAAAGCCGCCCGACGGTATTCAGCGCGTTGCTTCCCGTCTCGCTGTTTGCTGCCCCGCCGATTGCCGGAAACGGCGACTATGGGGTGGCAAAGCGCGATCCGTTTGGTGTGCTTAATCTGCGCTTCGGCGTGGAGGCTGACACTTGGAACCTCTCCGTCTTTGCGGATAATCTGCTGGACCGAAAATATATCAACGAGGCGATCCCTGCGATCGAGTTTGGCGGATCGTTCATCTCACCCGGAGCGCGAAGGTTGATTGGTGTCGAGGCTGGAATAAAATTCTAGCCGACGTCGGGACATTCTGGTCCAACTTCATTCAGAAGCTGAGGGAAAAGCTGGAGTATTCCAAATTCGACTGCCCAACGTTATGCTGGATTTGACGCCGCAGCCCTTTAGTCCAGCAAAAGGGAGGGTTAGCGTGAAGCTAGCCGCCGCGCTGGCCCTGGCATGAAACTGCGTTTAAGAAACCAGACCATGGACCCATTGCAAAGCGATGGGCCCGGTCAACTCGGCCGCAGTGGATCGGCCGCTGCCGCCAACTTTCCTGACATTTGTAGACCTCATTACCTACACCAAAACCTGCTATCCGTTCATGCCGGTGATCGAGAATATCGCGGACAGGACAAGCGGTCTGCTGGATCGCCAGCTAGGCCAGCCGCTCCGGTGCATTACGGAACGAACTGCGTGGACGACTCCGCTGTGCTGGGGTGGCAACGTTGGCGCCAAATAGATCAACGTCACTTTGGTGGCCTACTGAGAATGGCGCTTTCGCGTGCAATGGAGGACGGAGTCCTTATCCGCATGGATGTGGAGGTTGTGGCCCGGGCATTGCTTGGTGCGGTGACGGAAGCTGTAATCTCCTGCGCAGAAGCTGAAGACTTTATGGCCTGCGCCGAGGGCTATCTTGACACTCTTGGGATGCTGGTCGCTGGATTGGCGGTGCGATCCGCCTGATCGCGCAATGGACGGCTATGAATGCCATGTCCGGTTTTGAGGATATCAAGTTGTCTAACGAACAACCGAAAACTGGTCGGGTATGGTCATGGCGCTAATCCCACCTGACTGGCGATAGCCGCTAATATTTCGGACGTTCATCGGCTGCGCTTGGTTGACTAAAAGTTGCCATCCGTTCATCACAAGAGAATAGTCAAGACGCAGTGCTTGCGCGCCAGTGCCTAGTTGCCAGAGTGTAGAGAATGGAAACGATAACGAACCACGATGCCTACATTGTGGCAGCTCTGGAAGCTTTTCGTCCGCTACTGGCCCAATTGCGCTCGCAGCTTGCCGGCACACTTCGTGACGTTAAGGAAATCATCTCTTACAACATGCCGGGGTTCGGGATTGGTAAGACGGTCGCCGCTGGCTATGCAGCATTCAGTAAACAATGCGGCTTATACGTTGCGCTTGGCGCTATTGTCGCACACGGCGACGTCATTGCCGCAGCGGGGCTGAATGCCACCAAGACCGCCTTGACCTTCTCGCTGCGCAATCCGTTCCCTAACGAACTTGTCAGAACGCTTGCTCTTTCCTCTCGAGAGCAGCTTGGGTTTTGTGGGATTGGCAGCGACCTCATCAACAACGACCATATCTGCGGTTTATACGCCTTGTTCACTGCATCAATTCAACCTGCTCAAAGCCCAGGTCCACAGGCATCGTCGGCTTGCGAAAACGCTCTGCCATTTCCGCGATATCGGATGGCTTTCCAAACACTATGCGCCAGCGATCAACGGCATTGTACGCCGCCCAGAACAGCCGGGCCATGATTGCCCATTGGCGCAACGCGATCACAAAAGGGTTGTTGCTCTGGATAGGGTCTGTCAGGCCGTAACGCAGCCCGCCTTCATCTGGCTCCGGCACAAAAGTCCCAAACCAGCGGTCGAACACAATCAGCACACCGCCGAAATTGCAATCGAGCCATGGCTCTTCGGACGCATGATGCGCGCGGTGGTGCGACGGGGTGTTGAGCACCCATTCGAGCGGGCCAAGCTTGCGGATTGCCTCTGTATGCAGGCCGAATTGGTAAAGCAGATTGAGCGCCAGCAGCAGCCCGACCATCAGCGGCGGGAAACCCAGCAGCATCAGCGGCGCAAAGGCCAGCCAGCCGCCGGAGATCACGCCGGTCCAGCCGAGGCGGACGGCCGCAGGCAAGGTCAGCTCATTGGCGCTATGATGCACCGCATGCGTTGCCCATAGCCAGTTGATCCGGTGGCTAAGTCGGTGGAACCAGTAATAGGCAAATTCGACCGCAAAGAAACCGATCACCCAGACACGCCAATCATCGATGGGCAGCCGCAACGGCGTCAGCGCGTGAAGGGCTGTATAAGTGCCAAGGATCACTACGCCGCCAAGCGGTTTCAGCAGCGACTGGCCGACGGCGACACCAAAAGAGGCGAGGCTGCTGCCTGCATCATAGCCGCACCGGGCAATGAACCGCGCCCAGACCCATTCGGCAAGGGCCAAGCCGATCATCACAACAAGCACCATGGGATATTGGGTGAGCAGTTCCTGCATGATCAGCCCTTTGCTGCCTTAACGGCGGCAGAGCGCTCGGCTTTGGTCAGCAGACCGTCCTTGTTCGTATCGGCCGCGTCAAAGATCGTTGTTGGAGCATCGACAAATTCGGTGCGCGTGATCTTGCCATCACCATTGGCGTCAAACTGTTTGATCAGTTTATTGAAATCAATGTTCGGGTTGAACCGTTTTGCCATTGCCGGAATGTCGGATCGGGTCAGAACTCCGTCACCGCTGCGGTCAAGCCGGCTGAAATTGGCGGCGCGAAAGGCGATCAACTCTGCCTTGGATACGTTGCCATCGCGGTTGGTGTCAGCGCCTTCAATCTGGTCGAGCAGCACAGCGTTGCCATTGGCCGCAAAGGTTTGAGCGGCGCTGCCGCACACGGCGATAAGCAGCAGGGCGGTTTTAACATGCGAATTATGGATCATCGTCATTCTCGCTTCTAAAAAAAGCGGCCCGGGGAAGGGAGTGCCCCGGGCCAAGGGCAGAGGGATCAGCGGGGGGTAGGACAGGCGATCGCCTCTCCGGCAGCGTTGGTGCAGCTTGCAGTCCGCACTGGCTTGCCGGTTGCCGGGTCGATCTGTGTCGAGCCTTTATAGGTTGTCCCGGTGCTGTTGCTGGTGGCAGTTGTCGTGCGACCACCGGAGTAGCTGCCATCAGCATTGCGGGTTACGTCACTGCTGCTGGAATAGGTGCCTGCTTCGCCGCTGGCACCGCGTTTGCTGACGCGGTTGGCCGAGCGGTCAGGGTTGACGGTGGTGGATGAGGCACGGCCACCTTGTGCGCCATTGGCGGTCTTGAAAGCGCCTGCGCGGCCAGTGGTCACTGAGCCATCAGCATTCTGTTTGGCACCGCGAGCGCGGACACCACTGCCATTTACGCCCTGCACTGCAGTGATACTGCCGTTGGGGCCGCTTGCCTTGGCGCGCTTTGGGCGGGCGTCCGCGGCAACCGAGGTAATCATCAGGGCAGCAACCGCTGCTGCCATTCCGTATTTGGACAAGTTCATCATTTCGCATCTCCTTTGGGGTTTGAGAGCGGGGAGCATTTGTTCCTCGCATGGCTGGTTTTTGGGTCGCCCATGTTGCGCGGTGATGTCGTAAATCACCGAAATTGTTACAAACTGTTGCAGCAGGCGCGGCTTGCAACATGATGCAACATCTGGCGCTTGCCCTTTGCCACACGGCTGTGGGATGAAGGTGCATGAGTAGTGCTCACCGCATCATTGTAGTCGATGACGACGCCGAACTGCGCGGGCAGCTACAACGCTTCCTGACCGAGCATGGCTTTGCCGTCCGCATTGCATCGGGTGGGGCCGAGATGGAGCGGTTGATGCAGCGCGAGCCAGCTGACGCCATTGTCCTCGATCTGATGATGCCGGACCGCGACGGACTGTCTATATGTCGTGACCTACGCGCACATGGAGAGACGGTTCCCATATTGATGCTGACCGCGCGGGGCGACCCGATGGACCGGATATTGGGGCTGGAAATGGGTGCGGACGATTATCTGGCCAAGCCCTTTACTCCACGCGAGCTGGTGGCGCGACTAAATGCAATCCTGCGCAGAACATCAGCGGCGGGATCGTTGCAGCCTGACAGCATTGTTCGTTTTGGTCCCTTCGAACTCAATGCCAGCAAGATGGAACTGCAACGCGGCGGAGAGGTGATTTCACTGTCCTCCCGCGAATATGGATTGCTGGCTGCCCTTGCCGCCAGCGCGGGCCGACCCTTAAGCAGAGCGCAGCTGATCGACCGCGCGCTGGGCCGAGATGCGGAGGTGACTGACCGGGCTATCGATGTACAGGTCAACCGCCTGCGCAAAACCATTGGCGACGACCCCGCCGACCCGCGTTGGATCAAAACCGTGTGGGGCGTCGGCTATGTATTGGCAAGTGACGATCCGTGCTAAAGTCGCTGCGCGCCCGCAATGTCACGCTGCTAATCGGCATTGTGCTGATGGGGCAGTTGCTGGCGGTGGCCTTGCTGTACTTCCTCGCGATCCGCCCGCAGGCGGAACGTATCGGCGGCATCATGGCGCGCAATGTGGCAGCGATCTCCATGACTATGGAAAACCTGCCTCCACCAGAGCGGGCAAAGCTGATCCAGCGGATCAATGCGGACGGTGCCGTCCGCATCCTTGATGGCAACCGCGAGCCGCCCGAAGACCGGTCAGTTCCGACGCTGGTCGAAAAAATCTTCATGCGCAGCTTTGCCAAAGCCATGGACAAGGGCGACGTCGTCATCTGGCATGGCGGACAATCCGGACAGCTTTGGGTGCGCGTAACGCTGGGCGGCGAGCTTTACTGGATGTCCTATGAACGGCCAAAGGGCTGGACCCCCAACGGCGCGTTGCTCGCATCCTTCCTGATTGCCGTAACCATGGCGCTGATCGCAGGTATATTGATCCAGCGCCGGATTGCCGAGCCGTTAAAGGCGCTGGCCGCTGCTGCCGATGCGACAGAGCGCGATGCGGTGCCGCCGGAGCTTCCCGACAACGGTCCAACCGAGCTGGCAGCCGTTGCGCGCTCGTTCAACGCGATGCGCGACCGGCTGACCGAACAGGATAGCAGGCGCGCGCATATGCTGGCTGCGATCAGCCATGACCTGCGGACGCCGCTTGCCAAAATCCGGCTGGAAATGGCGATGATCCCGGGGCTGAATGCGGATAGCGAAGCGATGATCGACCGCCAGCTTGACCGGCTGGATGCGATGCTGGGGCAGTTCCTGGATTTCGGACGCGGTGCGGATGCGGAAACGCCTGAGCGCGTTGATTTGAGCGCCCTGATTGCAGAAACCGCTGAGGACTTTGGAATTTACCTTACCCTAAGCGCATCTGGCCCTGCCTTTGCTACAGCTCGCCCAGTGGCGGCACGCAGAGCCATTGCTAATATCCTGCGCAATGCCGAAATTTATGGCGCACCGCCTATCGAAGTCAGCATCCGGCAGCAGGGTTGCCTGCATGTCATAGCCATCCGCGATCATGGCAAAGGCGTAAGCGAAGCCGAGCTTGCAAGGCTGCACGAACCCTTTTTCCGTAGTGATCGGGCGCGTAGTTCCACCTATGGCTCAGGCCTGGGCTTCGCCATCGCTGAGGAAATCGCTGTGTCGCAGGGCGGATGGTTGCATATGAGTAACGCGCAGGACGGTGGCCTGCTGGTGGAATTTGCGTTACCAGCCTCTCGATAACGCCTTCAAACGAGCGTGATGCGCAACAACTTCTTGGCCCGGCATATGGAAGCGCAGATGCAGGATGGAGAGCAACCACCCTTCCTTCTGGCTCTGCACGATTGGGGCGGATTAAACTGTGAACGACAAGCAAGGCCACGGCGTTCGCGATGCGTTGCTCTGCGCAGTCGGGGTGAGCGTCCGGTGAAGGCCGTTAAGTTCGAAGCCTGCTGCAATTGAGCATCAGTGCCCAATCTGGTTTCAATTGATTTGGCTAGGTCGGCTTGTGCTAACTTTTCTACCGTTCGCTGGGTCCAGAATGCGTCGTAGAAGCTGCCTTCCGTTCTCTGCTAAACCTGCGTCAAAAGTCGATGTCATTCGACAAAGTCGCGACAGCGAGTATTGGAGTGTTGCAGCCGGTAACATTCAACCTATCGCGAGCAGTGGATCGTTCGCGAATTCTTGCGCCAGAAACTCCACCATTGCACGGGTTCGTGCGGCGACGTGTCGGGCAGCTGGCAGGATGATATGTATCGGCATCGAGACTGGTTTAAAATCTGGCAACACAGCTTCCAGCGATCCGTCTCTTAAATCATTTTCAAACAGCCATACCGCATTGGCCGCGATCCCCATGCCTGACCGCGCAGCGGCGCGTAGGGCATTTGGGCTGTCTGCTGAAAAATTTCCCTGGACGTTGGCGCTGTCGCCATTGTCAAAATCCCAGCGTTGGCGATAGGACGCCAGGGCATAATAAAGGCAATTGTGGTCCATCAGATCGGCGACTGCGGCTGGACGTCCAGTCCGATCGAGATAGGCAGGAGAAGCAGCCAGCATCCGCCGCGCCAGACCTATTTTTCGCGCCACGAACTGGCTGTCGCCAAGTTGGCCGACGCGGACAGCCATGTCGATATTGTCAGAGACCAGGTTTAGTGCATGGTCGGAAAGTCTGAAGTCGATCTCGACGGCCGGATGCATATCGAGAAATTTGTTGATCATCGCAATGAGCCTGCTTTCGCCAAGCGTCAGCGGCGCCGTCATCCGCAAAACGCCTGCTAACTCACCGGTCATGCCTATGGATGCCTCAGCCTCGTCAATTGCGGCAAGAGCGGCAACCGCATGCTCGTAGAAAATCGCCCCGTCGTCCGTCAGCGAGAGGCTCCGTGTAGTCCGGTTGAACAGTCGCGTCCGAAGATGCGCTTCCAAAGAGGCAATGTGCTTTGACAGTGTCGACTGATTGTGCGGCGTGCGCGAAGCAGCGGCCGAAAAGCTGCCGGCGTCTGTTACCTTTACGAAACTCCGCATCCACAATGTGATCTCTGCCATATGACCTTCTTTTTCCTGCGGAGCAACAGATCCTAATTTATTCTTATTTCGACTAAGTGCAAGTCAAAGCGGTTGGATTGACGGACAATTTTCAATAAGCCATACAGATCCTTATGTATATCAGCAGGTTTTGCGAACCGCTTGATCCAGTGTCCATGCGCCAAATCTTGGTGTTGGCCTCTGGGGTTAAAGCATCTCGACCCACTTGCAGTTTGCAGCGCGTTTAGAGGTCTGTAACGCAGGGAGTGCAGTTCGGTGGAAATGCATCAGGTGCGATATTTTCTTGCGGCAGCTCGCACGCTGAACTTTACGCGTGCTGCTGAAGAATCGAACGTAACCCAGCCCTCGCTGACGCGCGCGATTCAGAAGCTGGAAGAGGAATTTGGCGGGCAATTGTTCCGGCGGGAACGGTCGCTCACACATTTGACCGAGCTGGGGCGCATGATGGTGCCGCATCTCGAGCGGACTTACGAAGCGGCACAGGCGGCGAAAATGCTCGCCAAAGGGATTGGCAAGGCTGAAAGTGCGCCAATGACACTCGGCGTGGCGGGGGATTTGTCGGTCAATATGCGAGAAGCGTTAGCAGTAGTCGCTGAAGCTTTACCCGGGTTCCAGCTGTCGCTTGTCAATGCGGCGACCGACGGGCTGATCGACGATCTCATCAAAGGCGAGCTGGATGCAGCATTTATAGTTGCACCGCGTGAGATGCCCGATCGATTGGACCGTATCGACCTTCGCGAAGATGCCTATGTGGCAATTGCTCATAAAACGAGTGCGCTTGCGGCACTAGCATCACCTTCAATTGCTGACTTGGAAGACGTCCCCTGGGTCGAAAGCGTCTGCGACGTTGCAGCCGAGTTTCGGAGCCAGTGTGCAATCGCCGGAATCAATCCCGGTTTCCGTCACACGGGGCAATCGTTTGAAAGTGTAAGGGACCTGGTTGCCGCCAATATGGGATCTGCGATCGTGCCATCCTCGATGGAGTTACCCGATAGCGTGACCGAAGTTAAGATCGACGGACTACAAATACTGCGCAAGACTGCCTTTGTTACGGTATCGGGGCGAAAGCGTTCGACGGCTACCGATGCGTTGATCCGCGCTGTAAGAGCGCGCAACTGGCAAGCAGATTAACCCGACTTAGCGATCAATCGCTTCGACAGCAGCGATAACCTCGGCTGGATCGGCGCGGATGCGGAAGTCGGGATCGACGAACGCGTAACGGACGATTGCATTGTGATCGATCACGTAGGTCGCGGTTACCGGCAATATACGACCCGAGTTGCCGAAGATTCCCGCCAAATCTATGCCAGCCTCGACATAGCGCCGGTGAAATTCGGCGCTAACCGGAAAGGCGAGCGCGAGCGACAGTGCAAGCCCGTGATCGACATCGCATAACATCGTTGCATTGGGCGCAATGTGGCAGCGAAAGTCTTCAGCACGCCCCCCGACTTCGGCGCTGATGCCGACAAACCGGCCGCCCTTTGCTTCAAGTCGGGGGATGGCATCATGCCAACCCTGCAACTCGGCTTTGCAATAGGGGCACCATTGGCCGCGCATGAAGCTGATTACGACAGGTCCGGTGCCGATCAGCTGCGAAAGCGTGACATGCGCGCCATGCGAATCAGGGAGCGTGAAATCGGGAAATATCTCTCCCAGTTGGGGCGCAGTTGCACCGACTTGACGACCGCGTAACTCTGCAATGAAGCGGTTCGAAATGTCGTCCCACTCGCTCAAATCTTCCTTGATTGCTGGTCTAGATGGCATATTCACAATTCTGCAAAGATTTGGGTAGGGCAGTCACTAAGCTGATCAGTATAATCACGACCCGACATCGATCAAGACATCATCACTAATCCAACGCCCCAGCATCGCGCCAGCAAAAGCTGCAAACTCTGCTTCGTCGCCGGCATCACTGCCAAGCTCCGAGCATATCCCGCCAAAGGAAGCCCCCGCGATCGCTAGCGCAAGCGCTTGGCCCTCCAGTTCCGAAACACACTGGAAGCGCGGTGCCAAGTCCTGCCGCCACACGGTCAAAACTTCAGGTACGTCGAGGAGGTGAGCCCTTGGCGGTTGACCTTCTTTGTCTTCCAATGCGCCCCACAACGCGCCGACATTCGTGGTAACGGGACGCATCGTAAGCGTTGGAGTGATGTGCAATTGGGCATTGTCCCAGTCTGTCTCCGCGAGCTTGGCGCGGTCGAGCGATGGGCTATCCGGACCGTTAAACGCGACCCGCAATTGCCAATCCAGCCAGGCCAGCTCGGCAACCTCTGGGTTTTCAGGATAAAGGTCGGTCAGCACGTCCTCAAAGCCAAGCCCATAGTCGGACATTGTCCAGCTGTTTGGCGGGTTCTTCTCGATATGCGCACGCGCAGCATCATCGAAAAGATCATCGCCAAGCCAGCTATGCGTACGTTCGAACACATCGCGTAGGGCATTGATCAGCGATGCGCGGTAAGCGTAATGATAGACGGGCAGCCCGCGCTTTGACCGTTCTGTAACGCCATCAAGCGGGGTTGCCCCATCGCTCTTGATATAGGCGCTCAGCCCGCGTTGCAGTTCAGCGAGCCTCATGCAGCAACCCTTGCGCTCGCTTGTGAAAACTGTCTGGCCATTTCCATTTCTGCGATGAGGTCTTCGAGCGGGGGAATGTCATCGTCGCGCTCAATCATTACGGCAACGTTTTCGAAACGACCAATGACCTTGGCATAGAGCGCCCATACAGGGTCTGGAACCGGCTGGTCATGCGTGTCGATCAGTAACCCGTCGCGCCCATGGCTATGCCCGGCGAGATGGATTTGTCGAACGCGGTCGGCGGGGATGGCGCCCAAATAGGTCAGGGGATCAAACCCGTGATTGGTGCCGCTCACATAGATATTGTTGATGTCGAGCAACAGATAGCAACCGGTGCGTTCGCATAGCGCGGCAAGGAATTCCCATTCGCTCATCATGTCGTCGGCAAAGGTCAGATAGCTTGATGGATTTTCGATCAACATCGGTCGTTCGAGGAAATCCTGAGCGTGAATGATATTGGCAGCCGCGATGTCCAGTGCCTCTTCCGTGTAGGGCAGGGGCAGCAAGTCGTGCGAATTGAATCCGTCGATGCCCGTCCAGCAAAGATGATCGGAAACCCATAAAGGTTGCACCCGCGCCGCCAGCGCCTTCAGCCGCTGCAAATAAGCATTGTCGAGGCCGTCAGCCGAGCCGACGGACATTGAAACACCGTGCATGGCAACAGGATAGCGTTCGCGAACCTGATCGAGCGAGTACAGCGGGCGACCGCCATCAACCATATAGTTTTCAGAGATGATCTCGACGAAATCAACGGGCGCTTCACCCGCCAGATAGGCGTCATAATGCGGTGTTCGCATGCCCAAGCCGAAACCTGAAAAAGCGGGGAGAGGGTAGTGAATCATGGTTCGCACCGCGCAAAAGATTGATGGCCCGGCAGCGGAAATTCGCAAACCGGGCCATAGGTTGGGGGTTAGTTGTTATTTCGGCGCGGTCAGGCTGCCGCCCATCTTGGTGCACTGCTTCTTCGTGAGCTCAAGGAAGCCCTGGCCTTTACATTCGTTCTGGCCTTTGCATGACGTTTTGGCAGTTGCGCAGGCAGATGTGCCCTTACAGGTGTTTACGCCGTAGCAGTGGACTTGCTTTCCGCTCTTGGTGGGGGCTGCGTGTGCGGCAACGCCCATACCTGAAATTGCAAGCAGTGCGGCAGTTGCGGCAACGCTGATGGTCTTTTGCATGGTGTTCATTTATAGTCTCCTTCTTGAGGTTTTGAATAAATCGTAATCTGTTGCCGAGGTGGCATGATGTTATTCGCCAAGGGTTTTTGGCTGGTTACAAAAAACTTTTGTCACCAACGCAAAAATTTCGGACCGAGAAAGGCGCCAATTGCGGTGGCGGCGGAAATCCCGAGCGAATACCAAATCAAAACAAAGCTGGCCGAGGATTCGGTGCACGTCAGCGCGTAGATGATTGATGCGGTGGCGCCGGAAAACATGCCTATAGCTGCACCGGCATCGCGTAATCGCACCGGCGCTTGCTGCCTGACGACATAGATCATCGCGGCAATGAGCGGCAGTGACAGCAGTATGATCCGCGCTGAACAGGATTGCCACGATGCACCAAGCAGCGCTGTTTCCAATCCGGATGCGGATGATTCTGAAAGAATGCCAATCGCCGCAACTGTTGCGGCTGCGGCCACAGCGGACAGATACGATCTGAAGCGTTGCGCGCGCTCGGCAGGCCTTGCATATGCGACGATGCCTTTGATTGCAACATAGGCAAGACCTGTTCCGAACGCTGCCTTGCCGAGAAATGGCAAAAGTACTGACGCTGTATACAGATTGGGCTGGACGCCCCACATGGCCAGCAGACCAATCAGCGATGCGCCAGCTCCCACGGCGGTAGCCGCAATGAGTGGCTTGTATCCCTTGTCAGGTTCGACGGGCCGTAGGTCGTCGCAAAGCGACTGAATGAGCAAAGCATGTTCCATGATAAATTCTCTTCGATTGTCCGCGGTCATTTTCGCGCGGGGGTGGTAACGCTGGACAATCAATCCGCGCCGCATCCCTCGCAGGTTACAAAAAACTGCCGATCATTATCGAATTAATATCTGTGTAATCATTTTGTAACCCCGATCTGCGTCTGGACGAAAAGCTTCAGGTGACCTGATACAAACGCTTAGGGCCACATGCGGCGACCTCGCGCGTCTCCTGGTCTCCCCCCCTGCCAGGTCGCCGCATTTTCCCTTTTTGCATCGTCGTCGCAGTGGTCCGATCTGGACGCTTGGATCCCCGTGCGATTATGAACGGAGAAGTTACCGAGGCGTCGATAGCTGATGAACGAATTTGCGCGTTCGGGCGTATCAAGCGCAAGTTCAAGAGGGCAGCTTTGTTGGTGGAGCGGACAGGCAGCTTTCAGGCCAAGGGATTAGAAAGTGGTCGTTGGCCGCCAGGCAACCCTAAGCCTTCTAAGAAATTGACGGCGTAGCGATCTTTCACATAGATTTGTGCAGCGTTAGAAAATCAAAAGATTGCGACCCGATGTCGAATGTCGTTTCGTCATGTGATATCCAGCCTTGCCGGCTGTAAAAGTGCACTGCACGCTCGTTGGATGATAAGACGTTTAGCCAGATATCATCACTCCCGACCAGCGCTCCTTCGGCCAAAATTTCATCCATCAGCGCGGCCCCCAACCCAAGCGAAATGAACTCCGACAAAAGATATATCTTTTGCAGCTGCGCAGGCGCTATCGCTTGGAGGTTATCACATTTTGAAGGAAATTTTAACTTCCCGAAGCCGACCGGCAACCCATCGACGTTCGCTATCCAATAGCGGTTTTCAAGCTTACCAATGCTATCCTCGATCTTTGTCGCGCCGAAGGTGTGGTAGAGATACTCGCTTAATTCGCCCTCATGTTGCGTGAACAGCACCGCGAACGTTTCCCGAAACGTAATTCTTCCGAGCAGCGCAACGACAGGGGCATCGCTTTTCTCAGCTCGCCTAATTTCGAAGGTCAATGCTAACTCCTAACGCTATTGAGAAAGTGGCGGCTATAGCCGTCTTTTTATCACGGCGCGCCCCGTTTCTTGCTGTCAAACTCCTTACGAGTGCGGCAGCTATTGGGCGTTCTAAATCAGCACCGAACGACCGAAACTTTGTCGCGTTCTGTCCTCTGAGGCTCATACCTGCTGATTAAAAGACAGCGGTCGTTTATCCCTTCAGGCTTGCGGCACGAAAGCTACCACCTTAATTCTGTGCAAAGTTGCCGTTGGCGGCACTGAAAAGCGCTGCACCACGCGCGACCATCGCGTAACCAACTGCATAGCTCCCCCAGGTCAGAAAACCCCACTCACCACTGTGTCGTAAAATCCCCAAGTCAGCCAAAAATAGTACATCGGATGCGACAAAGATTGCGGCACCCAAACCAGAAAGCCAAAGGGGAAATCGACTGAGGATCGCTAGAGCAGCCATGCTTGCGGAAATCAGTGGAAAAAGCGACATCAGAATATTCTGATCTGACCCGTGCAGCGCAAGATAGGATGAAACGACAGCGATCAGCGGAACTGCGGTAGCGAACATCCATAAGGTCGCAGTACTGTGATCGCGTTGATTTTTGGCATACGCATATCCAGCGAGTAAGTGCGCAACTGCGAATGCTAATCCGCCAGCGGCGCTACCAATCGTAACGAGCAGAATGTCGCCAACTGCGCTGATCGCCAAAGCAGCGCCCACTATTTGGCTGGCTGAACCCTTGCGGGCAGCAAATACGGACATCGCCAACAGAGCCGAGAACAGACCTTTGGTTGCGACGATTAGCGGTTTCGGAAGAGATGCGAGGTCTTCAAATGCGACGCCTGAACGTGCCAAGGAACCGATCCAATAAATCACGCCGACCACAATCGCTATCAGCCATAGGTTTCGTGATAGCGCATTTGGTTTGTCCACAGGCTACCCCCTAATCTTTCAGCTTTTTGACCCGAGAGCGAGCTTACATGCAATCATTCGCCAAAACCAGACAGCCCGCCCCCCTGAAGGCAGTTACTGCTTCTCGGCTGCTAAACGGACGGCAGGTTTCGACGGGCACTGAGAGCAAAGCGAACCTCGCAAATCTTATCGGGAGCGAACACGATAGGAACTGCTGTCCGAATGCGCAGACGATCCTAGGCACCGCTCTGTGCAAAAGCTGCCAGTTTTGAAAGGCCGCGGTGGATGTTGACCTTGACCAGAGATTCGGACTGCCCGGTTTTGCTGGCGGCGTCCTCGATGCTAAAGCCCTGTAGTTTGACAAGACGAATGACCGTTGCCTGCGCAGGCTTTAGTTTGGCGAGTAGTTCTTCGAGCAGCACAACGCTGGTCACGGCGGTTTCATGGCTTTCGACGGAGGGCTCAAATATCTCGTCATCTATCGAAACCGTTGCCTGACGGCCCATCGAACGAAGCCGGTCGATCCACTTATATCTGGCAATGGCATTCAACCATGGGCCGAAGGGGCGAGCTGGATCATAGGTATGGCGCTTTTGGTGGATAGCGATCAGGGTGTCTTGCATGGCATCATCGACCATCGACAAAGGCAGCCTGCGGGCATAAAAGCGCGTTAGCCACGGGCCAAGTTCGCTAAGGAGGCGATTATAGGCACCGCCATTGCCAGCCTGGGCTGCTGCCATTAGCTGGCCCCATTGGTTGATTGCAGCTTTGCCTGCGCGCGCAGGTGCTTGTTGAGCTGATGCTTCTTTTAGGGCGTGTGCGGTCATATCTTGTCTCCTCATCTCGGCGACGGAACCGCCTTTTCGATAATTGACTATTGCCCGAAGGTTGAGGTTTGCGAATGTACCAAGCGTGCATAGGTTCCATGCACGCCGCGCATGTAACTGAAGAGGGTAGCTGGGCGGATATCCTTATGGCACTTCCGCCAAATCGAGAGGATATGACAATGCAAGACAATGCTATCGAGATCGGCCAACACGTTGATGGTCAGGCTTATGCGCCAATCTTAGGAACACTGGGCGCCTTTGCCGCTATGATGACAATCGCGATGTTCAATGCGGCCCATGTTGCAATGACCATGATGGGGTGAAGCCAGGATCTGTGGCTAATCAAACCATCCATCCCAAGGCGTCATCGCCAATGGCGGACCGGTCAGACGGTATCGTCACTGGCGATGTCCCGGGTGGACCCCAATGCTATGAATAATGGGTTTCGTCTTTACGCAGCGGCTCCGCCAAAGCGCTCAGTGCGCCAGTCGCTTGACGACTTCTATAACATCGCTTGGTTCGGCACGGACGCGGAAATCCGGATCAACAAAGGCAAATTGAACTAAGCCCTGCTGGTCGACAACGAATGTCGCGGGTATCGGCAGTATTCCGCTATACGAGCCGTAAATGTCTGACAGGTCGAGACCGCATTCATAATATCGTGCGATTAGCTCGGGACCCGCATAAAATGCGAGGCCAAGGCCCAGCGCTGCGCCATGATCGACATCGCTCAAGATTGTTGCCTTATCGCGCATCAAGTCTGCGAGCGCGTCATTCCTGCCGGATACTTCGCCAACGATCACAACCAGCTTTCCTCCGGCGCTTTCAAGTTCGGGCATGGCATCTCGCCAGGATTCGAGTTCATGAACGCAATAAGGACACCAGCCGCCACGGTTGAAACTGATTACAAGCGGCCCGTCGGCATAGAGTGCTTCCAAAGAGTGATAACGCCCTTTTTGATCTGGCAGCATCAGCAACGGAAATGGGGTGCCGACTTCAGGCGCCGTCTTTCCTGTCTCCAGCATAACCAGACGTCCGACGAAATCGTCGTAAAGCTCTTGCCATTCCGGCGCGTCTTCTGCGCAACGGCTAAGCTTGTCGAAGAGTTGAATTGCTTGTTCCATCCCGTTGCTATGCACGAACTAGCGGTATGGCGACAGACGCCAGGCCTGCATGAAGTCAATGCGCGCTGTGCATCACGAAGTGCTGACGGCGTGCCCTATGCTCGGTCAAGTATCGGAGAATGTAACCCCGGGGTTTGCGTTTATGTTGACCCGTAAGTCAAAAATGTCGGGTCGTGCATAATGTCCATGCGTGTCGAGATAGAGTTTTCCAGATTGTGCCGTTATCAAATCGAGCTCTGAGTATAATGTGCGCCGATCACCATAAACCGGCTCCATGATATAGGATGTGTCTGGAGCGATGATGGCGCTACCGCCATTTTTGAGCGGTTCGGTCTGTTGAGGAATTGCCTCCAGCAACTCTCGCGCAGTGGCACTGCCATTGGCGCTGGCGAAACCATCAAGCACGTCTTGCCGTGTGAGGACGCACCCGGCAGCGATGACGAAGCACTGCCCTTCAAAGGCATAATGCCTGCTGGCCATCTGATGGCGCTCGTGAACGTCGGGCCATTGCGCGACATGGATGAGCTCGTGCTGCGCATGCATGGCTGCTCGCGCCAGCGGCATCCAATGCTCCCAGCAGATGAGGCCGCCAAGGGTTCCGTAAGGCCGCTGCCAAACGCCCAATGTGCTGCCGTCACCCTGCGCCCAGATCAAACGTTCGCCGTGCGTTGGGATCAGTTTGCGGTGCACGCCCCTTTTGTCATCGGCCCCCAGAAATAGCATTGTGTTGAACAGGCTGTGCCCGAGGCGTTCGTGCAGACCCAGAACCACGTCCATACCATGTTCGCGAGCGGCCAATGCCAGCTGCGTGATTTCAGGTCCGTCAATCGTCGGGGAATGATCATAGAGATGGGAGAATAATGCCTCGGCAGCTGGGTTACCCCAAAGGGCTGCTCCCGGCGC
Organism: Sphingomonadales bacterium; assembly: GCA_013297725.1. Lineage (GTDB taxonomy): Bacteria > Pseudomonadota > Alphaproteobacteria > Sphingomonadales > Sphingomonadaceae > Sphingorhabdus_B. The sequence goes on from JAAFIB010000042.1 coordinate 16,481, forward strand.
AAAGTCCAGCCAGACCGGGTATCCCGCCAACCATGTTTCGGGAAAGACGATTAGCTTTGCCCCGTTCGTTGCGGCGTCAGCAATCATATCCAGGGCCAGGCTCGTGCTTGCCGCCAAATTCATAAAGACCGGCGGTTGTTGGACGATAGCAATTTGGAGCTGTGTCATGAGAAGTCTGTCCGGCTATGAAGGAAGCAAATCAAGGCGAGCTGTAACGGGATTCCCATCTGGAACGAAGGCAGTTTTTCAAATATGTGTGGAGTGCGACTTTGGCGACGACCATATTGCTGGTGGCATTCGCGACCGCCTGTGCGTTCCTGATGGGATATTCTGTCAATCAGGGGAGCACCTGCGCGGTTACCGCTGCCAAACAGCTTGTCGATCACAATCAGGTGACGATGCTGACCGGCTTTGCCGTCGCCATCGGGGCGGCTGGTCTCATCTGCCTGCCGCTCAGCTGGCTGAGTGGCGGCGTGGCGCGGGTTGCCGCAGATGCACCGATATCGATGGCTTTGATCATCGGAGCTGTTTTGTTGGGCATCGGTGCCTTTATCAATGACGCGTGCATTTTTGGGACTTTGGCACGGATTGGGCAGGGTGAGGTTCGATTTTTCGGGCTCCCCATCGGACTGGCCGTCGGCTTTGCGATCGTCGACCGGCAGCATCTGATCGTGCGCGGCCCTCCCACTGCCAATATTCTGGCCGAATTTTCGATCGGGGGCGTTGCTGCGATTGTTGGCTTCGCGGCGTTGCTGGTCGGCGCATGGACGGTTTTAGCCAGAGCGAAAAACCCCCACCGCATCGCTGACTGGCCTTTGCAGCGGGCGATGGCCGTTCTCGGCGCTTGTGGTGCACTGCTTTATGCCTTCACCCCCGGCTGGACCTATGCCGATGCCGTGCGCGCCGCTGTCGCTTCCGACGGAGCATCGCCGATGATCAGCGCAGGGGCGATTGTCGCGGCTATTGCGGCACTGACAGGCGCTGTCGTTTCGGGCATCCGCGCCAATGCATTTCGCTTTGAGCCGCCGACGATTATAACGCTCTCGCGCTCGATTGTCGGCGGGGCCATAATGGCATTTGGTGGAACGCTGATCCCGGGCGGCAATGACACATTGCTGTTGTCGAGCGTGCCCTCTGCGACGGTGAGCGGGATAACCGCATATGCGATCATGTCGCTCACCGTTCCCGCGCTCCTGCTCGTTCGCCGACGCGTCATCAAGGCTTAGCTTACCAACGTAAAGGTGCGCGCCATGTCGCGCAGAACATTGGCTTCCAGCTCGGAAGACTTAAGCCGCGCCGCAACAAAATCGCCCATTGAAACAAGCCCAGCAATCTGGCCGTCATCGTTGATCGCGACCAGATGCCGAACCCGGTTGCGGGTCATATAGGCCATCGCGCTGTGGACGCTGTCGCTCACGGAGCATTGCAGTGATGATTTGCGCATCACACCGCTAAGGCATTGGCGCAGGGCAGCAGTGCCAAGATTGTAGAGCGCCGCCGTGATTTCGGATTGCGATACAATGCCGACGGGGCCGGACGTCCGGCTGCTGGTGATGACGATCGAACCGATGCCATATTCATGCATTACTTCGATGGCCTCGGCGAGCGTCTGTTGTTGGTCCAGCGTGCCGACTGCGGCGCCCTTGCTGGCAATGATGTCGGATACTTTCATGGCAATAGCCTTTCATGCTAAATCCCTGTCGACGTGAAATTCGCGGCGCATGATAGCCGCGTTACAGCATCCCTGGGGCCGCCTCTGGGACGCTGACCTGAAACGCATGGATTTCCTGGCTTTTTCGCAGTTCGCACGCGACGCGTATGAAACTCATAGTCGAACGGCATTTTCGCGATCCCGAAAGTTCTGCTTAATCTGCCGTCATGAAAAGAGCGCTTTCTATCGTCCAGCCGCGCGGGAAACCGAAGATAGTGATCGTCGGTGCAGGATTTGGCGGTCTTGCCGTTGTTCGTGGGCTTTTAGATGTCGACGCCGAAATCACGTTGATCGACAAGCAGAACCACCATGTGTTCCAGCCGCTGCTTTATCAGGTCGCAACCGCGGCACTGTCGCCGGCTGACATAGCGGCCCCGATCCGCACCATCGTCAAGGCGCGCAAGCAGATGCATGTGCTTCTCGACGAAGTAACCGGCATCAATAGGGAAGCCCGGACGGTTTTCCTCGCCAGTGGTGCCAGCGTCGCTTATGACCTGCTCATCCTAGCGACAGGTGCGCGTCACAGCTATTTCGGCAACGATCATTGGGCCGAACATGCCCCGGGTATCAAGACGATCGACGACGCCACGCGCGTGCGGCGGACAATCTTGCTTGCGCTTGAGCAGGCCGAAACTAATCGGCAGGAAAATGTGGAAAGCCGCGATGAATTGCTGACTTTCGTAGTGATCGGTGGCGGGCCGACCGGTGTGGAAATGGCAGGTGCCATCGCCGAACTTACCCGGCATGCAACCTCGATGGAGTTTCGCTATATCACGCCCAAATGCGTGCGGATCAAATTGATCGAGGGCGGGGATCGGCTTCTGACCACATTTCCCGAAGATTTAAGCGCTGCGGCGAAGACTTCGCTCGAAATGCTGGGCGTTGAAGTGATACTGGGCGGACGTGTCAACGCCATCGATGCCGTCAGTGTGATTGTCGGCGAAGAGCGCATTCCAGCCGCCACCATTATCTGGGCCGCCGGTGTGCAGGCATCGCCCGCTGCCGCCTGGCTGGATGCGGAGGCCGACCGTGCGGGTCGCCTGGTCGTAAAGTCCGACCTGACCGTTCCATCACACCCTGAGATTTTCGTCATCGGCGATACGGCAGCGGTAGTCGATGCCAATAACAAATCGGTGCCCGGAATTGCGCCAGCAGCAAAGCAGCAAGGTGCCTATGTGGCCAAAGCGATCCGGTCGCGGCTCAATGGCAAATCTGGCATTGCGCCATTTCGTTACCGGGACTTTGGCACGCTTGCGACAATTGGTCGAAAGCGCGCGGTCGTCGATTTTGGATGGACAAGATTAAAGGGCTTTCCGGCCTGGGTCATCTGGTCCACCGCCCATCTTTATTTCCTGGTCGGCTTTCGCAACCGTTTCGTTGTGGGAGCGAACTGGCTGTGGAATTATTTGACCTTTGAGCGCGGTGCCCGGCTGATCACCGGGCTTGATCGCGGCGCCGATATGCCGACGGCTGCAGAAGATTGTGTAACCGAACGGGCGGCCTGACGAATTAGTCATGACAACAAAGTTTCAGGACAGGAGTACCGACATATGAGATGCCACCGGCTCTTCACCAACTTTACAGCATGTTTTATTGCAGTCGTCGCAACCCCGGTTCTGGCTGGACCAATCCAACCCTACAGCGCGACCGCCCTGAAGACCGCGCAAAAGGCCGGAAAGGCGATATTGGTTGATGTGCATGCCGATTGGTGTCCAACCTGCCGGGCGCAGGCACCGACGATAGCCGCGATTTCCAAGGACCCCAAATTCGCGCAATTCGTTATCCTGAAACTGGACTTTGACAGTCAGGAGGCTGCAAGAGCTGCGCTTGGCGTCAGCAAGCAAAGCACATTGATCGTTTACAAGGGCGCGCGCGAAGTGAGCCGGGCCACCGGCATCACCGATCCGGCGCAGATCAAGGCGCTGGTCGCCAAGGCGCTCTGATCGCCGAACCCCGATTATGTCTGCTCTCAATCCCTTGCTCGGCTATGCCGCAGGTGCGCTGACCATCCTGTCGCCTTGCGTCCTGCCTTTGGTTCCCATCGTGCTGGGCAGCGCGGCGCAAAAGCACCGGCTGGGGCCCTTGGCGCTCGCCGCCGGTCTGGTTGCATCCTTCACGATCGTTGGCTTTTTGGTTGCTGTGCTGGGCGCATCCGCTGGCTTTGATGGCGAACAGATACGAATTTTCGGGGCGATCATCCTGGCCTTGTCGGGGCTCGTGCTGATCATACCGCAATTGCAAAGGGTCGTTACCAACGCTGCGGCACCGCTGGCACGCTGGGCGGGTGAGCGGCAGGATGGCCTGGAACGCTTTGGCCTTGCCGGGCAGGCGGCGATTGGCGCGTTGCTGGGACTTGTTTGGAGCCCCTGTGTCGGGCCGACGCTTGGCGCGGCAACCGCGCTTGCTGCGCAGGGTCGGGATCTGGCGCAAGTCGCTGCGGTCATGCTTGCCTTTGGTCTTGGGATCGCGTCGGTTTTGCTTGTGCTCGCCTTTGCGACGCGCAGTGTCATCGCCAAATGGCGCGGTCGATTGATGGCAACGGGTAATCGCGGTAAACAGATACTCGGAGCCATTCTTGTCTTGGTCGGGCTGTTCGTGTTTACGGGCCTTGACCGGCAAGCTGAACGTGTGATCGTCGCGGCGTCACCCGACTGGCTTATTTCGGTCACGACTCTCCTGTAATGATGGGGTTCATGTGTCCGGCACTCGCCTCGCTGTTTGACAGTCCGCGTTCGACGCGACAGGAAATCAAAGGCGGGGAGCTGCTCTACAGGGCCGGAGCGGAAGCCAGTTCGGTCTATCTTGTTCGCAGCGGCAGCCTGGCCATCATGCGCGGAACTGGCGCCGCGAGTACGTCAGTTGCGATTGTCCGCCCGGGTGAGATCGTCGGTGAATCAGCCTTGCTTGCCCGAACAGCGCGTAGTGCAACCGTTATGGCCTTGCGCGATAGCGAGATCGCGATGCTGCCCGGTGAAGATTTCTTTACCGCGCTCTGCACCCGCCCGGCTGCAATGAGCGAATTGGCCCGGCTGCTGATCGTCCGTTCGCAGACCGCTGATCCCGACAGCCTGAGGACGCAGCCCGGAATTCTCGCTGTCATGGCTGCCGGACCAACGGTGCACGCCGAAGCATGGTCGGATCGATTGGCCCAATCGATTGAAGGGCTCGGCATGAGCGTTGCCCGCGTCAATGCTTCCGATCAGCCCTTGTCTCCTGCAGACTGGTCGATGCTTGAAGCAAATCATGACATTGTCCTGTGTGCTGTCGAACATGATGATCCGGCTTGGGGGGCTTTGTGCCAACGGCAGGTCGACCGCATTTTGGTCGTTGCCTGCCATACGCAAGCGTGCCACGCGGATGCGGGTCGTTTGATCGCGCAATCGCATCAGAAATCGGGCCTGGTCGAATTCGCGCTTACCGGCCCGGCGTCGGCGAATGCCGAGCCATGGCTTGATACATTCATGCCGTCGCGGTTGTTCCGTTGCGCTGATGAAGGCTACGTCATTGACCGAATTGCTCGCGTTCTGACCGGAAAGGCGGTCGGCGTTGTTCTATCCGGCGGTGGCGCCCGGGCGTTCGCGCATGTCGGTGCAATTCGTGCCTTGCGCCGGGCCAATGTCCCCATCGACGCAATCTGTGGAACATCGATGGGTGCTATCATCGCGGCAGGCGTTGCCGCAGGTTGGAGCGACGACGAGCTAGATACCCGCTTGCGCCGTGCCTTTGTCGAAAGCAGCCCGCTCGATGACATCGCACTGCCATTTGTGGCGATGACGAAGGGGAAGAAGGTGGAGTGGCGATTGCGCGAGCATTTCGGTGACACCGACATTACCGAGTTGCAGCTGCCCTATTTCTGCGTTTCGACCGATCTGAACGCGGGTGAAGATTTTGTGCATCGCCGCGGCTGCCTTACCACGGCGTTGCGTGCGTCGATTTCGCTTCCCGGGATACTGCCGCCAGTGGTGGCGGATAACTGCGTGTTGGTTGATGGCGGTGTCCTGCGCAACCTTCCATCCGAACTGCTGCGCGCCGAACATCACGGTACGATCATCGGTGTCGATGTATCGCAGGCAAAAGGCTTGATGGCGGCAGATATCGAGCGTCCAAGCCCGCTGCTACAATGGTTCTGGTCAGGCAAATGGCGGCGCGGGCCACCGATCGTATCGCTGCTGATGCGCGCAGCCACTGTTGGCGCCGGTCCTGATCTCGTGCGAAGCAAGGCCGCGTGCGACCTGTATGTCATGCCCGCAGTCGAATCGATCGAGATACGCAACTGGCGCGCCTATGACCGTGCCGTTGAAGCCGGTGACGTTGCGATGACGGCGGCACTTTCCCAACTCAGCTCGCCAGTAACCGAGCTGCGCCAGCGCAGGATGATTGAGACGCGGACCACGCCGATTTAGTCAGATACAGAGAAAGTGGCATAGAAATGTAACCCGCTGACGGCTGCAAACGAATAAATCCTGAAATAAAGGAGATAGCGTTTGTTGTTAAATAAGTTTCTTGGTCGCATGATCAACATTGGGGAATTGGAACTTAGCGTCGCTGGCGGAGCGCCGCAGAGATTTGGCAAACCGGAGGTGACGTTTCAGCCCGTCCGGCTGCAACTTACCAGCCACAGCGTTGGCCGCGCCATCGCCCGAAACCCCGCCTTAGGCGCGGGTGAGGCGTGGATGTCTGGCGACCTGAAAATCGAGGGTGACGACATACTCGGGCTGTTGCGGCTTGTGGGCCACAACATGCGCTGGGACTGGTCAAACAAGCACCGGGTCGCACTCTGGAAAAACACCCGTTGGCTGGCGGCGATCCTGCCCCGCAATGACGGGACGCGGGCCAAAGCCAATGTCGCGCACCATTATGACCTCTCTGACCGGCTTTACGATCTGTTTCTTGATGCCGACCGTCAATATAGCTGTGCCTATTTCACCAATCCTACCAACAGCCTTGAAACGGCCCAGCGCGACAAAATGGCACATATTGCCGCTAAGCTCTGTCTGACCCCAGGTCAAAGAGTGCTCGATATTGGATGTGGCTGGGGTGGTCTGTCGCTTTATATGCACCGTGTCGCTGACGTTGATGTGCTTGGCATCACCCTGTCGGAAGAGCAGCTGGCCGTTGCCCGGCAGCGAGCGGAGGCCGCAGGCGTTGCTGATCGCGTGAAATTTGAGCTCATCGATTA
>JAAFIB010000043.1 GCA_013297725.1 Sphingomonadales bacterium
TATTATGCGGTTAGTCTATTGTCTTATATATTGCGAGCAGTTGCCGAATATGCTCATGTCTCGCATGATATGCTTGTTGCATATAGCGTCGTACCTGTAATGATACTCGTTTGGATATTCCTGCGCGGCAGAGTTAAAAACATCGTCGAAGCAGCACGATAACAAAAGGCTAGTCACACTAGGATGATCATAAAGCAAAGTCTGCCAGCATGAGCGTGCCTCCCCAAAAACTATCCGATGCTTTGGTCAGCGAAGTCATTGAAATGGCACTAAGCGATCATGTCAGCTTTGCCACAATCACCGCGCAAACCGGGCTGAGTGCCGATGCGGTAAAGGCGGTGATGCGATCCAATCTGAAATCCGGAAGCTATCGTGCATGGCGCAAACGCGTGCGGGATTTTGGCGATCGGCGTGAAAACTATAAATAGGCTCCCTTACGACCCACTTTCGCTTTCTGTTTTTATTATAAAGGAGTTTTGATCTATGCGTAGTTTGTCGCTTTTCTTTCTTTCAAGCATAGCTCTTGCCACCAATGCTCAGGCAACGCCCGATCAAGCAGCGCCGGTCGATGTAGCCGCCGCCCGCGCCTCGCTAAGCGGCAGTTGGGAGGGAACGCTGGAATATCTCGATTATACCGCGAACCAATGGTTCGGCATTCCCGTCAAGACGGCCATCGAGGACCAAGGCGATAAAGCAACCAGCATCCGCCGATCGGATTTTGATGATGGGCCAACTATCGGCAATGTGCGGATTACCTCTGTTGAATTGTTCGATGCAAAGGCGGGCACAGTCACCACCGGAACATTTCGCAAGGGCCGAACGGTCGAGGTCTACACCCATAATGTGCGCATGGACGGCGATGCCAAGGACGCGGCGCATTGGACGATGATTGAGGAAGTTCTGGGCAAAGACGATAACCGCCCGGCGCTATTGCGTTATATAACCACGCGCGATGGCGACAAGATCGAGACGCTAAAGCAGGTTGATTTTCAGGATGATGAAAAGGCAGAATGGCTTAGCCGCAATCGTACCCGGCTGAAACGGGTTGGGAATTAGGAACTAGCCGCAGGAGGATTAAGTATGGCCAAAGTCATTGGATTAGGCGGTCTGTTTTTCAAATCAGCCGACAGCGATGCAATGCGCGACTGGTATGGCAATGTGCTGGGCCTAGCGTTTGAACCCTGGGGCGGACTGGTGTTTTTGCCAGAAACCGCAGCGGCACATCCCGGAGCAGCCACGATAGTATCGCCGTTTAAGGCGGACAGCGATTATTTCGCGCCATCGGACAAGGAATTCATGTTCAACCTGATGGTCGATGACCTTGATGGCATGCTGAAACGATGCGCGGATCACGGCGTTACGCCAGTCAGCGAACTGCTCGATGAAGCCAATGGCCGTTTCGCCCGTATCATCGACCCTGAAGGCCGCGCTATCGAGCTATGGGAACCAAAGCCGATGTAGCCTTTACGCGCCTTTGGGTGGCCAAGGGAAAAAGCCGGATGTGCGCTCGACATAATCCGCATAACCCGGTCGCGATTTTTTCAGCCCCTTTTCCAGCAATGGCTTGCCTGACCATTTGGTCAGGGTGAAGGTCAGGAACAGCGGGCCAATGATGCTGAGCCAGCCAAGCGGTCCCGTTTCTGCTGCGACCAGCCAGATGCCCCACCATGTGCAAGCATCACCGAAATAATTGGGATGGCGAGTATAGCGCCAAAGGCCGGTGTCGAGCACTTTGCCTTTATTGACCGGATTGCTGCGAAAAGATTTCAGCTGCGCGTCGCCGATTGTTTCAAAAAGGATGCCGATCAGGGCGATGGCAATGCCTGCCCATGCAATCGGTCCCATGATTGTGCGCCCGCCTTCGCTCGCCCAAATGCCCAGTTGCGCTGGAAGCGCAGTGATGAACAGCAATGGCGCTTGTGTCAGGAATACCGCCAGAAGCGCAGTTTTATTCCAGCTCCAGCCTTTGCTTTCCATCGCATAGCCCATGATTTTTTTGTATCGCGGGTCTTCACCCTCACGCCGCCAGCGGGTGAAAAGATGAAGCGATAGCCGAAGTCCCCACAAAGTCGTCAGCGCAAGCAATACCGCCGCGCGCCTGCCGTCGCCATCAATCTGAAACCAGCTGGTCCATGCAAGGATAACCATGCCAAACGCCCAAAATGCATCAATGAACGAGACATCGCGGATCTTGACCGAATAGGCCCACAGCAAAAAGATCGCGGCCATCAGCACAACCAGATTGATGCCAAGCATCGTCAATGCTCCGGTCATATTTCATCCTCCCCGGCAATGCTGGTCATCTTTTTCTCGGGATGCTTTGGCGTTACCGTTGCATAATGTTCCGCGATTTTGGCCATGTCCGCTTTGAAATCGCCTGTGGGCCAAATGGCAGGGCCAAGCCCGCCGGTTTTTTTCGCATAGTCCATCATGCCAACCACAATCGGCACCTTTGCACCGACCGCGATATGATAGAAACCGGTCTTCCATTTCCGCACTGCTCCGCGTGTTCCCTCTGGCGCGATGGTCAGCATGAATTCTGTGCGCCGGGAAAACTCGTCGATCATCGCCTGCACATAATTCTGGCTACCAGACCGGTCGACAGGGACGCCGCCCATGTCGAGCATGAAGTTTTTCCAGGGCCAGCGAAACAGCGATCTTTTCGCCATAAAGTGCGGTGTGATCCCCAGATCATCGGTCAGGCCGATAAAGTTCAGAAAATCCCAATTCGATGTGTGCGGCGCAGCAATCAGGACGAATTTCCGTGGTTCGGGCACTACGCCCGATGCAGTCCAGCCATTGCTATGGTAGATCCAGACTATCGCACGGCGAAACAGCCGTGACATCAAGCTTGGTTGGCGAATTTCCTCAGCCATAAATGATGTGCTTCCCCTCTATTCTCTTTGTGACACTGGACTGTGGCTTGCGCAAAAGCAATTAGCTTGTTTCACCTAAGTCACCGCGCTAATCCGCGCGCAATGGAACTAAAAATCAGAACATGCAAAGCGGGAATGCTATGACAGATGCTTTCACTCCGGTCATTTCGGCGACCGGGCTTTACACGCCAACCGACACCATCTCGAATGCTGAACTGGTCGCAAGCTATAATGCCTATGCCGACCTGTTCAACGCGCAGAACCCTGATGCAGAACCGCTTGTGCACAGCTCGGTCGAGTTTATCGAGAAAGCGAGCGGGATTAAATCGCGGCATGTGATCGACAAAGCAGCGATCCTTGATCCCGCGATCATGGAGCCGCGGTACGACGAACGGCCCAATGACCAAATCTCGTTGATGGCAGAAATTGGTGTGGCGGCATGCCGCGATGCGCTGGCCAAGGCTGGGCGAGATATTGCCGACGTTGACGCAGTTTTGTGTGCAGCATCCAACATGCAACGCGGCTATCCGGCAATGGCAGTGGAGATTCAGCATGAGCTGGGCATGGAGCATGGCTTTGGCTTTGACATCAACGTCGCCTGTTCATCAGCGACCTTTGGCATTCAAACCGCCGCTGACTATATCCGTAGCGGCAACGCCAGATCGGTCTTGGTGGTCAATCCAGAGATTACGTCGGGGCATTTGAACTGGCGGGATCGGGACAGCCATTTCATCTTTGGTGACGTGGCGACCGCGATTTTGGTCGAGGCAAAGGATTTGGCTCCGCCGACGCATTGGGAAATCCTTGGCACGCGGCTGAAGACGCAGTTTAGCAACAACATCCGCAACAATTTCGGCTTTCTCAATCGCGCCGAGGGCAAAGGCCCGGTTGATCAAAGCGGACCGCGCAATGATAAGCTGTTCGTGCAAGAAGGTCGCAAGGTCTTCAAAGAGGTTGTGCCGATGGTCGCACAGATGATTGTTGACCACGCTGGCGATCTTGGCCTCTCCAGCGAAAGCCTCCGCCGTCTTTGGCTGCATCAGGCCAATCAGGGGATGAACCGGATGATTTCTCAACGTGTGTTGGGACATGAAGCGAATGACGATGAAAGCCCGACGGTGCTGGACACCTATGCCAACACGTCAAGCGCAGGGTCGATCATCGCATTTCACAAACATAATGAGGATTTGGCGGCGGGCGATGTTGGCCTGATCTGCTCATTCGGCGCAGGCTATTCGGCTGGCTGTGTGTTTGTGCAAAAAGTAAGCTTATAATCCGGCGCCGCGCGGGTGGACGGCGCGCCAGTCCGCCGGTTGTTCAAACACGCCGCCCCAGATGCCGCGCTTTTGATTGCGGGCTGCGTCTTCTTCGCTGCCATAATCGCGCATACCGTTAAATTCATGTGTGACCGCCATGCCATCACGGACTTGCGCCGCGGCGATATCGGGGGTGGTGGCCGAGTGACACATGGCAACTGAGCGAGCATAGCGATCTTGCGCCCCGGCTTCGCACGCTAGCCCGGGTTCCAACAACAGCTTTTCGAGCGCCGCTCGTGCCGCGCGTCCGCAAAGCCATTCACTATTCTGGCTGTCTTTACAGGTCTGTTTAAGTTCAGGCGCATCGATGCCATCAAGCCGGAGCTTTCGGCTACCAACGACGAAGCTATCGCCATCTAACACATATAGTTTCTGCCCTGCGATAGGCACAGGCTGTCGCCGATCTGTCCATGCGCCGTAAAACCAAGCAGCAACCAAGATCATCGCGAGCAATAATGTGATCATCACGCTTCGCCAGAAGCCATGCCGGTTTTTGCGCCTGTCCTTATGATAGACCCGGTCGGCAGGAAATTTAGCCATCAATTCCTGTTGAATGCCGCAGGATGGGCTTTCAAGATATGGTCATAAATGGCTTCGTGCAGTTCATTAACAAAGTGGCAGCCATATTCATCACGTTCATGCCATACGATCTTGGTTTCCAACGGCGCAAAGCCAGGGATCGTAATGAAAAGCGAATTGTCAGCGTTCAGATACATCGGCGTGATGACCTTACAGCCTGCGCGCGAAAGATCCGAAACTTTGGCCTTGTGATGACCATAGCCCTTTTCGCGTATCTTGGCGACAATATGCACATCACCCCTTGAATAGCGGCGATGATTATAGGGCACGTTGTCATACTCATCTGCCGACATTCGGATCGCCTCCCCGCGATGGCCGGATAACAATATGCTGTGTTTAGCAGACTTTACAGCAATTGCCATAGGGAGCGAATGGCAATGTCGGCCAACCGTTTCTAGTCGAGGATCAATCCAAGCGCGACGTAGATCAGGATCGGTGAGCCAAAGCCGACCAGTGTCGCCAGTACAAAAGCGATGCGGACGATCACAGCGTCAATACCGCTCCAGTCAGCAAGGCCAGCGCAAACGCCAAGGATTTTTTTGTTGACGCGGTTCAATGTCAATTTGGTCATGGTCTTCTTCTTTTTCGTTTCTTCAAGTGGACGGATGTCGAATTTCGGGGTTTCTCCGGGGCGGGTCATTATGCGACCAATACCGAAGCGTGCGAAACAGCGGGAGCTACGCTGAAACCGATTGTGATTACTGCGCATACAACAGCAGCAAACATCGAGGCGAAGCGGTTTTGATTGGAATAGTTCATTGTCATGGTTCCTTTGAATAAGCCTGTATCAGCCAAGATCAAGCGAGATAGGGAGCGATGGGAGCAACGGCAGGAGCAACGCTGAAGCCGATGGTCATAACGGCGCAAACTACAGAAGCGAAGATTGCGGTGAAGTGTGTGCGGGTTGTCATAGTCATTTCAAATTCCTTTGTTCGTTCATATTTCCGGTGAATTCCGGTATGCCAGCTACTCTGCATGCGCCGTGCCAGTTTATGCAAACTATTGTTTTATATATATTTGATGCATTTCGCTTCTGAAAAAGACTATTTTACAATGCTGAACATTGGGATTTTTCACCAATAATTCTGATAGCGTGGATGCAAGTGTGCGATCCTCCTGCTTGACCTAGCTGCGCGCTCCGATAGGGGCGTTGCTATGCTGGAGCAGCTCGACCTTACTGATTTTCGCAACCATGCCGCTTTGCGCTTTCGGCCAGAGGCGCAGTTTATCATCTTGCATGGCGCAAACGGTGCAGGGAAAACCAACATTCTAGAGGGCGTATCGTTGCTCGTCCCCGGTCGAGGGCTTCGGCGCGCAGCATTGGGGGAAATGGCCCGCAAGGCTGGCGCCGGTGGCTTTTCAGTTTCGGCGCTGGCCAATGGCAACCAGTTTGGCACTGCGGTAAGCGCAGCGATGCCCGGAAGACGCCAGGTTCATATCAACAGCGCAGCAACAACGATCAACGATTTGGCCGAATACTTCGCGATCCTGTGGCTGACCCCTGCAATGGATCGATTATTCGCGGATGGCGCAAGCGCACGCCGCCGTTTCCTTGACCGTTTGGTGCTGGCACTCGATCCAAAGCACGCTGCCCATAGTAGCCGGTATGAAAACGCCCTTAAACAACGCAACCGCATGCTGGGCGATGGACAGCAGGATGCCGCATGGTTCGATGCAATCGAAGCACGGCTTGCCGAACATGGCGCGGCTATTGCGGCGGCAAGGGCAAAGGTATTGGAACAGCTTTCCGCCGCGATAGAGGCAATGCCGCCCTCGCCCTTTGCCAAGCCTATCCTGACGCTGGCGGGTGATGGCTTGTCAGATGCGGCAACTTTAGCCGAGGCTTATCGCGCAGGACGTAGCCGTGATCGCGCCGCAGGACGCACCTTGACCGGCCCGCATCGTGCCGACCTTGAAGTCATCCACGCTGGCCATGGCCAGCCCGCGGTGAATTGTTCAACAGGCGAGCAAAAGGCATTGCTGCTGTCCGTCATCCTTGCCCATGCAGGGCTTGTGAAACAGATACGCGGCGCGGCGCCGATATTGCTGCTGGACGAAGTTGCCGCGCACCTCGACCCAGATCGCCGCGCAGCCTTGTTTGAACGGCTGGTTGATACTGGCAGCCAGATATGGATGACCGGAACCGAAGAACAGCTTTTCGTCGCTGCGGGCTCCAATGCCATGCGCGTGCACATTGCCGATGGCACATTGTCCTGATAGGCCGCGCCGATGACTGACGAACTGGCGCAGAACTATATTGAACGCGGCATCCGCAATCCGCAATTGATCGAAGCGGCGCTGGCGATCAACGAGGATCGGCTGCACGAGGCCGAACCGATATTGCGCGCACATTTAAAGCGTGACCCGCTGGATGTGGCGGCGATCCGCCTGATGGCGCAGCTGGCCGCGCGGGTTGGGCGCTATAAAGACAGCGAGACTTTGCTGCGTCGCGCGCTGGAACTGGCACCCGATTTCACAGTTGCGCGGTCCAACCTTGCGGGCATTTTATACCGGCAAAACCGCTTTCCAGAGGCTGTCGAGACTCTGGATCAGGTGCTGCATGTGGAGAGCGGCAATATCGCCAGCCGCAATCTGAAAGCAGCCGCGCTTGGCCGTATCGGTGATTATGACGAAGCGCTGGAGCTGTATGACGAACTGACGCAGCGGTTTCCTGACAACGCAAAATTGTGGATGAGCCAAGGGCATTTGCTGAAAACAGTGGGGCGTCAGGATGATAGCATCGCTGCATACCGGCGGGCACTGGATGTCGAACCGACGCTGGGCGAAGTGTATTGGAGCCTCGCCAATCTGAAAACCGTGAAGTTTGACGAGGCCGATTTGCATGCCATGCAAGCCGCCTTGGCGACGCCGGGATTATCCGATGAAGATCATTTCCATCTCGATTTTGCACTCGGCAAAGCTTTTGATGACCGGCAAGACCCCGAGCGCGCCTTTGACCATTATGCCGCCGCGAACAGCCTGCGCCGCACGTCATTGGATTATGATCCCGCTATTGTGACGAACCATGTCGACAAGATTATCGCGCGATTTACGCCCGAATTTATAGCCGAACGCGTAGGCCAAGGCGCGGATGCACCTGATGCGATTTTCATCCTTGGCATGCCGCGCGCCGGATCGACTTTGGTAGAGCAAATCCTCGCCAGCCATTCCGCCGTTGAAGGTACAATGGAACTGCCAGATATGCCCGCTATCGCCATGCGTGAGGGACGCGGCGGTGGCCCGTCTGGTTGGATCGATGCGATTGCGGATATGTCCCCCAGCAAACTGGCCGGTCTGGGTGCGGAGTATATCGGCAGCACACGCGTTCAACGAAAATCCGAAAAGCCGCTTTTTATTGATAAGCTGCCAAACAACTGGATTTACACTGGCCTGATCCATCTGATCCTGCCCAATGCCAAGATCATTGATGCACGCCGCCATCCGCTTGATTGTTGCTTTTCCAATTTCCGTCAGCATTTCGCCAAGGGGCAGGCATTTAGCTATAACCTAGCCCATATGGGGCGTTATTATGCCGACTATGTCCGGCTGATGGCGCATATAGACGCAGTGCTGCCCGGGCGGGTTCACCGCGTGATCCATGAAGAGTTGGTTGAAAATCCTGACACGCAAGTGCGCGCGCTTTTGGCGTATCTGCAGCTACCGTTTGAGGATGCCTGCCTGAAGTTCCACGAAAATAGCCGCGCCGTTCGCACCGCGTCCAGCGAGCAGGTTCGGCGTCCATTGAACCGCGATGGCATGGACCAATGGAAACCCTATGAGGCTTGGCTCGATCCGCTCAAAACTGCACTCGGCGACCTTTGGATCCGCTATCCCGACATGTAACATCGTTGCGATTTTGCCACAGCTCGCGCCATAAATGATGTGACAAGGCCGCATTAACGGAAAATTGATTGCAAGCGGCCACCGAATATGAGTCTATCAAATCGATACATCTTCAGGGAGTTCGCTAATATGCGCAGTTTGAAAACTACACGCTCGGTACGCCTATCGATGGCGGTGCTGTTGGCGTCGTCCGCGATGTCGATCGCTATGCCCGCCATGGCGCAGGATGCCGCAGAAGAAGAAGCCACCGAAGACGGTGGCATCATCGTTACTGCGAACAAGCGTGAACAGAATTTGCAGGATGTGCCCGCCGCTGTGACCGCACTGGGCAACGAGGCACTGGACCAGTTGCAAGTCAACGAATTGCAGGACGTTGTAAAGTTTCTGCCGTCCGTCACCATCCAACAGGGCGCGCCCGGTTTCGCGCAAGTCTATTTCCGCGGCGTTGCCTCTGGCGAGAACGCGAACCACTCCGCATCGCTGCCAACCGTTGGCACGTATCTCGACGAAATGCCGATCACGACTATACAGGGTGCACTTGATATTCATGCCTATGATCTGGCCCGCGTTGAGGCGCTCGCTGGACCACAAGGCACGCTTTATGGTGCAAGCTCGATGGCTGGAACGTTGAAGCTGATCACAAACGCACCAGACACTTCGGGCTTTTATGGAAATGCCGGACTTGAAATAAACAATGTCGCCCATGGCGATTTTGGCGGTGTTGCCGAAGGTTTTGTTAACGCGCCGCTTGGCGAGAATGCTGCAGTCCGCGTCGTTGGCTGGTATCGCAAAGATGGCGGCTATATCGATAATATCGCAGGCAGCCGCACCTATGCGACGTCTGGCGTAACCCGCAACAACGCAGCCTTTGTTGAAAAAGATTACAACGATGTCGAAACTTATGGCGCTCGCGCAGCGCTCGGCATCGACCTCAACGACAGCTGGACAATCAAGCCAGTCGTCATGGGCCAAGTTCAAAAAGCCAATGGCAGCTTTTCGCGTGAACGCTCTGGCCAGACAACAGGCAGCTTGCAAACGGTGCAGTATGAAGCAGAGGGCAGCAAAGATCGCTGGATTTCAGGCGCGCTGACCGTTGAAGGAAAGCTCGGTAACTGGGACGTCACACTGACCGGTGGTCATCTGCGCCGCAAGACGGAAACCGAAAGCGACTATTCAGATTACAGCTATTTCTATGACGCGCTGAACGGATATGGCACCGGCTGGGTTGACAACGCTGGCAACGCGATTGACCCCACGCAATATATCCAAGGCATTGACCGATACAAGAAAACCTATGGTGAATTCCGCGTTTCGTCACCAGCAGACGCGCCTTTGCGTTTCATTGGCGGCCTGTTCTATCAACGCCAATCGCATAACATCGAACAGAATTACATCATCGACAATATCGCTGATGCCATCACCGTTCCCGGCACGGCCAGCAACATCTGGCTAACCAAACAGCTGCGTACCGACCGCGACTATGCGGCCTTTGGCGAGCTTTCGTTTGACGTGACTGACAAGCTGACACTGACCGGCGGCGCGCGACTGTATAAGTTCGACAACTCGCTATTCGGCTTTTTTGGATATGCGCGCGGCTATTCCGGCAACACCGGCGTTGCCCGTTGCATCACCACCACGGGTCAGGAATTCCGCGACAACCCTACCGGCACGTTCGCAACGCCGATCCTGTCTGGCGCACCGTGCACCAACGTAAACAAATCGACATCGTCAACCGATGCGATTTATAAGGTGAACGCGACTTATAAATTCAGCGACGATGCACTGGTTTACGCCACATGGTCGCGTGGTTTCCGTCCCGGCGGCATTAACCGTCGCGGCACGTTGCCGCCCTATGGTCCTGATCAATTGGACAATTATGAATTGGGCTGGAAACTGGGATCGGGCGGCTTCCGCTTTAACGGTGCTGTGTATCAAGAAGATTGGAACAACATTCAACTGTCGTTCCTTGGAGCCAATGGCCTGACCGAAATCCGCAATGCAGGCGTCGCCCGTATTCGCGGGATCGAATCTGAACTTGGCTACAACGCAGGCGGGTTCACGTTCAGCACCGGCTTTAGCTATAACGATTCCAAAATTCGCGAGAATTTCTGCCGGATCGCCAATGCAACCTTTGATTGCACAACCCCTGTTGGCAACGCAACATTGGCTCCAGCAGGTTCGCGCCTGCCGGTGACGCCGAAGTTTAAGGGCAATGCCCTTGTCCGTTATGAGTTCCCGATTTCGGACTGGGACGGCCATGTCCAACTCGCCTTCAATTATACCGGCGGGCGAACCAGCGACCTGCGTACTGTGCAAAAAGCGATCAAAGGCGGACTGGGCGCCTATGCCACTTTCGACCTTAGTTTTGGTATGAAGAATGATGACTGGAGCGTCGAAATCTTCGGGACGAACCTCCTCGACAAATATGGCAGGGTAAATACCGGTGTCTCATGCGTTGAGACAGTGTGTGGTACCGGCGTCACCCCCACTACGCCGCTAGGCGGATCATTCTATGACACGCTGGTTAAACCAAGACTTATCGGGTTGAAGGTCAGCCGCGATTTCTAAACAGTTTCGTCGCAAGACGGGAGGGGAGGAAGCCGGGTCCGAAAGGGTCCGGCTTTTTCCATTTTGGCGGGATGCGATGCTAGAGTGATTATACTCCCAACACTGACCGTCGCCCCGCACTTGATGCGGGGCTTGGCTTTTCTAGGCGGCAGAAAGCCTAACCCCGTGTCAAGCACGGGGTGACGTGATTTGGTGATATCAGTTCGGCCCGTTGCTCTAACGCCAGCGCCCCAGAAAACGATTGTCCGCAATCACTTCGCGCGCGCAATTATGCCCCGGCGCTCCGGTAACACCGCCGCCGGGATGCGCTCCCGCGCCGCACATATACAATCCCTTGAACGGTCCGCGATACGCGCCATGGCCCAGCACCGGCCGTGCCGCCCACAGCTGATCAAGGCTCATATTGCCATGCATAATATCACCGCCCGCTAGGCCGAATTTGCGCTCCAGCCCTTTAGGACTCAATATCTGCTTGCCAAGGATAGACGCGCGGAAACCGGGTGCATGCGCCTCTACGGTGTCGATGATGCAATCGGCAGCTGCGCCTTCCTCTGCATCCCAATCCCTGCCATCGGGCAAAATAGGGGCGAATTGTTGGCAGAACAGGCTGGCGACATGCTGGCCTGCTGGCGCTAGGCTATCGTCCACTGTCGACGGGATCAGCATTTCGACGATGGGTTTCTTTGACCATCCATCGCGTTTGGCATCTAAAAACGCCTCGTCCATATAGTCCAGCGTTGGCGCTATGATGATACCCGATTGGTGATGCTCGCCCGGTTCTGGCAGGCAAGTAAATCTGGGAAGCTCTGACAAAGCAACATTCATGCGGAACGTTCCGCTTCCCGTCTTAAAGCCCCGAACGCGGCGTTTGAATTCAGGCTTCAGATCGGCATCGTCAAACATCCGCTCATACAGGATTTTGGGTCCGACATTGGCGATCACGCGATCCGCCGCAATCTCCTCGCCGCTTTCCAGCCGGACGCCCGCAACTTTGCCGCCATCAACCAAAACGCGCGATACCGGCGCCTCAAGGCTAATCTCCACGCCAAGCTGACCGCACACCTTGGCCATGATCTGTGTGATCGCACCCATGCCGCCGATGGCATGGCCCCATGCGCCCTTTTTCCCGTTCACTTCGCCAAAGACATGGTGCAGCAAGACATAGGCACTGCCCGGCGTATCGGGGCTGGCATAGTTGCCAACCACCGCGTCAAAACCAAACGCCGCCTTCACCGCCTCGCTTTCAAACCAGCTGTCCAGCAACGTGCGCGCCGATTTGGTGAACAGGTCAAGCACATCGCGCTGCCGCTCAATCGGCAAGCCTGCAAGCTTGCGCCCCTGAAGCGCGCCATCGATCAAGGTTTTGACGCCATCACCCACATTGGGCGGCGATTTCATCGCAAGGTCGCGCAAGACATCAGCCACAACCTCTAGGCTGTCATAATATTCGGGTAGCACCGCTGCATCATGTTTGGAAAAGCGCGCGAATTCCGCCTGTGTGCGTTCAAGCCCGCCACCAAGTTTCAGATAACCTCCGTCTTCCTGCGGCAGGAAATTGCTGATCGGGCGTTCGATCACGCGATAGCCATGATCGGCCAGTTTCATGTCGGCGATGACTTTGGGCTGCAGCAGGCTGACGGTGTAACTGGCCACAGAGTTGCGAAATCCGGGGTGGAATTCCTCCGTCACTGCAGCACCGCCCACAACGTCGCGGCGCTCTACGATGCGCACCTTTAGTCCCGCCTTTGCCAGATAAAACGCGCAGACAAGGCCGTTATGGCCACCGCCAATAATTACAGCATCATATTTTTGGGTCATCTATTGCTCCAGCCCGGCGATGGGCGATGTTCGAGGCGCGCCTCTGGAATGAGGTCACGGACATGGGCGCAGAACCCTTTCAGGCAAACCTCTTTGTCGGATAGCGGCCCCATAGTGAATGACTGGCTAGCCATGCCCTGCTGAACGCGCGTAATTAGCACAGTGTCCTCAGCATTCACCTGACGGTTGATCCGCCAGTTGAGATAGCGTGCGGCGCGCATTTCGCGGCTCCACTGATAATCAGCGGCATCCGGCAAAACATAGCTGATCTCGCGGATCACGCAGCTGGTCGGGCCCGTTGGCAACCACTGCATAAAATCCACCTGATCGGGGTAGATATCAAACGCCACCGACGGCCAAAGTTTGAAATACAGCCAGCGCCGCTGATTATCGGGTGGCAGATGCGGCACCGGTGGCAGCAGTTTCTGATAGGCTCGTTCCGACCAGTTGGCCGAGTGCCGCTCCACCAAATCGCCCCACATGCGGTCGACATGCGGCTCAGCCTCTACGCCATAGCTTTTGCCAAACAACCGCGTCAGCCCCGGATGCGCGACGGGAATATGCAAGCCGTCGGAGTAATTGTCACCGACATTCTTCCAGTTCACCGCGCGTTCGCGCATAGTAACGCGGCCCAATGCTTGCAGTTCTTCAAACCGGTACGGTGCAATCTGGGCTGCATAAGGCGCCATCATATCCGCCACCGACGGCCCGCCACTTTCCAGCCTTACAAAGATAAAGCCCTGCCAGATTTCCATATCAACAGCGACAAGGCTGGCTTTGGTTTTATCAAGTGTCGGATAAGACGCGCTATCGGGAACCCCCGTCAGCCGCCCGTCCAGATCATAGGTCCATGCATGATAGGGACAGACCAGTTTCTTTGCACATCCGCGCGAGCCATCAACCAGCCGCGAGCCGCGATGACGGCAGACATTGGTGAAGGCGCGCAGCTGCCGGTCCACGCCGCGCACGACGATGACGCTCTCGCCGATGTAATTGAGGCTGTGCCAGTCGCCAGCGTCTGGAACATCGCTGACATGGCAAACCACTTGCCAGCCGGGGCGAAAGATACGGTCATTTTCAAGCGCGGCAAATTCGGCATCGGAATAGGTCCATGCCGGAAGGCTCCAGCCATCGAGCGGATCTGCATCGGTCGCAAGGGTCGGGCGTGTAAACATGAACAGGCCATAGCGCGACTGTGCGGCGTGCGCTATGCCTGTCAGCATGACCGAAATGACCTATGCCCGCTATCTGGCGCTTGATGATCTGCTTAGCTGTCAGCAGCCACAGTCCGATCTGGATGACGAGATGCTGTTCATCATCATCCACCAGACCAAAGAATTATGGCTGAAACAGATCATCCGCGAAATGCACTTTGCCAAGGCACAAATACAGGCCGATGCACTGGTCCCTGCCTATAAGGCCCTTGCGCGGGTCAGCCGTATTCAGGCGGTGATGACATTAAGCTGGGATGTGCTGTCGACGATGACGCCAAGCGATTACACGCGGTTCCGGCATGTTCTGGGGCCAAGTTCGGGGTTTCAATCCGGCCAATTCCGCACCGTCGAATATCTGTTGGGGTTAAAAGATAGCGGCTTTTTGAAATATCAGGAAGACCGGCCAGAGGCGCAGGCAGCAATGCAGGCGGCACTTGAAATGCCCAGCATCTGGGACGATGCCATCGCCGCTGCCGCACGTGCCGGATTGCCGATCCCCGACGACGTATTGAACCGTGATTTCAGCCAAGCCTATATGCCCAGTGCCGCGGTCGAGGCGGCGTTCCTGTCGGTGTACCGCGATACGCAGCGGTATTGGGAGCTATACCAATTGGCCGAAAAGCTGGTTGATCTGGACGATGCCATGGCAACTTGGCGGCATAAGCATGTCGTTACCGTTCAGCGCATCATCGGCGGCAAGCGCGGCACGGGCGGCACAGCAGGCGTAAGCTATTTGCAAAGCACCGTTTCAAAGCGAGCCTTTCCAGAGCTTTGGTCATTGCGGACCGAGTTGTGAGCAAGTTCCATTGCACAACAGCTGCGGGGCATTTTGGCCACACTACGCCACTAATTGTCCAGACAACCTTTGACCAGTTGACAAAATAAAGCCTCAACCGCAAATTCACGCATGAGGCCCGTCCTCATAAGTGGAACAGAGCGTGAGGATATCGTCCGGCCCCTCTGGCGGACACAGGTATCACTCTGGCGCGACGCTGTTGAGCGCGTGTCTGCCCGGAAATTTCCGGTCTTCAGAGGGAACCCATTATGAAGTCACGCTATCTTACATCTACATCTATGCAAAAGGCGCTTGCTGCCGTTTTGCTGGCGGGCATTACTGCCCAGACACCTGTGTTCGCGCAGGATGCAGCCGCAGACACCGAGGAAAGTTACGAAGAGGAAATCATCGTTACCGCATCGGGTCGCGAACAAGGGGCGAGCAAAGTGCCCTATAATGTCACCGCGCGATCCGAAGAAGAGCTGCGCGAGGAAAACATTACTGACATCAAGCGACTGATCGCAGACAGCCCAAGCATCAACGCGCCCGGCAATGGCGCCCGCTTTGCGGATTCCGTTACCGTGCGCGGCCTGAACGTATCGCCTGTAAACGCCAATAATCTGGAACAGTTTGCCCGGTCGACCCTTGCCTATTATCTGGATGATACGCCGCTGCCGAATATCGCATACCGGATTAAGGACATCAGCCGCGTCGAAACCCTATTGGGCCCGCAAGGCACGCTATACGGTGCAGGCAGCCTTGGCGGCACAGTGCGCTACATCACCAACAAGCCGGATTTCGATGCGGTTTCGGGCCGGATGAGCACCAGCGTATTTGTGGCGCAGGGCGGTTCATTAAGCCATGATACCGATGCAGTCATCAACGTGCCACTGGGCAGCAACTTTGCCTTTCGCGGTTCGATCGCACGGCTGGATGACAATGGCTATACTAACCGGATTTCCAACCCGTCGTGGCGCACCGGCGCCGCTGCGTGGAGGACATTCCCCAATGCGGCCAAAAACCTATATAAAGACGATGATTACAACCGCGTAACCAGCGGTCGTGCTTCGCTTGCGTGGAAACTTAGCGACGATGTGACGATCACATTGGCACATGCTCAACAGCGCCAGTTGGCGCATGGCACTACAGCGACTTCATTGCTGCCATTGGGTATTGCCAATGCAACAACCCCTGCGCAAATCACCGCTTACATTGCCAATCCCGGTGCGCCAGCCGCATGTGTTGCAACCAACAATTGCCAGTTCACCAACTCGCTGGAAACTCCGTTCCTTGATGGCATCGACACAGTCGCATCGCGCTATCCAGAATTTGCCAAGCGCAAGTTCCGCCTCAGCTCGTTTGATTTCGATGCTGATCTGGGCTTTGCCAACCTGCATTCAAGCACATCCTATTTCAAGGATTCACGGCAGGGCCAAGCCGACTATGCAGGGCAAGGCTGGCTATTTTATTATGTACTGAACGGCAATTTCGGGCCGACCGACTTCCCGTCGCAAAACTCGGCCTTCATCACCTTTGACAACACCTATAGAGGTTGGAACCACGAAACACGGCTGACCTCGCAAGGCGATGGACCGTTCAGCTGGATCGCCGGTATCTATTACACCGATACCCAGCGCAGCCTGAAATTTTCGGAATTTGTGCCGACCCTTGATGCCTTTTTTGGCGTAAACCGCGCGGTTGAGGGAGGCAGTGTCGATGAGGGTTACAACGAAGACCTCAGCAGCGCCTATAAGGAAGTCGCGCTTTATGGCGAGCTTGGCTATGAAATCACCCCGCGTTGGAAAGTGAACGTAGGCGGGCGTGTGTTCAATTATAAGGATACGACCGATACCAAAATTCGCGACTATTCCTTTAACCTTGTCGACAACACATCGAATTCCAGGATTAGCGTAAAGGGCAAATCCTATTTCAAGTTCAACACATCCTATGACATTACCGATGACGCGTTGATCTATGCGACCGTTTCGCAAGGGTTCCGCCGGGGCGGCACCAATGGTTTCCGCGCGACAGTCGGCGGGCGTAACGTCGATCCCGATGTGCAGAATTACAAACCAGACTCGACCACCAATTATGAGATTGGCCTGAAAGGATATTTTGCTGATCGCCGACTTTATCTGCAAGCAAACTTGTATCAAATCGATTGGAAGGATGTGCAGACTTATTACAGTCAGGAGATCAACTTCTTTCCGGTTAATGGCACCACCAATGGTCCAGATGCGCGCAGCAGGGGCTTTGAAGGCGCGTTGCGCTTCAATCTGACAGATGCGCTGTCGCTGAATTTGGCGACGGCCTATACCAGTGCAAAGTGGAATGGCACGAAAGAGGTCTGCCTTTATCTTCCTGCCCCGCCGCTGCCTGCGGCAAGTTGCCGGACGTGGACCGATGGCCAGAAACTGGGCGGATCGCCGAAATGGAAACATTCGGGCGGCATCCGCTATTCCAGCGACATCGGGGCGAATGCAAAGGGCTGGGCCAGCCTATCTGGCCGGTTTGTCGGCGCCGTACAGGTTGACCGTGCAGACTTCCCGACCGACGATGTGCCGTCTTATCCATCCTATGCGATCTTTGACGTGCGTGCCGGGGTTGAGCTGGGCGATTTCGACATCGGTCTTTGGGTCGAAAACTTCACCAACAAACGCGCGCAAGTATCGCAACAAAATGACCGAGTGATGGGTTCGCGCATATTGTACACAACACCGCGAACCTATGGCCTGAACCTGTCTTACACGTTTTGATTTAACGACGATTTTGGAATGCCGCTTGCTGTCTGATGATGGCAAGCGGCATTTTTTTCGGGTAAAGGCCAATCAACCCTTTCGCAGATCGTCGACCATATCCTCGGCCAGTTCCAACCCAGCCTTACCCGCCGCCACTGTATTTGATGGGGCATGGAGCGGCTCGATAAATTCGGGCTCCTCGACCTCTAGCATGCCTTCCCATTTGGTGATGACTGATGTGGCGACGGCATTGCCGACAACATTGGTCGCGGTGCGGCCCATGTCTAGGAACTGGTCGATAGCAAGGATCAGAGCAACGCCCTCAACCGGCAAATCGAACATCGCAAGTGTACCGGTGATGACAACAAGGCTTGCACGCGGAACCGCAGCGACACCTTTGGACGAGATCATCAAAGTCAACAGGATCAGGATTTGCGTCGAAACTGACAGATCCAAATTATAGGCTTGGGCGATAAAGATCGTCGCAAAGCTCATATACATCATTGAGCCGTCAAGGTTAAAGCTATAACCCAATGGCAGCATGAAGCCCGAAATACGGCGCGGCACACCAAACCGGTCAAGCTGTTCAAACAGCTTTGGCAGCGCAGCCTCTGACGACGCTGTCGAGAACGCAATCAACATTGGTTCGCGGATATAGCGGATTAAGGTCCATATCCGTTTGCCAAGGAAAATCGCGCCCATAGAAAGCAGAATGACCCACAGGATGGTCAGCGATAGATAGAATTCAACCACAAGTTCCAGATACGTGCCAAGGATCGCAAGCCCGCTGGTTGCGACCACCTTTGCCAAGGCACCAAATACCGCGATAGGGGCAATACGCATCACATAATGCGTGATTTGCAGCATCATTTCGGCAAGCGCTTCGGCTCCGCGTACAAGCGGCGCGCCCTTTTCGCCTAAAGCCGACAAGGCGACGCCGGCAAAAAGCGAGAACACCAATATCTGCAATATGTTGTTCGCGGCCAAAGCCTCAATGGCATTTTTCGGGAAAATCGAAAGGATGAACTCCCAGAAATCGAGCTTTTTGACTTCGCCGATAGTGGCCGCAGCGTTGGCAACGGCATCAACCGGCGCACCCACACCCGGCTGTAACAGGTTGACCATCAACAGCCCAAGACCGATCGAGATGAAGCTGGCTATGATAAACCAACTGATTGCACGGAACCCGATCCGCCCCAGTGCAGTGCTGTCGCCCATATGGGCGATGCCGACAACGATGGTCGACAAAATCAAAGGCGCAACAAGCATTTTGATCAGATTAAGGAAAATATCCGACAGCAGCTTAAACGTCTTTGTTGTATATTCGAACCAGACATTATCTTGCGGGATACCGATATGGACAGCATATCCAACAATCACCCCCAATATCATCCCGCAAAGAATGTACCATGTCAGCCGCCGGTCCATAAAACTCCCCTCACCCAATATATCTTTGCGCAACGGGTAACGCAGCGTAGTCTATCGGGCAAGCAGGCAACGCGGCAATTCCGGTTTCAGGTGCAACTATCCGGTTGTTTGGCCGTATCAACAAAGGCATAGATACCAAAAAACTAGGGTTCGGATAAGATAAGAACCCTCAAACGCGGAGCTCGAACGTCATGGTCAACCCCGATCCGAAACTGCTGAACCCGATCAAAGCCGCGATGACCGCAGGGACATTACCGGGGGAAAGCGACGGCTTTGACGACACAGCATTGACCGCAGCAGCGGCGTTCATGTTGGCAGCGGCGATGGAGCGCGCGCCCGGAAAACCGAACATACAGATCGAATCCTTTAACGATCACGAAGGCAAGCTGGCGATGCGGATCGCCATTTCAAACGACGATATGCCGTTTCTTGTCGATTCAACTGCGGCTGCGTTGGCGACAGCGAATATCGGCATCACGCGCTTGCTTCACCCGGTGCTGGACGTAGCCCGCAACGAAAATGGCGTGCTGCAAAGTGTCAGCAACCAAAAGGGATCAACCGGAAAGCGCGAAAGCTTTATCTATCTGGAGACAGCCCGCGTTGATGCCAAAGAACGCAATGCGCTTGCAGCTGCGCTGGCGTCGGTTCTGGATGATGTGCGCTGCGCCGTGGTCGATTGGCGCAAAGTGCAAGGGGCGATGGCGCAGGACGCCGACAGCCTGCCCGAAGGCGAAGGTGCGGCCCTTGTGCGTTGGTTCATGGATGGCAGCATGACTGTGCTGGCGCATGAACACATTACTCTGGATGGTGCACGTCAGAACCGGCTTGGGCTATCACGATCAAACGACGCAGCATTGCTTTCCGACGAAAGCATCGAACGCGCGCGCAAATATTTCGCCGAGGGCGGCCGCGCGCCGTTGATGCTGAAATCCAGCCGCAACTCGACAGTGCACCGTGCTGTGCAATTGGACATTATCGTTGTGCCGTTGCGTGATGGCGAGGTGATTAACGGCCTGTCAGTAACAGGTGGCCTTTGGACCAGTTCGGCGCTTGCCACCCCGCCCGAACGCATTCCTGTGTTGCGCACGCATCTGGCCAACCTGATGCAGCGGTTTGGTTTCGATCCATCGGGCCATGCGGGCAAAGCCATGGCGCACGCGTTGACCGCGCTGCCGCATGATTTGCTGGTGTCATTCAATCAAGCCGATCTGGAGCGGGTCACGCTGACCGCCATGTCGCTGACCGACCGGCCGCGGCCAAAGCTGCTGGCGGTGCGTTCTGCATTGGGGCGGCATTTGTTCGTTTTTGTCTGGTTGCCGCGTGACGAGATTTCCACCGGTTTGCGCCGCTCGATTGAAGCGATGCTGACCGAAGTTAAAGGCGCGTCCGTGCTCGGCTGGTCAATCAGCCTTGAAGATGGCGGCATGGGCCTGCTGCGCTATCTGCTCGATTTTGAGGACCGCAACGTCAAGATTGACGAGGATGGTTTGGACGCGCGCCTGCAACTGATGGTGCGCGGGTGGGAACCAGCGGTTGAGGCTGAGCTTGCAAGGCTGACTGATGAAAAGCGGGCTGCCGCTATGGTTGTGCGCTATGCGTCGACTTTTCCGCAATCGCACCGTTCAACCTATTCAGCGACTGAGGCAGCACTCGATATGCTTTGCCTGTTGGAGATGGAACGCGACCATAGCCGCGTAGCCCGGCTGATTGCAGGCAAGGATCAGGGCGGATCGACGCTCAGCCTGAAAGTATATAATGCGGGCGGGGCTATGCCCTTGTCCGATGTTGTGCCGGTGCTGGAAAATTTCGGCTTTGCGGTGATTGAACAAGTTCCAACGCCACTGGGCGGCGGCCAGCTTGCCTATATCCACGATTTCCGGTTGGGATTGCACAGTAGTGCGGGCGGCGGCGGGGGTGACACCAACCTGTTGCCCCGTGCTGATATCATCCAAACCGCCTTGTCACAGGTTTTGGACGGCGAGGCAGAAAATGATGCATTCAACCAGCTGATAACGCTTGCCGGATTGGAGCCGCGCGACGTCGTATGGTTCCGTGCATGGTTCCGCTATTTGCGCCAGACCGGTTTGGCCTATGGCATCCCCACAGTTGTTGCAGCACTTGGCAATCATGCCGCAATGGCAAGGGCGATTGTCGCATTGTTCATCGCGCTGCACGATCCCGCGTATAAAGGCGACCGCGCAAAGGACGCAGCAAAGCTTGACGCGCAAATCATCGAAGGTCTTAGCAAAGTCGCAGCCATTGACGAAGATCGCATCCTGCGGCTGTTCCGCGCGGTTGTTAAGGCGTGCTTGCGCACCAATGCCTTTGCCCCTGCGGCGACCGAGGCACTGGCGTTTAAGCTGGATAGCGCCAAAGTCCCCGGCCTGCCCGCACCTTTGCCTTGGCGCGAGGTTTTCGTTTACTCGCCGCGTGTCGAGGGCATCCATTTGCGCGCCGGGCCGGTTGCCCGTGGCGGCCTGCGTTGGTCAGACCGGCGTGACGATTTCCGCACCGAAGTGCTGGGCCTGATGAAGGCACAGCGGGTCAAAAATGCAGTGATTGTACCGACAGGTGCCAAGGGCGGTTTCTATCCCAAACGCCTGCCCGATATGCGCGTTGACCGCGATGCATGGTTTGCCGAAGGGACCGAAAGCTATCGGATTTTCATCCGCACGTTGCTGTCCATCACAGACAATCTGGTCGATAACAAAGTCGTCCATCCCGACAGCGTTGTCATCCATGACGGCGACGATCCGTATTTTGTGGTCGCTGCCGATAAAGGCACAGCGACGTTTTCAGACACCGCCAATGCCATTGCCCTTGAACGCGGGTTTTGGCTGGGTGATGCTTTTGCCAGCGGTGGTTCGGTGGGTTACGATCATAAGGCGATGGGGATTACCGCCAAGGGCGGCTGGATTTCTGTGCAGCGCCACTTCGCCGAAATGGGCGTTGATGTGCAGAAAGAGGCGGTGACGGTCGCGGGCGTCGGCGATATGTCGGGCGATGTGTTCGGCAATGGCATGCTGCTGTCAAAATCGATTAAGCTGGTCGCCGCCTTTGACCACCGGCATATCTTTATCGATCCCGATCCCGATGCGGCGGCGAGTTGGAAAGAGCGGGCGCGGTTGTTCAAATTGCCGCGATCCAGTTGGCAGGATTATGACGCAAAGCTGATTTCCAAGGGCGGCGGTATTTTTGCGCGTAGCGAGAAAGAGATCAAGCTCTCGCCAGAAATTCGGGGCTTGCTGGGGCTTGATGTCGGGGTCATTGAACCTGCTGCGCTGATGAAGGCGGTCTTGAAAGCGGAGGTCGGCTTATTATGGTTCGGCGGTATTGGAACCTATCTGAAAGACGCGAGCGAAGCGCATAGCGAAGTGGGTGATCCGGCGAATGACGCGATCCGTATCAACGCGCAGGATTTGCGTGCTAAAGTGATTGGCGAAGGCGCCAATCTTGGCCTGACACAAGCAGCGCGGATCAGCTTTGGCCTAAACGGCGGGCGGCTCAACACCGACTTTATCGACAACAGCGCAGGCGTTGATTGTTCGGATAACGAAGTAAACATCAAAATCGCGCTAAATGCCGAAATGGCGGCGGGAAATTTGCAAATAGAGGCGCGCAACGTTTTACTAGCCAGCATGACGGACGAGGTCGCCGAGCTGGTTTTGGACGACAACCGGATGCAGACGCTGGCGCTGTCTATCGCGGAAAGCGGCGGTGTAGGCGACCTTCCGGCCTATGTGCGCTTGATGGAAACATTCGAAAGCCAA
>JAAFIB010000044.1 GCA_013297725.1 Sphingomonadales bacterium
GACCAGTTTGCGGTGAAAGCGGACAAGAGCTTCATTGTTAATGGCAGACTGTCTGTTTTGGACCTTCGCATGGGTAGCAGCGATACAAAGCTAAACATCGGCCTGTGGGGACGGAACTTATTTGACAATCAACTCGTCTATCGCCGCGATCCGTCAAACAGCCTGCCTTCTGTGCAGTCTACCCCTGTAGCCGGCGTCGCTAACGTAACTCGCATCGGCAATAACAATGGTATTTTGGGTGATTACGGCAACTTTAATATGCCTCGTACCTTTGGCATCGACGCATCGATAAGGTTCTGATGAGCTGCGCAGGGATGTGACAAAACCGTCACATCCCTGCAATAAACCTGTCATTGTCATAATACTGTTGCAAAGCTGTCATAACTGGCCTGCCTATCGGCGGGCCAGTTCATGTCTGGTGCTTATTCACCCCGCCATAATATGCGGGAGCTTTGTGACATGACTGTTTTGAAATACGGCCTTTTTTCTAGCGTGGCTGCAGCTGCAATGGCGGTTGCCACTCCCGCAATGGCGCAAACGAATGACGCCGAAATCGATTCGCTTCGTGCAGAAGTGGCGGAGCTTAAGGCACAACTTGCGGCGATCTCGGCAAAGCTTGACACCGTAACAGCGACACCTGCTCCTGCTCCAGCGCCTTCCCCAGCCCCTGCACCTGCAGCTGAAAAAAAGGGCACGCCAGAAATCGCCTTTAAAGGTGCGCCCGAGATTAAGGGCGACAAGGGCTGGAGCTTCAAACCCCGCGGGCGGCTGCATTTTGACACAGGCTATATCAGCATTCCCGGTGCGCTGAACACCACCCGCAACCTGGGTTTCAACGCCCGGGTTCGCCGCATCCGACTGGGCGCAGAGGGCACAATGCCCGGTGGCTTTGGCTATAAGGTTGAGGCCGATTTTGCCAGCGGCGGTGTCATATTTGGCGATGCTTATCTTAGCTATGCGCGCGAAAATTCGCCCGTCACAGTGCGCATAGGTAATTTTGAAACGCTTAATGGCTTGGAACAGATTTCAAGCTCCAACAACAATAGCTTTATGGAGCGTGCAGCCTTCAACGATGCCTTTCTGAACAGCCGCCGCCTTGGCGCCGCTGTTGCTTGGAACAGCAAGAATAAGGACGTGCGGGTCGAGGGCGGGCTTTTTACCGCACACAGCATCGACAGCAGCTTTGATAATGATGGTTGGATAGGTGCGGCACGACTTGTTTACGCGCCAAAAGCACTGGGGGGGCAGCTGCACTTCGGCGTTGGGTATCAGCACCGTGACTTTGCCGCCAATGCGGGCGGAGTGGCCTCTACTGGTGCCAATACGCCTTCAACTAATCAGCTTGCCCGTTACCGTGCGCGCCCCAACAGCCAGCTAACGGACGTTCGCTTTGTCGATACCGGAAGCTTTGCAGCCAAAAGTGATCAAATCATCGGCGTCGAGCTGGCCGGTATCTTTGACAGCCTATATTTTGCCGGTGAGGCGCAATGGTTGAAGTCCAACGCCTATTCGGCAGGGGATATTGTGACGGGTCTGGATAGCTTTGCTGGCGGCAACCTTGCCGTAACGCCAACTGCGGATCCCGGCTTCTTTGGTGTCTATGGCGAAGTTGGTTATTTCCTGACAGGAGAGTCACGAGCTTATAAGCATGGCGAAGGTATTTGGGGACGGACGAAAGTGAAAAAGCCCTTGGGCGGCGGCGGTAGTGGCGCGTTCCAGATTGCCGGGCGACTAGAGTATGTGGATCTTGACGATCCGGCCTTGAAAAACGGTGTGACCAACAATTTCGCCAATGGCACAACCAGCCTTGCAGCGTTGAATTCCAGACTAGCTCGTGGCGGTACGCAGAGCAGCTACATGCTGGGCCTGAACTGGTACCCGATGGATTATCTGCGCTTTATGTTCAACTATGCGCGGGTAGATGTCGAGGGCGGGCCCATTGCCATTTCAGCAAAGCCACTGTCGGCCAGCCCAGTTGATGAGCGTAGCTATGGTGTTGATGTGTTCGCGGCCAGAATGCAGCTGGAATTCTAGCCTCTGCAAAAGGCGGCATTATCAGTCCCCGCTGTAACGGCCGGGCAAGTTTGATGACGCCGGAAACAGCGAAATAAGCTTGCAGTGAGAACGCTGATCAAGGGGCATCCTGCTTGGGTGCCCCTTATTTTTTGTCGAGCGAATAGCCCTCTGAACGCACGGTCCGGATCGGGTCGCCTGCAAGCCCGGATTTCAGGGCTTTGCGCAGGCGGCCGACATGAACATCGACGGTGCGTTCGTCAATTTCGGCATCGCGGTTCCACACGCCATCAATCAACTGCGCGCGCGACAGCACCCGGCGCGGGCGTTCTAGGAAATAGCGTAGCAGCCGGAATTCTGTTGGCCCCATATCAATCGGCTGTCCGCCTGATGTTACACGGTGCGCCACCGGATCAAGCTGCACAGCCTCAAAGCTTAACACTTGGCCGGTTGCCGCAGGCTTTGACCGGCGCAGCAAGGCATGGACACGCGCGACTAATTCGCGCGGGCTAAATGGTTTTGTGACATAGTCGTCGGCGCCGGTTTCAAGGCCGCGGATACGGTCCTCTTCGGAACTGCGCGCCGTCAGCATAATGATCGGGATCTGCGCCGTTTCTGGAACTCGGCGCAGGCGGCGGCATACTTCGATGCCGGGGACTTGTTCAATCATCCAGTCCAGTATGATTACATCGGGTGCGTTTTCCGCGGCGAGCAACAATGCCTCGTCACCATCGGCAGTTTGTTCCACATCATAACCCGCATTTTGGAACTGCCAAACCAACAACTCCGATAAAGCGGCATCATCTTCGACAATCAATAAGCGTGGTTTCATAGTGCGATCAGTCCATCTTGTTACGGTCAGCGAGATAAGCACCAGTTTCAGCGTAGTAGACCATTTCAGCCACGTTGGTGGCGTGGTCGCCAATTCGCTCCAGATTGCGGGCGACGAATAGCAGTTGCGCTGCGCTGCTAATGGTGGCGGGATTTTCCATCATATGCGCAACCAGATTGCGGAAAATGGAATCGTAAAAGTTATCAAGTTTTTCGTCACGCTCGATGACATTAACGGCCATATGTTGATCACGCGCGGCAAAGGCGTTTAGGACATCACGCACCATGCCCTGTGCAATCTCTGCCATTGCAGGGATTAAGGTCAGCGGTTCGAACTTTTTCTGCCGTTCAATCTCGCCAACGCGTTTGGCGATGTTTTTCGCATAATCGCCGATCCGTTCGACCACGCCGGAAATTTTCAAAGCCGCGATTACGTCACGCAGATCGTCTGCCATTGGCGCACGCAAAGCAATGATCCGCACGGCCAGCTGGTCAACCTCGGCCTCTAGCGCGTCGAGTTTTGCATCATCAGCGACAACGCGCCGTCCCAATTCTTCGTCATGCTGGACAAGTGCTTCGATCGCTCTTGCAATCGCGGTTTCGGCCAGCCCACCCATTTCGGCAATCAAGCCGCGAAGCTGGGTGATTTCATTGTCAAATGCTTTGACGGTGTGGTTCTCGGCCATTCTCAAAAACTCCTAGCCGTAACGGCCCGTAATATAATCCTTAGTGCGCGTTTCGCGCGGATTTGTAAAAATGTCTGATGTGTCGCCATATTCGACCATCGTGCCCATATGGAAAAACGCGGTGCGTTGCGATACCCGCGCCGCCTGTTGCATCGAATGGGTTACGATGACGATAGCATAGCGGCCTTTAAGTTCGTCGATCAACTCTTCGATCCGTGCGGTTGCAATCGGATCAAGCGCCGAACAGGGTTCATCCATTAGGATAACCTCTGGGCTGACAGCTATTGCGCGGGCGATGCAAAGCCGCTGCTGCTGCCCGCCCGAAAGCGCAGTTCCGGGATCAGCCAAACGGTCCTTGACCTCGTCCCAAAGGCCGGCACGACGCAATGACTTTTCGACGATGGCATCCATATCAGTTTTGTTTGCCGCAAGCCCGTGAATGCGGGGCCCATATGCTACGTTTTCATAAATGGATTTCGGGAATGGATTGGGCTTTTGAAACACCATGCCGACGCGCGCACGCAGTTGAACAACATCCATGCCTGAATTGTAAATATCCTCACCATCCAGCTCGATGTTTCCAACGACTTTGCAGGAAGGGATTGTGTCGTTCATCCGGTTCAGCGCGCGCAGAAATGTCGATTTTCCGCAACCCGACGGACCGATAAAGGCGGTCACATGTTCTGTCGCGATGTCGATAGATACATCGTCAATGGCCTTTTTAGTGCCATAAAACACCGACACATCGCGTGCGGAAATCTTGATCGTTTCGGTCTGTGTGTCTGTCATGGCTACCAACGGGTCTCAAATTTGTTACGCAGGTAAATGGCCAAGCCATTCATCGCGAGAAGGAAAGCGAGCAGCACAATGATTGCTGCGGACGTATTTTGGACAAAGCCTTGATCGATTTCGTCCGACCACAGGAAAATCTGCATTGGCAATACAGACGACGCATCGGTGATACCCTCTGGCGGGCTGGCGGCGAACATGCGCATACCTATAATCAACAGCAGTGCTGTTTCGCCAAGTGCGCGTGCCATGCCGATAATCGTGCCGGTTAAAATGCCAGGTAGCGCAAGCGGCAAGACGTGGTGGAACACGGTCTGCACACGGCTCGCCCCGACCGCCAATGCCGCATCACGGATTGACGGCGGCACAGACTTGATCGCGTTGCGTCCCGATATGACAATCACCGGCATCGTCATCAACGCCAATGTCAGTCCGCCGACCAAAGCCGAAGAACGCGGCAGGCCCATAACCTGAATGAAAATGGCAAGGCCCAAAAGACCAAAGATGATCGAGGGAACTGCGGCCAGATTGTTAATCGACACCTCGACCCAATCGACCCATTTTGAGCGCGGCGCGAATTCTTCGAGATAAATCGCCGACAGCACGCCGAGTGGAAACGATAACGCCAGTGTCACGCCCATCGTCAGCAGCGAACCTTTGAATCCGCCCCAGATGCCCGCATCATCCGGATTGGTCGAATCCGAGCTGATCAGGAAATTCCAGTCAAGACCGGACACCCCGTTCTTGACCATTGTGAACAGCAAAAACGCCAGAAACGCCAGCGATGTTGCAATCGCGGCAAAGCCAAAGGCTTTGAAACGACGCTCTGCTGCATAGCGCTTTTTCAAGCGTGTGCTTGCCTCGGGGGTGTGCCAATTACTCATATGCTTCCCGATAGCGTTTGACGACGCGTAGCGCCACGATGTTGAGCGCCAAAGTCACGACAAACAGAACTAGCCCCAAGGCAAAGGCGGCAAGCGTTGCCGGGTGATCGAAATCACCATCGCCGGTCAGCAAGCGGGCAATCTGGTATGTCACTGTCGTCATGCTGGCGAAAGGATTGGCCGATAAGTTGGCTGCGGCGCCAGCAGCCATATAGACGATCATCGTTTCGCCAATGGCGCGGCTGACAGCTAGCATAACCCCTGCAACAATCCCGGGCAGCGCCGCAGGGATCAGCACCCGCTTTATGGTTTCGGATTTGGTCGCGCCCATGGCAAGCGAGCCATCGCGCATCGATTGCGGAACCGCAGCGATGCTATCGTCCGCCATGGATGATACGAATGGAATAATCATCACGCCCATAACAAGCCCTGCGGCAAGCGCGCTTTCGGTGGTGGCGTTTTCGATACCGATAGATGTTGCAAAGTCGCGGACCATCGGCGCGACGGTTAGTGCGGCGAAATATCCATAGACAACCGTCGGAACGCCCGCGAGAATTTCAAGCGCCGGTTTGGCCCAGCGGCGAAAACTGGCTGAGGCATATTGGGTCAGATAGATCGCGCTCATCAGACCAAAGGGGATCGCGATAATCATCGCCAAAATCGCGCCAATAAACAGCGTACCCCAAAAGAGCGGCACTGCCCCCAGCTTTTCGCCAAGCTCAGGCGTTATGGGTGCAAATGGATCGGGGTTCCAATTGGTTCCGAACAGAAAGTCTGTCGGGCTCACTTTGCTAAAGAAAACACCCGTTTCGAATATCAACGAACCAACAATGCCGACAGTGGTCAGGATTGCGACAAACGATGCCGCCATTAACAAGGCAAGGACGCCGCGTTCAACGCGGGTTCTGGCAGGGAAATTGGCGGTCACACGGGTATAGCCATACGCTCCGCCTGCAAAAGCCAGCAGCGCGCTTAGCGCCGCGCCCATCCATGCAAACTTGGCTGACAGGCTTTGCACAACAGGCACAATGGCGGATGTTTCGGGCCGGAATGCACCAAAGCCGTTATTGGCCGCAACGGCCATGGCCTCTGCGATTACCGCATCACGTTCCATATCCATCGCTGGAAGTAGCGACGCAGCTGGATCAGCAAGGATCGCAGAATACAAAAATGCTGGCGAAATCGCGTTCCATAATGCCCAACCGATCAAGGCTGGGATCAGCACCCATAACGCCATGTGCCAGCCGTGATAGCTGGGCAGCGCGGCGAGTGAACCTCGCCCTGTAAACATCGCACGCGCTTTGGCGTTGGCCACGAACCATGCGGTCGCAGCCAACGCCAAAAGTGCTAAAAGGACAATCGTCGAATTCATTTAAGTCCGGACGCATCCATCAAAGTGAAGTCCTTGGCAATTGCCGCATTCTTCGCACGAACATCCTCAGGCGCGATGACCATACCCTTTTTCTTCAAGGAACCGTCTGGCCCCCAGCTTTTTGCCCATTCCGCAACAAACTCTTTCAAGCCGGTAATGGCGGTCAAATGTGCTTGCTTCACATAGATGTAAAGCGGGCGCGCGCCGGGATAGGAAAAGTCGGAAATGGTCGCATAGGTTGGCGCAACGCCAGACATCGGAACGCCTTTCAGCTTGTCCATATTCTCTTCAAGGAATGAGAAACCAAAAATGCCGATAGCTTTTGGATTTTGCGAAATCTTTTGAACGATCAGATTGTCGGCTTCGCCTGAATCAACATAGGCACCGTCTTCGCGCACTTCGGTGCAGACTTTTTTGTGCTTATCCTTGTCGCTGTCTTTCAACGCCTTCATTTCGGCATTGGTTTCGCAGCCTTTGGTCAGGATCAGTTCGGCCAGCGCATCGCGTGTTCCCGATGTTGATGGCGGGCCATAAACCAGGATTGGAATGGCGGGCAAAGCCGCGTTCACATCGCTCCAATTTTTGGCAGTGTTCGGCTTGCCAAAGGGATTTGCCGCTAGCGCCTTATAAACGTCTTCTGGTGTCAGCTTCATGTCGGGGCCGCTTTTGGCTTCGGCAAAGGCGATGCCGTCAAGGCCGACCTGGATTTCAATGATCTTGTCGACTTTGTTCTTAACGCAATCCTCGAACTCCGATTTTTTCATGCGGCGCGATGCATTGGCGATGTCAGGGTGCTGTGAACCAACGCCAGCGCAAAACAATTTCATGCCGGCACCTGTGCCATTCTGTTCAATCTTGGGCGCTTTAATGCCTTGCTTTGCGGTTTCCTCGGCGACCGCAGCTGCAAAGTGATAAACGGTTGAAGAACCAACTGCCCAAGCCGAATCGCGCGATCCACCGGATGATCCGCCACCACCGCATGCAGCAAGCGCAAGCGTAGAAATTGCTGTAGCAATGAGTGTGTTACGAAGTTTCATAGTCCCTATCCTTTTCGACTCGAATAATGTCGTCGTCGTCAATGTTACAAAGTGGTGACAGTTTAATGACAGTGTTTGTCACATTTCTTTCTATTGCGGTTTTGCCAAAGGCAACATGATTGATGCAGTTGTGCCTTCGCCTGTTCGGCTGCGGATATCGAAGCGGCCCCGGTGGCGCTCTACGATGTGTTTGACAATCGAAAGGCCAAGGCCGGTGCCGCCGACTTTGCGGCTGCGCCCGGCATCAACGCGGTAAAAACGCTCTGTCAGCCGGGGCAAATGTTCGGGCGAAATGCCATCGCCTTTATCGATGATTTCGATCGTTACCCAACCCGTCGATGTGGTTTCAATCCGGACCGTTACTTCGCCATCGGGGGCGCCATATTTCGTCGCATTGTCGACCAGGTTGCGGATGACTTGCGCCATCTGGCTGCGGTCGCCCATAATCGATGCCGGTTCATCACCACCTTCGATGCGAATTTTACCTCTGGCCTCTCCGGCAACTTCACGACAGATCGACACGATATCGATTTGATCAGTTGGGACTTCGTGCTTCACCGCCTCTATTCGAGAGAGCGACATCAAGTCATCGACCAACGCATGCATGCGTTCAGCCTCGTGTTTGATGATGTCAAGAAAACGGTTGCGCGTTTCTACGTCTTCGCCAGCCTTCGGATCTTTTAGCGTTTCGACATAACCGAGCACAGAGGCGAGCGGTGTGCGCAGTTCATGGCTAGCATTGGCAACGAAGTCGGCATGGGCGCGGGCGATGCTGACCTGGATCGATAGATCTTCCAACGTTACGAGGCGGCGGCCATTTTCGAGATCATGGCTGGTCACTTCCCAAAGGCTGCCTGCGGTGGAAAGCCCTGTAATTTTAACACTGCCGGGAATGTTACCCAGAACGAGCGAAACAACTTTCGGATGGCGCAGCGCCAAGCGGATGTCTTGCCCCTCTATATGCGCCCCGAGCATGAATTGCGCGGCAGGATTGGCATGCTCGATTTTGTTTTCTGTTAGCAACAATGCTGGTCGGACCATCAGGTCTAGCATCGTATGATCGGGATTAATTTTCATGGATCGACTCGCATGGTTCTAGTCTGAACTGGCGATAAAGGATGACAGTTTCATGACGTTGATGTCACAATAGAATTTTACTTTTCACGCCTTGCACAGCATTAGTCTTTAACGCTAGCGATGTCCCGTAAATGGACGCAGACTTTTGGCATGGCCGCTGTTGCTGGCAGTCGCGGGAAATTCTGCTAAACAGAATGAATTGTATGTCAGGGAATATGTTGGCGATGGACGAACAGAACGATAACCTATCGAATAAGGTCGCGAAAATGCCGACAAGTCGCCGTGCGTTGATGCTGGGTGCTGCTGCTGCTTCTGCTGTTGTTACGGTGCGCCCCGCGCTTGCGCAAACTGCAGGCTCTGTTCTGAATTGCCAGATCCCAGTTCCTGGACCGCATGGTACCGGCATGAACATTGATGCCTATGGGAAGCTTGTGACCCCCGATACTCCGGGTTCGTTTACAGCAACCGGCCAGAAATTCACCGGCGAACAGGTGAAGCACGCATTGGCAGGCGGACAGTTGCCCGGCACAAGCTATGACCAGAGCAAAGCCTATGTAAACTACATCCGCCGCCTGCAAGCCGGGCAAAGCGGATTTACCTGCTATGCATCGCTGCAGATGCCTCGCTAAGCCGAAACACCTGATCCTATTCATTGAAATTTGAGTTTCGTGCGTTAGGCCATGTTCATGGTTGCGCCGACGATATATTATTCTGCTGAACCGGCGGACCAGCTGTTGGTCGAGCCGCTAGATGCGATGACGCTTATTTATCAGCGACGCTCCGGCATCACGCATATGGTGGCTGAGCCTGTTCCCCAAATTCTGGCGGCGATGGGTGGCGACGTTGTTACCGCAGAGATGTTGGTGGCAACGCTTTCGGATCAATTCGATCTGGGGGATAGCGACGATGCGATTGCGGTAGTGACCGCGCGGCTTGAGGAACTAGCAGAGCTTGGGCTGGTCCACCGGAGCAACACCGATGCATGAATTTCGCGTCCAAGTTGGCCCTGCGGGCTTCCGCATTGGTTCGCGCTGGCGGCAACCGGTTGCGCAACTGGCGGCGCTTTACGCGGATTATCCAACGCCAGATATTCCAGACTTCACCGTGCGGCTGGACGCGCCAGGTCTGCTGCGCCGTTTTGTGCGCCGGTCTGTGGCCATCGACGGCGATTTCATGCTGCCCGATGCGGTGCCGTTGCCATTTGATCAAGCATTGCTTGCTGCCGAAATGGGGATGAACTTGCAAATGGCGCTGGGGTGGCGGCAGCATCTGTTGCTGCATGCAAGTGCTGTTGAACGCGATGGCCGTGCGCTGATTATGACGGGCGCATCGGGTTCGGGCAAATCGACATTGTCTGCCATGCTTGGCCAGCGCGGCTGGCGTTTTATGGGCGACGAATTTGTTCTGCTTGATCTTGAAAGCGGAGCGGCAACGCCATTCCCGCGTATGATCAGCCTAAAGAACGAAGCGATTGCAGCGATGCAGGCTGCGGCTCCCGATGGCGTATTTGGTCCGTTGATGCAGGGCACGCCCAAGGGCGATATCATGCATATGGTGCCACCCGCCAATGCTATCACGCGCATGGCTGAAACCGCGCCACCGGCGTTGTTGCTTTTCCCGCGCTTTGGCCATTTAACTGCTGTTCGCGAAGTTGCGCCCGGCGAAACGTTCATGCGGATGACGCAAGCATCGACCAACTACGTCGCGCTCGGTGAGGCTGGTTTCCATGCAATGACGCGGT
Source organism: Sphingomonadales bacterium (assembly GCA_013297725.1). Lineage (GTDB taxonomy): Bacteria > Pseudomonadota > Alphaproteobacteria > Sphingomonadales > Sphingomonadaceae > Sphingorhabdus_B. The sequence continues at coordinate 10,431 of JAAFIB010000044.1, forward strand.
TTGTAAAAGGCGTTCCTGCACGCGCGATTGATTATCCATCGGGCGAAGAGGCGGTCGAACTGGTGGAGCGATTGTGGGAGCGGCTGGCATGATCCGCGCCTCCCGATCTATGGATGCGATGCTGCTGGTGGATGCGTTGCGCGATCCGCAAAGCACACGTGATTTGCACGCAAATGGCTGGACCGCGCTGATCGCAACGGCGCGTGCCGAGCAATTGATTGGCACTCTGGCGCATCGACTCAAATTTGAGTCACTACCCCCTAAAGTACTGAAAATCCTTGATGATGCACACAGCAATGCTGAGTATCAGCGGCGTTCAGCGTTATGGGAGGCTGATTGTGCAGCTCGCGCATTGGCCGACTATCCCGGCAAAGTCGTGCTGTTAAAAGGCACAGCCTATGTCGCTGCCCGGCTCAAGGCTGGCGAGGGTCGGCACATTGGCGACCTCGACATCATGGTTGCGCGCGAAGATTTGCCGCAGGTCGAGCGCGCGTTGCTGGAAAAAGGCGGGTGGGAATGGGTGAAGGAAGACGCCTATGACGACGCCTATTACCGCGACCACATGCACGAGCTGCCCCCGATGATCCACAAAGACCGCGACCGGATGATCGATGTGCACCACACGATCCTGCCGCTGACCGCTGGGCCGACGCCGGATGCAGACGGGATGTTGGCGGACGCTATAAAGCCTTCTCCCCTTCAGGGGAGAGGGTTGGGAGAGGGGGAGCCAAACAGGGCAGACTTGTTAGCCGACAGCCCCCCCTCCCAACCCTCCCCCCTAAAGAGGGGAGGGCTTTACACACTCTCCCCCGCCGATATGGCCATCCATTGCGCCACGCACCTCATCGCCGATGGCGACCTTGCGGGCGGATTGCGCAACCTGTGGGATATGCACTGTCTGCTCACCGAATTCGCTGAGGAAGACAGCGAATATTACGCAACGCTGAAACAACGTGCAGAACATCATCAGCTCTGGCCCGCCGTCCACCGTGCAGCCCGGTTGGCACACGAGCTTTATGGCACAGCAATCCCCAAAGGCTGGCAAAGCTGGAGCCGCCAAGACAAATGGTTCATCCGCCGCCTAACCGCCCGCGATGGCTGGGGCCGCCCGACGCGCAAAATCACTCGCCTGATTTTCTACATCCGATCTCACGTGCTGCGCATGCCACCATTGATGCTGGCGCGGCACTTGTGGACGAAGTGGCGCAAGACTAAGGACAAAAAATGACGAATATCGCAGCCATCATTCTCGCCGCGGGCAAAGGCACCCGCATGAAATCAGACCTGCACAAAGTGCTGCACCCGATTGCGGGTCGCCCGATGCTGATGCACTTGATGGCCAGCGTCGATGCGCTTTCGCCTGCGAAAAAGGTGGTTGTCGTCGGCAGTGGCAAAGAGCAGCTTGAGGCGGCGCTTAAAGGCACAGCTGACTTGGCGGTGCAAGAGCCTCAGCTGGGCACAGGCCATGCGGTGCAGATGGCCGAGGGTGCGCTGTCGGGCTTCGACGGAGACGTCCTGATCCTGTATGGCGATGTGCCCTTTGTGCCGACCGCGACGATGCAGGCGATGGTCGACCGGTTGAATGCGGCGGATGCGCCTGCGGTGGTTGTGCTGGCGTTTGAGCCCGAAGACCCCACCGGCTATGGCCGCGTGATTGTTGAATCTGGCCGCATAATCAAAATGGTCGAGCAAAAGGATGCGACTGACGCGGAGAAAGCGGTGAAGCTTTCCAACTCCGGCCTGATGGCGGTGAAGGCGGCGGACCTGTTTGCGCTGCTCGCGCGTGTTACCGATGATAATGCGCAAAAGGAATATTACCTGACTGACATCGTCAACATCGCCAATGCCGATGGTCGCGCTTGCGTGGCCGTAACCACTGATCCGTACGACGTCGCAGGCATTAACAGCCGTGCGCAATTGGCAGAGATGGAGGGCGAATGGCAAGCCCGCCGCCGCGTGCAAGCCATGGATGACGGCGCGACCTTGATTGCGCCCGACACCGTCTGGTTCGCCTATGACACAGTCATTGGCCGCGATGTTGTGATTGAGCCGAACGTGTTTTTCGGTCCCGGTGTGACCGTGGCCGACGGCGTCAACATCCGCGCCAACTGCCATATCGAAGGAACCAGCATCGGTGCAGCAGCCGAAGTTGGCCCGTTCGCAAGACTACGCCCCGGCACTGTGTTGGAGGAAAACACCAAGGTCGGCAATTTCGTCGAAGTGAAAAAAGCGCGGCTGGGCAAAGGCGCAAAGGCCAACCATCTAAGCTATATCGGCGATGCTGATGTGGGCGCAAAGGCGAATATCGGCGCAGGCACAATCACCTGCAATTATGACGGTTACTTCAAGTACCAAACGGTGATCGGTGAAGGCGCGTTTATTGGGTCTAACTCAGCCCTCATCGCTCCGGTAAAGATCGGTCGAGACGCAATCGTCGCAGCAGGCAGTGCGGTGTCCCGCGATGTTGCCGATGGAGAGCTGCGGCTGGTGCGCGCGGAGCAGCTGGTGAAGCCGGGTTGGGCGGATCGATTCCACGATGCGATGCGGAAGAAGAAGGAAGGGAAGTGATGAAGATTCCCGAAGCTGTATTTACAGCAATCGACTGGGATAACATTCCTATTACCGTGCATCCCGGTGACGTAGGTATGGCGTACTGGCAAACCATAAATCTGGGCGATATACGTATTCGCAAAGTAGAATATAGCGCAGGTTATCTTGCTGATCATTGGTGTGATCGCGGCCATATCTTGCTCGTTCTTGAAGGCGAGCTGATCAGCGAGTTGAAAGACGGTCGGACTTTTCCCTTATCAGTGGGAATGAGTTATCACGTATCTGATTTTGGCGACGCGGCGCATCGCTCGTCTACAATAGCCGGGGCGAAGCTGTTCATCGTTGACTTACAACGAGAGGCTAGCCGAACAAGCTTGACATGATATCACGATATGATATCAATATATCATTATGACTCGCATCCTCGCCGACCTGCCTGATGAAGACATCAAATGGCTAGACCAGCTCGCTGCCGAGCAGGGCAAGTCGCGTGCGGCTATATTGCGTGAGGCGGTCGTTGGCTACAAAGCGCAAACAGCCATTTCAACGGGTAAAGAATGGCTCGATCAAGCCTTTGGTATATGGAAAGACCGCACCGACATTGGCGATTCGGTTGAATGGCAACGGCGCGAGCGCGCTTCTGGCACACGTCCTTGGGATGATGATTATGAGGAAGTGAAAGCTGAATTTCCTGACCTCTTCGATGAAGATGATGATAAGGAACGACAGCGCTATCTTGATATGGTCGTAGCCCAAGCACCGGAGCGAAAGCGCAAGAAAGCGTGAGCGGCTATTCTTTCGATAGCAACATCCTGATTGATGCGCTGAACGGTGATGCGGTGGCGCATTCCGAAATCGCACGTGTGGATCGGCCTTGGATCAGCCGAGTGACATGGATTGAAGTTTTGTCGAAAGAGAGCGGCGGTACGCTGAAGCAAATTGAAACTTTCCTCGGTGGCTTTTCAATCGACGAACTGGATGCGCGGATCGCTGGCCATGCTGCCGCGCTACGCCGCGAAAGACCTCGCTTGAAACTAGCCGACTCGGTGATACTGGCGTCAGCGCAGGTAAATCATCGGATACTTGTAAGTAGAAATATAAAGGATTTTCCGGCAAATATGCCTGGAATTCGAGTTCCTCATTCAATTTAACGAAAGCAAAAAATCATGTGCGGGATTATTGGAATTGTCGGCAAAGAGCAGGTTGCTGATCGACTCGTCGATGGTCTCAAACGCATGGAGTACCGAGGTTACGACAGTGCAGGTGTGTGCACTTTGGACCATGATAGTGATGGGAACAACTATCTAATCCGACGCCGGGCCGAGGGGAAGCTAGGCAATCTCGTCAAAGTGCTCGAACAGGACTTTGCATCTGGAAAAACAGGCATCGCGCACACCCGCTGGGCCACCCACGGCGCACCAACCACATCGAACGCACATCCTCATGCGACGGGCGAAGTGGCGCTTGTCCACAATGGCATTATCGAGAATTTCAAACAGCTGCGCGATGAATTGACCGCGCGTGGCCGCCGCTTTGAAAGCGAAACCGATACCGAGGTTGTGGCGCATCTGGTATCTGAGCAAGTCGAGGCTGGACAATCGCCCACCGAGGCCGTGAAGGCTGTGCTCCCCATATTGCGCGGCGCCTTTGCGCTGGCGATTGCGTTTCGCGAATTCCCCGATTTTTTGATCGGCGCACGGCTGGGTTCGCCCCTCGTGGTCGGCTATGGTGAGGGCGAAACTTATCTCGGTTCCGATGCGCTGGCGCTCGCCCCGCTGACCCAAAAGATTGCCTATCTGGATGAGGGCGATTGGGTGATTGTCACGCGCGAAGGCGCGCAGATTTTTGATAAAGACAACAATCCAGTCGAGCGTGAGATTACCACCAGCGGCGTTTCTGCGGCGCAAATCGAAAAGGGCAACTATCGCCATTATATGCAGAAAGAGATTTTTGAGCAGCCCACCGTGGTCGCGCAAACGCTCTCGTCCTACATACGCCCACTCGAACAAACCGTCGCACTGCCGCAAATGGATTTTGACCTTGCGGGCGTAAAGCGGATTACGATTGTTGCCTGCGGAACCAGTTTTTACGCAGGTATGGTCGCCAAATATTGGTTTGAAACCTTTGCCCGCGTGCCTGTCGATATCGATGTCGCGTCCGAATTCCGCTATCGCGATCCGGTGTTGGAGGATGGCGGCTTGGCGCTGTTCATCTCGCAATCTGGCGAAACGGCGGACACGCTCGCGGCGCTGCGTCATTGCAAGGAAAATGGTCAGACCATTGCAGTCGTCGTCAACGTGCCGACGTCAAGCATGGCGCGTGAAGCGGACCTGTTGCTCCCCACCCATGCGGGGCCGGAAATCGGCGTTGCCAGCACCAAAGCGTTTACCTGCCAGCTTGCTGTGCTTGCCGCCCTTGCCGCGCATCTGGCGTTGGTAAAGGGCAAGCTGACCGAAGAGGAAGAACGCGAAATCGTCCGCCATCTGATTGAGGCTCCCGCTGCGCTCAACGCGGCGCTGGCGCATGACGAAGACATTGCGGCGATGGCGCACCTGATCGCCCCCGCGCGCGATGTGCTATATCTTGGTCGCGGCCCCGATTATCCGCTGGCGATGGAAGGCGCGCTAAAGCTGAAAGAAATCAGCTACATCCATGCCGAGGGCTATGCCAGCGGCGAAATGAAGCACGGCCCCATCGCGTTGATCGACGAAGCTGTCCCCGTCATCGTCCTCGCGCCATCCGGGCCGTTGTTCGAAAAAACCGTCAGCAACATGCAAGAAGTCCGCGCGCGCGGCGGTAAAGTGGTGCTGATTTCGGACGCAGAGGGGATTGCCGAGGCGGGCGAAGGTTGTCTCGCCACGATCGAAATGCCCTCAGTGCATCCGCTGATTGCGCCGTTGGTCTATGCGGTGCCGGTGCAGTTGCTGGCGTACCATGTGGCCTGTGCGAAGGGGACGGATGTCGATCAGCCGAGGAATTTGGCGAAATCGGTTACGGTGGAGTGACCGTTGAATCGTATTCTTTCCAAGCTTAACGTTGCGGAAAGGGCGGCGCTCGTCGTCCTCATCATCACCCTTATAACGATGACTCTTAAGACGCTTTGGCTCAACGACATACCTGCTCCGATTGGTTGGCTGAATAAACTATCGGGTATGGGTGATAGTGTTTTGACCTCGTTGATAGCGGGCAGCTTATTCTTTTTGACCGTGAATGTCTTATTTGACCGCGCCGAGTTTAGCCGCGTGCGTCCGATACTGCGGTTGCGGTTTCAACAGGTTGCTGGTCAATATGAAGGGCTGATACGAGATATGGCTGCTGCTGCAAACGTCGATATCTCCGAAGACATATATGAGATGGATATCGATATTATATTGAGTCAATTGAACCCGAACGAAGCTTCTCCAATACTTGCGAATCTGCAAGGTGAATACCTCAATTGGATCGGTGCCATGAAACACTGGGCTGGCCGCGCTCGAATGTTTCTGGGAAAGATTGAGCGAAGGTCGGGGCTGTTAAAATCGGATAGCCTGGAACTGTTGGACCGAGTCCATGATTGTCCATATTTCAGTCAATTGGACAGTGTCACGACACCAATTGGGAATACTGATTTCGACTTCATGCGTTCAACGTTGAGCCGGTATAGAGATGTAATGCGGGAGATGCGGTCGCACGCCGAGGTGATATAAGCAAATGCTTCGTCATTGGGCTTGAGCAGTACTGCTGACTTGCATCGACAAACTCGTTCGCGAATGGGGAGGGCCACTCAAGTCGCCATCCCCAGCGTAAAATCCACCCGCACCCTATCACAGGGAAGCGCTGCCCCTTCCACCACCGTCCGGTCCCTCCACATCGACCACATAGTGACAAGACAAAAAATTGTGATGTGCATTTTGGTGTCAGCTTAGTAGGAACTCTCCTACACAAGCCGCGCGCCCGCGCAACATTGCCCAAACCAGAATGGTGGAGTGAATGGATAGCATCGCCAAACTCATCAACAGCCTGACCTTCCAACGTTTCATTATCGCTGTCATACTGGTCAACGCGGTCATCCTTGGCGCGATGGCGACTGATGTTACGCCTGCAACGATGCGGCTGCTCCACACGCTTGACCTTATCTGCCTCGCCATTTTCGTGATCGAGATTGCCTTGAAATTCGCTGTCATGCGCTTTTCCATGTTCCGCGATCCTTGGAATGTGTTCGATTTTATCATCGTTGGTATCGCGCTGCTGCCTGCGTCTGGCCCATTGTCGGTGCTGCGCGCTTTGCGGGTGTTGCGTATCATGCGGCTGGTGACGGCTATTCCGTCTATGCGGCGCGTGGTGACGGGGATGTTTGCTGCGATCCCGGGCGGTGCATCGGTCGCGGCGGTATTGTTTGTGATGTATTACTGTGCTGCGATCATCGCGGTGAAACTGTTCCGTGATGTTTCGCCGCAACATTTCGGTGATCTGGGCACGACATTCTTCACGCTGTTCAAAATGATGACGCTGGAGGGATGGCCCGACATCGCCGATGATGTGATCGCAAAAAGCCCCAATGCGTGGATATTTTTTGTGACGTTCATCATCCTGACGACCTTCACCACGCTGAACCTGCTGTTCGGGATCATCGTCGATGCGATGAACCAGACGCGCGAGGAGGAGGAGCAAGCCGAGCTTGCCGAAGCGAATCTGTCCGAAGACCCGTTGCAGCTGGCCGCTGCCAAGCTGGCGGTGATGGAGGACGAGTTAAAGGCGATCCGCAAACTGCTGGAGAAATAGTGGCGGCCTTCGCCGCCCGCCCCTCAACAGCCACGCTTAGGATACCGCGGAAGATGACTTCGGCCCGAAACAGGCAGGATGATATTTCTTGACTTTGCAAGTATGTTCATGTAATGTTCTTAATTTGCTCTTTGATATCGTCGACAATCCCATTTCCAATTTTCCGGCACAGCCGCGCCCTTTACGCAAACCTTACACAGCGCAGATGAACCAGCCCACACCCGTTCCACATAGTAAAGTGTGTAAACCTGCGACGGCCCTTGTCGAGGTGTACAAAGGCATTTCCCGCGTGCGCCAAATACGTTTAGGTGAGACTTTAGTGAGACTTTCCAGAGTTTTCTGCAGCGGTTGGTTTGGCTGCTAAATCCTTTGATGCGGGCCTTTTACTTAAGCGCCTCGTTTATCAAAAGCATCGCGTGCCTTTTCAATGGCGGCGTAATGTTCCTCCGCCCAAAGCCACACGCCGCAAAATGCACCGCCCAGGCTTTTGCCAAGTTCAGTCAGGCGATAGTCCACATGCGGCGGAACGACGGGATGGACGGTGCGGGTCAGCAGCCCGTCGCGCTCCATTAGCCGCAGAGTTTTGGTCAGCATTTTCTGACTGATGCCGGGTACAAGTTTAGAGATTTGCGAAAAGCGGATCATGCCATTGTCATGAAGTATCTCTAACAAAATCATCGTCCATTTATCGGCAACTCGTCCGATTATCTCTTCGACTAGGCGATCCAATGCAGGATTTTCCGCGCATGCTTTCGGTTCGCACAATGCAGCTTTTGCCTCGGGTTTCCTGGCAGTTTTCTTCGGTTTACTCATCACTACAGTATCCAATGGGATAGTATGGAACAACAGGGTGCGTACTTTACGAAACATACTGCGATTACTATCTGTGTTCAACACACTAAACCCATCCCCAAAAGACGGAGCCTATTATGCAGATTACCGGCAATACCATCATCATCACCGGCGGCGGTTCTGGCATTGGCCGCGGCCTTGCGGAAAGGTTTCATGCAGCGGGCAATCAGGTGATTATTACAGGGCGCAATAAGTCAAAGCTGGATGCGGTTGCTGCTGCCAATCCCGGCATGGTTGCAATCTCGCTCGATATTGCCGATGGCGCGGCCATTAAGGCTTTTGCCGCTAAGGTGGTTAGCGATTATCCAGCCTTAAACGCAGTAATCAACAATGCCGGTATGATGCTCGCAGAACCGATGACGGCGGACCCTGTTGATACGAAAATTGCCGATGATACGGTGATAACCAATATGCTGGGTACAATGCGGCTTAGCTCTGCGTTGTTGCCTCATCTGCAGAAACAGGCGCAGGCGACAATCATGACGGTGACGTCGGGTCTGGCCTTTGTGCCGCTTGCCATGACCCCGGCATATAGCGCGACCAAGGCGGGGATGCACAGCTGGTCGATGGCAACGCGCCATCAACTGCGCGATACCAATGTTCAGGTCATCGAGCTGGCGCCGCCCTATGTGCAAACCGAACTGATGGGGCCAGATCAGGCAAAGGATCCGAATGCAATGCCGCTGGCTGAATTCATTGATGAAGTAATGGCGATCTTGACTGACAACCCCGATGTTGAGGAAGTCATTGTCGAACGCTGCAAGCCGCTGCGCTTTGCCATTGAGAATGGTAATTTTGATCAGGTAATGGCTGGACTAAACGGGGCGCATCATTAGGGTTTGCTGATGAACTTCCCTTCGGCCCACATCGCTTTCACCTGGATTGGTCAGCCTGCGCTGATGCTTCCTGTCTATGGCGAACTGTTCGATGGTGCGAAGCCGGTGATAGCAGGCGAGTCGCCTTATCTGAGCAATAAGGCGGCGGGGATCGAGTTTGCGCTTTATCCCGATCACCGCGTCCGCGCGGTGTTCCTTTATGCTGCGGATGTTGAGGATAACGCCCAATATGCTGGCGCTTTGCCTGCCGATCTAAGCTTTGCCAGCAGCCGCGTAGATGTGCGAGCGGTATTGGGTGATCCAGTGTTTAGCGGGGAAGCAGGCGGTGTCGGGCTGATGGCGATCGATCACAGCTTTGACCGCTACGAGGATGGGACACATTACCTGCGGTTCGAATATGCCCCCGGCGATACGTCCATACGGATGGTGACGGCGGGATTGTGCGAGGATTGATCGTCATGAGCGCCACCAAAATCATCCTGATCATTGTCCTACTATCGCTGGGTTTCCACTTGCTGCTCTATGGATATATGCGGCGGCGGATAATGGCGGCTAAGCGCCAAGCGGAGCGATTAGAGAGTGACCACTAGCCCGGCAATATGGGGCTAAAGCGGCTGGACTAGTAATGGCATTCCGCCCTTTGGACGCAGCGTCACATTACCATAAGGCAAAGGTCTGAACCCAGGCGGCAGGCTAAAACGCCGCACCGATAGCCAATGCGCTAAAATGATCAGTGCCTCAGTAATGGCAAAGCGCGCACCGACGCAGATGCGCGGGCCAACGCCAAAGGGGATGTATTGGAACCGGTGCTGCTGCGCCTTGTTCTCGGGCGCGAACCTGTGATGGTCAAAGCCATCTGGATTGTCCCAAAGCTGCCGGTGGCGATGGACGATCCAAGGGTATATGAACATCAACTCGCCCTTTTTCGCAGGCACACCGAGCATATCATCATCAGCAACTGCCTCGCGTATCAATTGCAATGCTGAAGGGTAAAGCCGCATCGTTTCGTCCAAAATTTGCCGAAGCAACGGCAGACGTTCGGCCAGTGTCGCGACATCGCCGTCCAGATTAGCTAAGGCCTCGGCTCGTGCTTCCTCCTGCAATTCGGGCTGTCCGGCGAGCAAATAGATCGCCCAGCTAAGCGCTGTCGCGGTCGTCTCGTGCCCTGCCGCATAGAATGTCAGCGCGTTATCGACAGCCAACTCAGCGGCCTCGTCGGGTGGCAGATCAGCATAAAGCGCGCGCATTAATCCGCCAAAGAAATCATCGCCTCCGCCATCCGGTCCACGCTCGCGCACCAGCTGCCCCAACGTCTCGCGCAGCCAGCGACGCGAACGGCGCATGCGGATCATGCTGGGGCTGGGGTCATATTCTTGCAGGCCGATCATGCGCAGGAAACGCGGTTGCCCCGCAACCGAGATCACTGCTTCGATATGCTTCGCCGCCTCGCGCGTTACCAATCGCGGATCACCGGAGAACAAAGCCTTGGCAATGATTGCCATGGTCGTGTCGGTTGCGACCTGCGCCATGTCGACCCGCCGCGTTTCGCTGGGCCAGCTTTGCAGCTGTTCGGCGGTCGCCTCTGCCATTAGACCCGCCATGCGCGCTACGGCACCAGGTGCAAAAGTCGGCGCGACAATCCGGCGTTGCTTGCGCCAATCTTCGCCCTCAGCACTCAATAAACCGTTGCCGATAACAGGTTTCAAAATCTGCCGCGTCAGTTTTGGCCGCACATAATTGGCATGATTATCGAGCAAGACATGGCCGATCATATCGGGGTGGTTCACAATGTGCAGTTGCAAGTTCATAAATTGGCGTTCTTTATGCCACACATCAAAAGCAGGTTCGGCGATGCCATGAACGACGCTGCGCAGCCGCTCGCCCGTCATCCCGCGCCAACCCGGCAGCCAGTCCGGAACACGGTTCGGTTGAGCGGGAATAAATGCTGCGTTTGTGGCCATAGCTTGGATCCTCAATTCACAAACGATAGCCATTTGTCATTGTCAAACCAAGTGCATGCTCGGCGTAGTTGGTTGCAATCAGCGTAACCCACTACGGGTTGATTTGGTAATTTCGCACGCTTATACCCATCGTTCAGAAGTCAGCGGCCTCCCATGGGGCCGCTTTTTGCCTTTTGGCGATACAGAAAGGAAATGCCATGTCGATCACTCCCCTGATGCCTGTCTATCCCCGTTGCGGGTTCCGGCCGGTGCGAGGCGAGGGCGCTTGGTTGTTTTCAGAAGATGGCAGCAAGGCATTGGATTTTGCCAGCGGTATTGCCGTCAATCTGCTCGGCCATGGCCATCCGCACCTGACTAAAGCGATACAGGATCAAGCCGCGACGTTGATGCATGTGTCGAACCTTTACGGCAGTCCGCAGGGCGAAGCCTTTGCGCAGCGGCTGGTCGATACCACCTTTGCTGACACCGTGTTCTTCACCAATTCTGGCGCAGAGGCGGTTGAGTGCGCGATTAAGACGGCGCGTGCGTATCACCAGTCACAGGGCAGTGAGCGGTTTGAGATCATAACGTTCAAAAATGCGTTCCATGGCCGCACAATGGCGACAATCTCGGCGAGTAATCAGGAAAAGATGCACAAGGGATTTGCGCCCTTGCTGAACGGTTTCAAATATGTGGACTTTGACGACCTAGAAGGCGCCAAGGCCGCTATTGGACCAAACACCGCAGGATTCCTTGTTGAACCAATTCAGGGTGAAGGCGGGGTCCGCCCAGCATCGGATGCTTTCATTCAAGGGCTGCGCGCGCTGGCAGATGAGCATGATCTGATGCTGATCCTTGACGAAGTGCAGTGCGGCGTTGCCCGTTCGGGAACACTTTATTGTTACGAGCAATATGGCATCGAGCCTGACATCATGGCATCGGCCAAGGGGCTTGGCGGCGGATTTCCGGTTGGTGCATGCCTTGCCACGGAAAAGGCGGCGCGCGGCATGGTGGTTGGCACCCATGGTTCAACCTATGGCGGCAATCCGTTTGCGATGGCTGCGTGTCAGGCGGTTTGGGATGTTGTCGCGAATGACGAATTCCTCGCCAATGTACGCAGCCTGGGTGACAAGCTACGGTCAGCATTGGGACAATTCATTGGCAATTATCCTGACCTGTTCACCGGCGTTCGCGGTAAGGGATTGATGCTGGGCGTGATGATGACGCATGAGGCGCGCGCCTTTGTGGCGCATCTGCGTGACAATCACGGGTTGCTGACGGTGGCAGCGGGTGACAACACATTCCGCGTCTTACCGCCGCTCAACATCGACGATAGCCACATCGCAACCTTCATGGAAAAGCTGTCGGCGGGCGCTGCTGACTATGTGAAGCCAGAGGCGTGACGCGGCATTTCTTGAACCTTGCCGATGCCGGCGGCGATGCCATTGCCGCAATGTTGGGCGACGCGATTGACCGCAAAGCAGCACGCGTAGGTTTTCCAAAAGGCAGGGTGGATACCGACGCGCCCCTTGCCGGCCATAC
>JAAFIB010000045.1 GCA_013297725.1 Sphingomonadales bacterium
GTTTCGCCACCGTCCACGCAAAGCGGCAATCGCGCAGTTCCTGTTCGGTCGGTGCGCGCTTTGTGACGACCTTAAACTCGCTATCGGGGACAAATCCATTGTCGCGCGATTGCACCAGCAATCCGCCGGTAATCGGTTTCACCTGCAAGCCGCCACGCTTTGGATCTGGCAGGGTGCCGGTCAACAACAGCCGCAGGTTTTTCTTTTTCGCAAACACCGCCTTCGCTTCATCATCGGCATCGGGCGCTGCAACAACTTCGGTGAAAATCTCTGTGATGGCTTCAGCTGTTGCCCCATCCAGCGGCCGGTTCACAGCGACAATCCCGCCAAAGGCGGAGACGCTGTCGCATTCAAGTGCCTTACGATACGCGTCGATCAAGGTCTCACCGCTGGCCACACCGCAAGGGTTAGCGTGCTTGACGATCACCACCGTCGGCGGACCATCGCGAAATTCGCTGACCAATTCTAGCGCGGCATCGGCATCGTTATAATTATTATAGCTTAGCTCTTTGCCCTGCATCTGTTCAGCTTGCGCAATGCCTGAACCATGCGGCCCGATAGGCAGATACAACGCCGCACGTTGATGCGGATTTTCGCCATAACGCAGCTCTTGCGCAATCGCACCGTTCACCGCCAGCATATCGGGGAACAGCTGCCCCTGATCGGCAAAGGCGAACCATTGGCTGATCATGCTATCATAGGCTGCGGTCGCCGAATACGCCTTTGCGGCACATTTGCGGCGGAAGTCATAGCTTGTTGCGCCGTTCGATTCCTCTAACTCGGCGATCAAGTTATCATAGTCCGCAGGGTCTGTGACGATGGTTACAAACGCATGGTTCTTGGCCGCACTGCGCACCATCGACGGACCGCCAATATCGATATTCTCGATAATCTCGTCGCGGCTCGCGCCTTTCGCCACCGTCTGCGCAAAGGGATAGAGGTTGACGATTACCAGATCGATGGCCCCGATCCCGTGTTCTTTCATCGACTCCATATGCTCGGCATTATCGCGCACCGCCAGTAGCCCGCCATGCACTTTGGGATGCAAAGTTTTGACCCGCCCATCCATCATTTCAGGAAAGCCGGTCAGATCGCTGATGTCCTTTACCTGCAACCCGGCATCGCGCAGCGTCTTGGCGGTTCCACCGGTCGATACCAGTTCAACATCGCGCTTTGCCAGAGCATGTCCCAGTTCGACCAACCCGTTTTTGTCCGACACAGACAACAGCGCACGTTTGATTTTGATGTCTGACATTATGGGTGTCCTATCCGATAAATTTCAGTTGCCAGCCAATGCTCATCCCGCCCTTTGGCGCTTGCATTTCAATAATCAGCTGACGCGTTGGATTGGGGCGGCCGTGTTCGTCGACCCAGATGCTGTCATCAACGGCGATTTTTCCGGCGGTGACGACAAAGCTCCAATTGCTGCCATCATCCATCCGCATGACAATACTGCGCGCATCCTCTGCAAGTAGCAATTCAATATCTGGCCCCAGATGAAAACGCAGATGCGCCTGCACTTCTTCGCGGACTTTAAACTTTTCGTGCGGCAGCAGCGTATCTTCGCCGCGTAGTTCCATGCCGTCGGAACGGACAATCAGCAGGCGGCTATGGGTGAAGCCATAGGCGCGGGCATAGCCATCATGGCTGGCCTCTATGCGCGTTGCATTTTCGATATCGCGGCGTTCCAGTCCAACCTCGATCACACCGCGACCCAATTGGCCATTGGCCAATAATGCCGTCGAATTGCTGTCATCTAGGCATAATGTCGAATGCGCCGCTGTCGTTCGCAAACCTCGCGCCAGTGGAGCCGGAATATTCGCGCCGACCAAAGACGCACCGCCGCAGTTAATGAATATCCGTTGCCGCCCGAAACTAAACTCAAACGCCAAAGTTGACGCACATCCAGTCAGCGCCTGTTTGGCATGCGGCGGTGGCCCTGCATCAACGAGCAATACCCCCTGCCCCGCAGCAACGCGCTGATAACCCCAATCTAGCGCTTGGCGAAGCGGGCGGGCACGCACGCCGCTTGCCTCGATCAACGCCTCGATCCGGGCGGCGCTGATATGCCCAGACCCCTGCCATGCGGCTAAGCCGCCATCGGCATGGCTTAGCCCCAATAACGCAGGAACACTGCGCCCCAATGTTTCGGTGATAAACGCCGGAACCGCCTCGTCGCGGGCCAAATAACACTGCCGCAACATCGATAGCAACGCGATCAGTTCAATCAATTGTAACGGCGCGCGGGTAATTACGCCGCCATCGCCAAAGACCAGTTCGCGCAACGCAGCGTCCAGCCCATGTTCGCCCATTACAATGCGCGCCTTGCCCTCTGGCAGCAACAATCCCGCTGCTGTCACGCCAACCCAGCCTGCGACCCGATCCCAAGGTTGCGTGGCGCGGATGGACGATTGTTCCAAATGCCGGGCAGTACGGGCGAAATGGTTCAATATCTTTGACCGATAGATCAGGTCATTAGACGACAACAGATAAGGCGACCACGCCGCCATATTGACAAAACGCCATGCACTATTGGCGATGTCCCATGCCGGCTTTCGTGGTTTATCCGCATGCGCCGCCAGCCATTTATCAGCAATAGCCACAGCAAGCGGCGCGCCCTCAACCCGGTTCGCTGCAGCGCCCAAATCGCGCAGCCAATCAAAACGGTGGATGTAATCAAGGAACGCAGGCGGCACGGCGGGGTCAGCAAAATCACCATTAGTCGTGCTGAAGTCCATGCCCATAACATGAAACTGATCCATACGGATCGCGGTGCCGCGCGCTTCATCGCCCGCCAATGGATCGGTGGGCGCGGCCAGCAATTTCAGCGGCAGCTTGCCCGAAATCCGCATTTTATGAAGCGGGGTGCGCCAACTTAGTTGGTATAGCATTAAAGACGCGCGCGCGATCAGGCCTTGCATACCGCTTTGCGGACGTATCACCAGCGAAGAGCCAGCGTCTTTTTCGTTTGCGGTAACTTCGCTCATTACCCCCTCAGGGCGGCGATGTTGGCAGCATAGGCATCAGGGCCGCCTTTAAAGGTTGCTGTCCCTGCGACCAAAGTATCTGCGCCTGCCGCAATCGCCAGCGGCGCTGTATCGACTGTGATTCCGCCATCGACTTCCAACCGGATATCGCGACCGGTTTTATCGATCATTTTGCGGACCGCCTCAATCTTGCGCAGCTGGCTGGTAATAAAGCTTTGCCCGCCAAAGCCAGGGTTGACGCTCATGATCAAAACCAGATCGATATCCTCGATCAGGTAATCGAGCATCTTTGCCGGTGTATGCGGGTTAAGAACGATGCCCGCCTGTTTGCCCAGTGATTTAATCAACTGCACAGTGCGGTGCGGATGCGGGCCAGCCTCTGGATGGACCGAGATGATATCTGCGCCGGCATCGGCAAAGTCCTGCACATATTGATCCACCGGCGCTATCATCAGATGGACGTCAAATGGCTTTGCGCTATGCGGGCGCAGCGCCTTTACGACAGCTGGACCAATAGTGATGTTGGGCACAAAATGCCCGTCCATGACATCGACATGGATCCAGTCACATCCAGCCGCGTCGATCGCGCGCACTTCTTCGCCAAGCCGGGCAAAATCGGCGGAGAGGATCGAAGGCGCTATACGGACAGGAGCAGTCATGCACAGCGCTTAGCGATAGTTACGACTTCGGGCAAGAACACCGCCCCGTTATACACAGCTAATCCGCCGTTTTATCACCAGCTTTGCGCGAATACACAATGTTTGGGCCGATTGGTTCTTCACTATATCCGATCTCGATAAAGCCCAGCTTTTGCGCGACCCTTTGCGAGCTGGCGTTGCCGGGGGCAATAATACAACGCACCTCGGGCGCATTCAGCACAGTGTCGCTCCACGCTAGCGCAGCGTTTAGCGCCTCAGTCGCATAGCCTTTGCCCCATGCCTCGGGCGCAAAGCCCCAGCCAGCCTCGGGATATCCATCCAGTTCGGCAATGCCGCGATGCCATTGCGATAACCCGCCAACACCCAGCAACGCGCCGCTTTGTCGGTCGGTAAAGGCCCAATAGCCATAGCCGATCAGCGGCCAAAGCCCTACGCTGGCGGAAAACTTGCTCCAGCTTTCGGTATAAGTGCGCGGCTTGCCTCCGATAAATTCGGTCGTCCGCGGATCGGCCCACATTTCGGCATAGGCAGGCCAATGGCGGAGGCTAAGCGCGGTCAGGATTATACGATCAGTGGTTAAGGTCGGGGCCATCATCGGGTAATGCTATGCGGCGCGGGTGAAACTCGCAACGAAGAATCCATCGAGCCCGCCTTGGTCGGCAAGCATGCCCGATAGTGTGCGGACCTGACCGTCATGGGCAGCTATGCCCGCCGGTAGCAACTCACCGCCGATTGCTGCCACAGCAAAGTCGGGATGACTTTCCAAAAACGCAGCCGCCTGTGCCTCGCCCTCCTCTGGCTCTAACGAACAGGTCGCATAGACCAACGAGCCGCCGGGCTTTACGCGCTTGGCTGCGTGATCGAGCAAGGATTTTTGCAGTTCCACGAGCTCTGATATTTGGCGGGCGCCGATACGGTGGAGAACATCGGGATGACGACGGAACGTGCCCGTCGCGCTACACGGTGCATCAAGCAGAACCGCATCAAATTGCACCTCGTCATCCCATTTGCGAAGATCAGCAATCACCGTTTCCGCATGTAATCCGGTACGTTCCAGATTGCTGTCGAGCAGCGCCATGCGTTTTGCCGATAGATCAAGCGCAGTAACAGCCCAACCCGCCGCCGCCAGCTGCATTGTCTTACCGCCCGGGGCTGCGCACAGATCAAGAACTGTCCGGCCATTGCCCTTACCCAGCACCCTGACCGGTAAAGTCGATGCCAGATCCTGCACCCACCACGCACCATCAGCATAGCCCTCAAGCGTCTCTATCGCGCTGCCACGCGGCAAACGGAGATGCCCGGCGGCAAGGCTGATGCCGCCCAGCTTTTCGGCCCATTCCGCTGTATCGGCATGAACCTTTAACGCCAGATCAAGCATCGGCGGTTCGGCAAGCGCACCGCGGGCATGTTCCGCCATTTCCGCACCCCATGCCTCGGTCCAGCGGATCGCCGGTTCAGGCAGCAAGGTTGGCGCATCGGCAAGTTTCGGCTGCAATCGCCACAAAGACCCCAGCACACCGTGAACCAGCCGCCTCGGCCCTTTATCGAGCAACGGCAATGCAGTGGAAATCGCAGCGTGCGGCGGCGTGCCCAGCCGCAACATCTGTGCCAATGCCATGCGCAATACCATCCGCGCCTTTGCATCATCGGCCAAAGGAAGCTGCGTCTGACTGTCGATCAAAAGGTCCAAATCGGGCGTCCAGCGCAGCACCTCTTGCGCGATAGCAATGGCAAGGGCGCGGTCGGATGATTCCAGATCACGCGTCGCCATCGTCACCGCCTGATCCATCGACTGGCCAGTGCGTATAACCGCATCAAGCATGCGCAATGCCGCTTTGCGCGTTGACAGGCCAGTAGCTGTGGTGGGGAGTGTGTTCATAACGACGCCCTTAGGCTGCGATGCAACAATGTAAAAGAGGCAGCTTGATATCGGCGCTTCAAATCCCGATATATGTTGGGATCACCGCCATAAGGGACAGCATTATGGGCAAACGACCTGCACATGTTAAAGCACCCGCCTATTTGTCGAAAAGCCCGCCGGTGCCAAAACCGGGCGCGGCCAAACCCGGCCCTGCGCCAGATCCAGAAAGACCCGACCCTGTGCGATACGGTGATTGGGAATTAAAAGGCCTAGCGATCGATTTTTAAAGCATTTGGCGCAGCGACAAAAACGCAATATCGCGTTGTGCGCGATTTCAATTCATAGCTAGGTTGCGGCAAGCCATCGGGCAAAGCTGCCTTGGCTGGCCATTTAACCACCACGCGTCCGGGCGAATGTTGCAACGCTATCTGGATCAGCTCTCCACTATCAGGATCAGCGCCAACCACCTCGCGCAGTAACCGCATCGGTTCTTTGACCAATGCCGATTTTTTGCGTTCAGGGTGCATCGGGTCAATGTAGAAAACATCCGCTTTGATATCGCGCAGCAAATCGCGGGAATCGCCGTGCAGTACCGTAATGCGCGCCGCAATCTCGGCCAAATCTTCATTCTGCAGCGCATCGGCCAATGCCCGTTCCAGCTCTGTAAACATCGCGGGCGAGCGCTCGATCAATGTAACCTGCGCACCGGACGCCGCCAGAAGAAACGCATCATGCCCCAGCCCGCCAGTGGCATCGACGATGTTTAACGGCCGCGACTTTGACGAGCCAACCGCGCGCAGCAAAGGCTCGCTTTGCCCAAAACGCGCGGCCCGATACCCAAATCGTCCGCTGGCAAAATCCGTCTTCGGCCCTGCAATTGTCATTCAGCAGGCTGCAACCCCGGCAAGTCGCCACCAAGGCTTGTGCCAGAAGGCTTTTCGCCGCCACCCTTTTTGCCCGGCTTTTCAGGCTTATACGTCAACAGCCTGTCACGCAGCCATGGCCCCATGCGCTTTTCAAGGCCATCGGCAAGGCTGAACCCTGCTGGCACAATCAACAACGTCAGCAAAGTCGAGACGATAAGGCCGCCGATCACAACTGTGCCCATCGGCTGTCGCCACTGGCCGTCACCGCCCAGCGACAGCGCCGTTGGCACCATGCCCGCAGTCATCGCCACAGTCGTCATAACGATAGGCTGTGCACGTTTATGCCCCGCCTCCATAATCGCCTGAAACTTTGGCACGCCTCGCGCCATTTCCTCAATGGCGAAATCGATCAGCAAAATCGAGTTTTTGGCAACGATGCCAAATAGCATCAGCACGCCGATAAACACTGGCATCGATATTGGTTGCTGCACAATCGCCAACGCCATCAGCCCGCCCAAAGGTGCAAGCAACAGCGAGCCCATGTTGACGAGCGGCGACATAAAGCGGTGATAAAGCAGCACGAGCACCGCAAACACCAACAGCGTCCCTGCAATCAGCGCGGTTAAAAAGTCGCGTTGCATCTCTGCTTCCCATTCTTGCGAGCCAAATGGTGCGCGTGAGACGCCAGAGGGCAGAGCTTTCATAACGGGCAGAGCATCAATCTTTTTATCGGCATCAGACGAGACGACACCGGGGGCAAAGTCTGCACCGACAAAAGTCCGGAAGCTCTGATTGCGGCGCTGAATCGTTGTTGGCCCTGCGCCAAAGCTGATATCGGCAACAAGCGATAATGGCACCGATCCGCCTCTTGCCAATTGCACAGGCAGATTGCGGATCACATCAATGCTTTGCCGCGATTCTTTGGCCAACATGACCCGGATCGGAATTTGCCGGTCAGACAATGAGAATTTGGCGCTGTTTTGGTCAATATCGCCCAAG
Source organism: Sphingomonadales bacterium (assembly GCA_013297725.1). GTDB lineage: Bacteria > Pseudomonadota > Alphaproteobacteria > Sphingomonadales > Sphingomonadaceae > Sphingorhabdus_B. The sequence goes on from JAAFIB010000045.1 coordinate 7,373, forward strand.
GTCGCGATGCGGATGGTCTGGCTAAGCGCAAGCGTAGAAACACCCAATTGAGCAGCAAGGTCCGTTCGCGGTGTGATAATAAGTTCGGGGCGCTGTAAGTCTGCGGAAATACGCGGTGCGCGCAATTCAGGCACAGTCTTCATCTGCTCGACTAAAATCGCAGCCGTTGCATCCAGCACCTTTGGATCAGAACCCGACAACATCACCGAAACATCGCGGCCCGAACCACCGCCGCCGGGGCCATTGGCCTGAAACGTAACGCGGGCATCGGCTATTTTCGTCAACAGCGGCGTCAAGTCTTCTTCAAATTTCTGGCTGGTTCGCGCACGGTCCTCATGCAAAGTTATAAAGATGTTGGCCCCACCTTCGCGGATACTTTGCAGGGCAGTTCTTACCTCTGGCTGTTTCTCGATGATCGCTGCAGCCTCATTGGTAATTTCGCGGGTGCGCTCCAACGTGGTGCCCGGCACCATTTCAATCCGGACACGGCTGAAATCTGCATTACCATCGGGGAAGAACTGTTTGGGCAGCACAATCAAAAGACCAACGGTTGCGATCAGCGACAAAAGGCCAACGCCCATCATCCAAAGCCGGTGATCATGCCGCCGCGCCATTATGCGATGCCCGACATTACTATACCATGCTGCAAAACCGCCGCCAAATGCATGGATGATCAGATTGATGACAACCCACGCGCCGACGGTGATCACGCCTGCGGCAAAGATCGCACCAACAACGTTCACAATTGCGGGGAGCCCCGCAGCGCTGACCAGCCCATATATCGCCTGTAACGCGACCACAAAAATGGCGACAAACGAAATGGCGATCAAAATCCACAATGGATAATACCAAAACCGTCCCTTTGCCGGGGTCAATGCCTGTTTAAGTGCGGCGGACTTGGAACTATCAAGCGACCAGCGGAGCAGGTTCATATACCTGTCCATCAACGCTCCCTCGCCATGCTCTTCCGTGCCACTGGATTTCAGAAAATAGGCCGCGATCATCGGTGTGATCATACGCGCGACGGCAAGGCTCATCAGCACCGAGGCTACAACGGTAAGACCAAAGTTTTTGAAATATTGCCCGGCAACGCCCGGCATCAGACCAACTGGAAGGAACACAGCAACAATCGAGAATGTCGTCGCAACAACCGCAAGGCCGATTTCGTCGGCAGCATCGATTGAGGCCTGATAGGCCGATTTACCCATGCGCATGTGCCGCACGATATTCTCGATCTCCACAATCGCATCATCGACCAGAACGCCTGCGACCAGACCCAATGCCAGCAAGGACATTGTATTCAGCGTAAAGCCTAACAGGTCGAGGAACCAAAAGGTTGGAATGGCCGACAGCGGAATAGCAATTGCGGAAATGATCGTTGCTCGCCAATCGCGCAAAAACAGGAACACAACAACGATCGCAAGCAAGGCGCCCTCGATCATTGCGGCCATTGAGCTTTTATACTGGCCCTTGGTATAATCGACACTGTTGAACAAAGTGGTGAATTTAATTCCGGGATTCTCTTTCAGAATCTCATCCATTTTTACCATCGCGTCGTCGAAAACGGTAACGTCCGATGCCCCCTTTGCCCGCGACATGCTAAAAGTGACGACCTGTTTTCCGGCGGAAATCGCCATTGATCGCTGTTCGCTAAAGCCATCAGTTACTTCGGCGACATCGGACAATTTGATATTGCGGCCATCGCCAAGGCTGATTTGTGCTTGGCTAAGTGCATAAGCATCAGCAGCATTTCCCAGCACGCGAACCGACTGGCGCGATCCGGCGATTTGCGACTGACCACCTGATGCATTGACATTTTGCTGGCGCAATACGCCATTGATCTGGCTGGCTGTCACCCCCAGCGATTGCATCTTGGCAGGATTAAGAACCACACGAATCTCGCGGCTCACCCCGCCATTGCGGCTGACTGCAGCCATACCTTCGACCGCCAGCAAGCGGCGTGAAACTGTGTCATCGACGAACCAACTCAGCTGTTCCAATGTCATGTCGCTGGCCTCAACGGCAAAATAGGCAATCGGGTCGCTGGAGGTTGCGACCTTAAAAATCTGTGGCTCTAATATGCCATCGGGTAAATCACTGCGGATTTGGTCAACCGCATTTTTAACTTCGCTGACCGCCGCATTGATATCGTCACCGATTTCAAATTCAGCGGCGATCTCCGTGCTGCCTTCGGATGCGCTGGCATCGATGTTTCGAACGCCCTGAACGCTTCGGATCGCTGATTCTACCTTTTGCGTAATCTGTGTCGTCATTTCAGAAGGAGCAGCGCCGGGTTGAGAGATCGAGACAACGACGACAGGAAATTCGATATCGGGTTCGTTCTGCACATCCATGTTGCGGAATGACATAATCCCGGCAAGCGACAGGCCCACGAACAAGACAATGGGCACGACAGGATTGAGGATGGACCAAGCAGAGATATTATTAAAGTTCATGACTATGTCCCGATTACGCAAAGGATTGTGCAGCAGCCCCGCGAAAATGTATAGTAACAGCCGTAATGCATAGGCTCAACCTATGCACGCATTAGCACATTACAGGCTTTTTTCGATTGTTATGCGTTTATGTGCAGATTGTGTGCAGGAATATGGCCGACAACATAAGATTTCGACAAACAGCGTCGCATCATCTGCGCATGTTATGAGAGCCAACGAGGCTGCCCCGCGTTTGCGGGCGAACAAAATGGTGCGGCCAAGAAGACTCGAACTTCCACGGGCTTTCGCCCACAACGACCTCAACGTTGCGCGTCTACCAATTCCGCCATGGCCGCACACGCCCCGACAGGTAGGAGCGGGCCACTAGCAAAAGGGTGTGAGGCGCGCAACAGGCTTTCCGAGTGTAATGATTGTCAGCGGTCTGTAACAAAACGGGGCAGTCTAGGTGGCTTGCACATATACGCTGTAAGAAATACGAAAATGCGATGCCGTTAACCCTGTAAACGGGTTGCTTCCAAAGGTTAACAAGTCGTTAAACTTTGGGATGTCTTGGATCGCACTTCCGATAATTTTAGTTGCGGCTGCGCCGTTGCCCAAGCCTGCGCCAAAACCTGTCGCTGTGCAAACGCATGTCGTTGCCACTGTGCAGATTGTTGCTGCTGAAGAAATCCGGTTTAAGGATATCGGCAGCGCTGAACGAGCATCGACTTCACAACAGAAACGACTGCGAGACGGCGTGGTGATGATCGAATTTTACTGAAGCAAGCCGCGTAGCTTAGGATCGGGAACTACCGGCCGAGAACCCAGACAATGCTGATCTTTGACGACGCAAGCGGCACGTCACGTTTAAGCTGGCTAAAATCAACCGTCGCCCCGGGAGCAAGCGAGCCGACCGGCGGTTTCATTTCCCAGTTAAAGATAGAGCGGCCACTGGCGTCTTTCAGTGTGACCAGCATATTCGGCACCGACAGTTTTTCGGCGGTCGGGTTCACAATCGAACCACTGGCGATGAAATAGGGCGATCCGTCCGCCGCCCGGCCAAGCGCAAGATTGTCGTGCAGAACAATTTTCAGCTTTGATTCCTTGCCGCTGACGGCAAAGCTACCTTCGAGCCAACCCGAATACCACAGCGCCCCGCCCGCAACCGCAATGAAGGCCGCAAAAGCAATCGCAGCATATGTCATCAGCTTTGCAGGATTGCGGCGCGGGCGGAATGGCGGCTCGTGCGCAAACTGGCTGCGTTCTGGTAGATCATCCGACACCGTTGGAGGGCGCAAACCGGTTAGCGCCGGTTCGTCGCGTTCTGCAATTGCGGGTTCGGCGCTGGGTGGCGGCGCATCCATTGCCGCAAATCCGGGACTGGTAGGTTCGGCTACTGCCGGACTGGACCAGTCGGCAGCAGCCGAAGCTGGATGCGGTGGAACCGGCGTTGGTGGTGGAGCGGTTGGCGTTTCTTGCTGTGTCTCTATAGGAACGATGGGGTCCAGCTTTGGCGGCGCAACGCTCGATGGTCCTTCCTGAAACCAGCTATGCCGACAACTGGCGCAGCGAACCTGACGCCCCGCAGCACCAATTGCGCTATCAGGAACAACATATCGGGTGCGGCAGGAGGGGCATACCAGCAACATAATTAACGCCTATAAACAGCAGGGCTGCGCGCGATGCAACCCCGATAGCAGTAAATAGCTGTGGAAGGGCGTGATTTACAGGCACTGTATCTTCCTAGGATGACTGAACAAACCTTTGCACGCGGCACATGAATATGCGACAGGCTGACGCGATGCAAAGCGTTGCCGAATTTGATAATGTGGGCCTCAGATACGGCACCGGGTCAGAGACTCTGACCGATATCAGCTTCACACTTTTCCCCGGCAGCTTTTACTTTCTAACCGGCCCGTCTGGTGCAGGTAAAACGTCATTGCTGAAACTGCTGTATCTATCGCTGCGACCCAGCCGCGGCGCAATCCGCATGTTCGGGCATGATACTGTAACGATGACGCGCGACCGGCTGCCCGGGTTCAGGCGGCGGATCGGCGTTGTCTTTCAGGATTTCCGGCTGGTTCCGCATTTGACCGCGTTTGATAATATCGCGCTGCCATTGCGCATTGCCGGTATCACCGAAAAAGACCTGCAGGGTCCGGTCAGCGAGATGCTGTCATGGATCGGGCTATCGGAACGCGCCGAGGCGCGGCCTGCGATGTTGTCGGGCGGAGAGCAACAGCGCGTTGCCATCGCTCGCGCCGTCATCGGTCGCCCCGAAATCTTGGTCGCCGACGAGCCGACGGGTAATGTCGATCCCGAAATGGCCGTGCGCTTGTTACAATTGTTCGCTGCGCTAAACCGGCTTGGCACGACTGTTGTGGTCGCCACCCACGATATCCATTTGCTGCAAGAAATTGAGGGCGCACAGATGATGCGGCTTGAAAAGGGCCGGTTGTCTGACCCAACAGGTTCGCTGAAACATCCACCGCGCCCATTGATCCTAAAGAACTGATTATGGCCGCTCCCTTTGCCTTTGCCATCCCTGCGCATGACCGCAAACTGATCCCCGATGGACGCTTTTCCGGCACGATGTCATGGGTGATGGCGATCATGCTGTTCCTGACATTGTTGGCCGCCGCCGCTGCAATTTCGCTAGGCAATGCCGCCAACCAGGGCAGCGACACATTAGCGAGCGAAGCGACGGTGCAGTTACTCGATCCCGATCCCGCCGCACGCGCCGCCCAACAAAAGGCGGTCGCAGAGCTGCTGCGCCGAACACAAGGTGTTGAGGCTGTGACCGTCATTCCAGAGGCCCAATCGCGCAAGTTGATTGAGCCATGGCTGGGCGAGGCCGCAAATGATGCGGATATTCCGGTGCCAGCATTGATCGACGTCCGTTTTGATAGCCCGCCGACAGTCGCAACGCTCCGCCAAGTCCAGCAAAGCCTGCGCCGGGTATCGCAAAGTGTGCGGATTGATTCGCATGCAAGTTGGATGGAGCCGTTTGTTTCACTGATGCAAACGTTGTTCCTGCTTGCGCTCAGTGTGATGCTGTTGTTGCTGCTCGCCACCGCTGCGACAGTGGTGCTGTCAGTGCGCGGGGCGCTCAATACGCATCGGACAACGATTGAGATCATGCATATGATGGGGTCGACAGACATTCAGGCAGCACGGCTATTTCAGCGCCGCGTTGCGCTTGATGCTTTGTTCGGCGGGATGGTTGGCTTATTGGCTGCGATATTGGTGTTGTGGCTTTTGGGAAGTCGCTTTTCGGCGCTTGAACCCGGGCTGCTTGCCGATGCGGGGATGCCGCTTTACGGCTGGTTACTTCTGGTGGTAATCCCGGTCGGCGTTGCGGCCCTTGCCATGCTGACGGCGCGGTGGACTGTGCTATCGGCGCTTAAGAAGATTATATGATCAAACGCATTTTTGCCTTTCTATTGCTAATCTGGTTGCTGGGTTTTGCTTGGTTCGCACTGGTTTTGCCTCAGCCCGCCGATATGCAGAAAACCGATGGCGTTGTGGTGCTGACCGGCGGTGCCGGCCGGATCGACCGCGGATTGCTGGTGCTGGAAAAGGGCAAGGCGCGCCGGATGCTGATCTCTGGCGTGGATCTGGATGTTAAGCGCGGGGAGCTTGCCGCGCAATATAAGCGGCCGGAAAAACTGTTCGCGTGCTGCATCGATTTGGGTTTCCGCGCGGTCGATACACGCTCAAACGGCCTGGAAACCGCACGATGGGCTTCGCGCAACAAGATCAAATCCCTCCGCCTTGTTACGCATGACTGGCACATGCGGCGCGCACGGTTGGAACTGAAGCTGGCGTTGCCGACCACTATTACTGTTGTCGAAGACGCCGTTCGGACGAAGCCGACTTTCCCGGTGTTGTTCACCGAATATCACAAATACTGGCTGCGAGGCCTTGCGGCACTCGTTGGAATTTGAACCGATGTTCCTGCTAAGGTCGTTGCTATTCGGGATCGTCTTTTACACAGGGTCAGTGCCTTATGTTGTTGGCGCTTTCATCGGGACATACACATCGGCTGCCCTGCTGCGTTCCTCGGTTCGGGGCTGGAGCGTTTTTCATAACACGATAGCGCGCTGGATTTTAGGCATCCGGACTGAAGTCGACGGCGCGCTACCGTCGGGCGCTATATTATTTGCGATCAAACACGAAAGCATGTTTGAAACTATCGATATGCCCCGCATGTTCAGGTTGCCTGCTGTTGTCACCAAAAGCGAGCTGTTCGACATTCCTTGCTGGGGAACGGCAGCCAAAGCCTATGGCATGATCCCGGTTGACCGCGAAGGCGGGGCCAGCGGGTTGCGCGAAATGATTAGGCTGGCGCGCGAGATCAAAGCTGCTGACCGGCCCATCGTGATCTTCCCCGAAGGAACCCGCGTAGCGCATGGCGAACGCCCACCGCTGCAATCGGGCTTTGCTGGACTGTATAAATTGCTGGGGCTGCCCGTTGTGCCAATTGCGGTGAACAGCGGCAAGCTGACCCCGAAGGGTAAACCGTGGTGGCATAAAGGAACCATGACCTACAAAGTCGGCGAGATTATCCCCCCCGGCCTGCCGCGTGAAGAGGTGGAGGCAAAGGTGCACGCGGCGATCAATGCTCTGAATGGCTAAAGCATTCAGCCCTAGTGCCGCCGTCCAAAATCGGGGGCATCATCATCTTGCCCCTGTTCGACAATCGAGCGCCGGATGTCACGGGTGCGGTTGAACAGGGTTTCCAGCTCATCACCCTTGCCATAGCGGATGGCGCGTTGCAGCGCGGTCAGATCTTCCGAGAACCGCTGAAGCATTTCCAGCACCGCTTCCTTGTTGTTGAGGAAAACGTCGCGCCACATCACAGGATCGGATGCAGCGATACGGGTGAAATCACGAAAGCCACCGGCGGAGTATTTAATCACTTCGCTTTGCGTCACTTCGCCCAGCTCATCCGCTGTGCCGACAATCGTATAAGCGATCAAATGCGGCAGATGGCTGGTGATCGCGAGCACTAGGTCGTGGTGGCGCGCATCCATAATCTCGATATCGGCACCCAGCCGTTGCCAGAACGACTTGAGCGCCTCGACCGCCACCTCGGGCGCATCTACAGGCGGCGTTAATATGCACCAGCGGCCCTTGAACAATGTGGCAAAGCCTGCATCTGGACCGCTTTTTTCTGTACCTGCAACAGGATGCGCCGGGATGATGACCGCGCCGGGCAAAGCCTCGGCCAACGCCTCGGCCACGCTTTGTTTGCAGCTGCCAACATCGCTGATGATTGCATCGGCGGGCAGATCGGCGCGCATCTCATGCGCGACTGCGCCCATCGCCCCAACCGGCACGCATAGGATAACCAGCCCGGCATCCATGACCGCTGTTCCCGGCAAATCTGTTACGTCGTCGCATAGGCCAATCTCGCGCGCCCGATCGCGCACAGCCGGATCGGCATCATAGCCGGTAATCCGCACATCCGGCATATTCGCCTTTACAGCACGGGCGACCGACGACCCGATCAGGCCAAGGCCGATGATGCTGACGCGCGGAAACGGCAGCATTATGCCTGCCGCTCCAAAATAGCCCTTAAAGCCGCCATCACGCCGCGGTTTTCATCTTCGCTGCCGATGGTGATGCGCAGGCCGCTGCCAAGCCCCTGCCCCGGCAGCCAGCGTACGATATACCCTGCATCCATCAGGCCTTTATACGCGTCCTCTGCGCTCAATTTGCCCTCAAACATCACCATCAGGAAATTGGCCCAGCTGGGGATGACCTTTAATCCATGATTGGAAAGCGCGGCAAACTCGCTCGCCATCCACTCGCGCCACTGCGCATTGTGTGCGCGGCTTTGCGTAACAAATTCGGTGTCGCCCAGCGCCGCAATCGCCGCTGCTTGTCCAGCTGCCGTCACGTTAAACGGCGCACGGATGCGGTTAAGCGTCGCGATCAAGCCCGGCTGACCATAGGCCCAGCCAATCCGTTCCGCCGCCAAACCAAAGATTTTGGAAAAGGTGCGCGTGATCAGAACATTGTCGTGCTTACGCGCCAGATCAAATGCCGCTGGACCATCATCGTCCAGATATTCGCCATACGCCTGATCAAGCACCATCACGCAATCGGCGGGAAGCCCCGCATGCAGACGGGCAATTTCTGCATCGTTACAATATGTGCCGGTCGGATTGTTCGGGTTGGCGACAAAGACCACCCGGGTTTTGTCCGTGACCAGCGCCAGCAACGCATCAACATCGGTTCCATAATCCTTGTCCGGCGCAACCACGACAGTCGCTGCACATTTACGCGCGGCAATGTCGTAAACCGAAAAGCCGTAACGGATATAGATGATCTCGTCGCCAGCGCCCGCATAGCCCATTGCGATCAGGTTCAGCAGTTCGTCCGACCCTGTGCCGCAAACAATCTGGTCCGCCTCCAACCCATAGGTTTTGCCCAGAGCATCACGCAGGTTGTTCGAGGCAGGATCAGGATAGCGCGCCAGAGTGCCGCGCGCCTCAACCAGCGCCGCACTGGCATCAGGGCTGCAACCCAAAGGATTTTCATTAGCCGATAATTTTATCAGCACGCGGCCATCGTCACTCTTTGCCTTGCCGGGCGTATAGGCGTGAATGGCGTTGATCCATGGTTTGGCGATTGGTGATGTCATGCCGCGCGGCATAGCGGCGAGGCGGTGGCTGTGCAACTCCCACTACTATCGTCATCCTGAACTCGTTTCAGGATAACCAACAACCGCCGCATGTTATCCTGAAACGAGTTCAGGATAACGAAGGGTTAAATCTGTTGCCTCCCCGCTATTCACTGATATGTCGCGAAATATGAATGACGACGGGCGATTTGGTCTCGACAGACGTACAAAGCTGCTGGGGCCAGTGAAGCTCGATAGCGGTGCCAGCTTTGCGCCCGTTGAATTTGCCTACGAAACCTATGGGACATTGAACGCCGATAAATCGAACGCGATCCTGATTTGCCACGCGCTGACCGGCGATCAATATGTGGCGTCTACCCATCCTGTGACCGGAAAGCCCGGCTGGTGGACGCGGATGGTTGGCGAGGGAAAGCCCGTTGATCCTGACCGCCATTGCATCATCTGCATCAATGTCCTGGGCAGCTGCATGGGCAGTTCTGGCCCGGCCAGTTTTGATCCGGCCAGCGACGCGCCCTATGGCATGGACTTTCCCGTAATCACTATCGCAGACATGGTGCGCGCACAGGCAATTTTGCTCGACCATCTTGGCATCGAAAAACTGGCCTGTGTGATCGGCGGATCCATGGGCGGGATGCTGGCGCTAACCTTTGTCTCGCTGTTCCCTGACCGCGTACAATCCGCCATCGTCATTGCCTCAACCGCACGGCACAGCGCACAGAATATCGCCTTTCACGAGGTTGGCCGCCAAGCGATCATGGCCGATCCGCATTGGCAAAACGGCGGCTATTATGGCTCGGTAGATCAACCCGATGCGGGCCTTGCCGTTGCCCGCATGGCGGCGCACATCACCTATTTATCCGAAGAGGGGCTGACACAGAAATTTGGGCGGCAGCTGCAAGATCGCCCTGATGGAACAAAGGGAACCAAGACATTTGGCTTTGATGCAGACTTTCAGGTTGAAAGCTATTTGCGCCATCAAGGGCTAAGTTTTGTCGAGCGCTTTGACGCCAACAGCTATCTTTATATCACCCGCGCGATGGACTATTATGATCTGGCAGAGGCACATGGGGGCAGCCTTGCCGCCGCATTCAAAAATACAAAAACACGGTTCTGCCTAATCAGTTTTGACACCGACTGGCTATACCCCACCATCGAATCCAAACGTGTGGTCCGCGCGCTGAATGCAGCGGGCGCAGCGGCCAGCTTTGTCGAGCTGTCCAGCCCCTTTGGCCATGACGCCTTTCTGCTCGACGCGCCAGAGATGAACCGGATCGTTGACGGGTTTTTGAAGGCAGGCGGGTTATGACAACACTCCGCCCGGACCTATCCATCATCGCTGAAAACATCCGTGCTGGATCGCGCGTGCTGGATGTTGGCTGCGGCGACGGCGCGTTGATGGCCGCGCTGCGTGATCAAAAGCAAGTTGATGCGCGCGGACTCGAAATTGAGTCGGCCAATGTTTCCGCTGCCGTAGCGCGCGGCTTGGCGGTGGTTCAGGGCGACGCCGACACCGACCTTGCCGATTATCCGGACAAGGGATTCGATTACGCGATCCTTAGCCAGACGTTGCAGACAACGCGGCGGCCCGATCTTGTGCTTGACCAGCTGCTTCGTATTGGCGGCCAAGCCTTTGTCTCGTTTCCAAATTTTGCGCAGTGGAAAATCCGGTTTGCGCATCTGATTAATGGCCGGATGCCGGTGACTAAACAGCTGCCCCACCGCTGGTATGACACGCCCAATATCCACCATGTGACGATCCGCGATTTCAAAAGCTTTGTCGCCGAGCGCGACTATGCGATCAAAGGCGAATGGTATTTAAGCGGGGAAAAGGAACGCAGCGTGCGCGGGGCCAATTTGCTGGCGGAACATGCAGTGTTTCTGTTGGAGCGAGGCTAGTTTTTCAACGTCATCCGGTCGCCGCTGATCGTGACATGTGCAACGCGCGACAGAAAGGATTGACCGAGCAGTGACACCGGCAAGCCTTTAGGAATGATCACCGCGCGGACATTGTCGGCCGAGATATCACCAACGGAAAGCCGTTTGATTACGACAGATTTGCCCAACACCTCACCACTAACCCCGCGCCCAACAACAGTCAGCTCGCCGGGATGCAAATAATGGCCCAGCATTTCTGCATCGCTTTCGGTCAAGGCCACAACCGTTGCTCCGGTATCGACAAGGAACCGCAACGCAGCACCATCGGCATTGCCTGGTGCATAATAATGGCCATCGCCTGCACGGGTCAGCACCATCTCTCCATTATTACCCGCGTTGGTGGGGACGTCGTTAAAGCTTGAAGGCGCGGAAGCATTTTTTGGCGTAACTGCTGTTGGAGTAACCTCCGCTTGTTTAGCCACAGGATCGCTTGCCGGCATCAACCAGCCGACCAGCACCGCGATCACAAATAAAGGCATCACCTGTTTCCACATAGCCGCCGGTTATAACAGTCGCGGCTTAAGCAGGGGTAAACTCGGCGAATGCCTTATAAATCTCTTGGGAACTGCGGCTGGCGGCATTGCGCCATGTGGGCGCATCCTTTTTGTTTAGCAGCTTTCCATTGCCGTCAACGATCATCACCGTGGGTGTGCCCTTGATCGATTTCAGCCCGAACCGGCGGGCAATGTCTAGGTTGCGGTCTTTATAGCCCACATCGACATAGACCAGTTCATAACGCGACACGATCATCGCGGCGAAATGCGGTTGGGCGAACCAGCCTGCAAGCGCGCGGCTATCGTGGCACCAATTGGCCCCCATCACGAAGATTGCCATCCGGTTGCCAGTCTTTGCCCGGGCAAGAGCAGCATCAACCTCGGCGCGTGCATCGGCCTTGGCATCGAACGGGCTAGCCTCAGGATGGCCGGTTTCGACATCTTTCACCGCGAAAATCGGCGATAACGGTATGGCCAAGGTGAAAAGCAAAAGTGAAAAGATCCGCGTCATGCCAGCGCCATCAATTTCGGGATATTGCCCGCCGCTGCCATTGCGTTTGCGCGGAAACGGTTAAGCGTTGCCATTTTATCGGCATCATCGGGCCCAATGCCGGCGATTGTTTTGCCAAAACCGTCAAGCCGGCTCGCATTAACCCAGTGACGAACTTTGTCATTCTGCATCCACGCCATCTGGTTCATCATATTGGTCAGATTGGCGGCGGGATATTGTTTTATATCATCGGGCAACGGCACAGGCCTGCCCAATGCATTCTTGGTATCGTCATCGTCAAAATTAGCCTCGATAAAGGCGGTAAGCGCAGCACTGAACGCAGGTTGTGGCACGCGGATCATCTGCAACGTGATCAGCTCACCCTGAAATTGCGGAACGACGGGGCGGCGTTCAACGGCGGTCGCAGTGCAGTCGATATAGATTGCGTTTCCAGCGACCGGATAATCGCCCTGTTCCAGCGTCATTCCGTGTGCATCAATCGATTGGACACGGCCCATGCGAACGACCTGTTTGATTGTGCGCAACAGCTCGACCTCGCCAACAGAGATCGTGGCATAATGGAACATGCGCGGGCTTGCCTGTGGGTCGATACGCAGCATGACGCCGTCTTTTTCAAGCCGCGCAAACACCTCGTTCGCATCGGCGGATTGCGCCAACGCCTCCATCAGCGATGCTTGCCCGCCGATAGTTTGATCAAAAAACTCCACGCCCGGCTGTGTCGTATTGCGGTTAAGCAACCAGCTGTCGCGCGGTGCGACCCAAATGATGTCTTGTGCCTTTGCCCCTGAACGTAGCAGCCAGACACCGACGTCCATCGCCGTTTTGCCTGCACCCAATATGACATATTTTTCAGGACGCGGCCCTTTGCTTTGCCACAGCTGAGGCAGACCGTTTGGCGGAATCAAAGCCGTACCATCGGCAACGGAAAATTTGGGAACATGCGTCGATGGCACGTTGGTGCCGTAATAGGTTGCATCGACTGTTTTTTTCCGGATTGTGACGGTCGATTCCTCACCCGACAACAACGAAACAAAGCGGCCATCGCCCAGATAATCAGCCATCGGGAAGTAACTTACCCGTCCACTGGGCAGGAAACGTTGATGCATTACGCGTTCGTAATAGCCATTCACTTCCGAGCCACTGGCAAGCTCGTAATAGCCTTTGTTCAGCCCTGCGGTATCGATCTGCCCGCTGCCAAGCTGCGTTGAATTAACACCATAAAATGCCGATGGCTGGTGCAGCGCAACAAAGGAATAGGCATCATTCCAATGGCCGCCGGGCTTTCCATGCCGGTCAATAATGGTGATGTGCGCATCGGTTTCTTCAAGCAGAGTATCGGCAAAAGCCATACCAACAGCGCCGCTGCCAATGATCAGATAATCTGTTTCGATCTTTGCCATATGCGCGCTTCCAATGTCGTTTCAGTCGTTGATATTTGTCAACCTAACGGCAGGACGTAAAAGCGCAATTGGCTTTACGCGGCGCTGCCCGCAAGCTTAGCAAGCGCATCGCCCTCGACGCGAAAAGTCGTCCATTCATCCATCGGGTTTGCACCCAGCGATTTATAAAAACCGATGGCAGGCGCGTTCCAATCAAGCACCCACCATTCCAGCCGCGCGCAATCGCGTTCAACCGCCAGCGCCGCCAGCCGTTGCAGCAAAGCTTTGCCAAGACCCGACCCGCGCGCCTCTGGCCGCACGAACAGATCCTCCAGATAGATTCCAGGCTTACCCTCGAACGTCGAGAAATTGTGGAAGAACAACGCAAAGCCCTGTGCCTGTCCGTCAATCTCTCCGATCAAAACCTCGGCATAGGGGCGAGCTCCAAACAACCGCTCCCCCAAAACCGCCTCATCAAAGCGCACCTCATGCGACAGCTTTTCATACTCCGCCAGATCACGGATAAACTGTGCGATGAGGGGAAGGTCGGCGCGGGTTGCAGGGCGGATGGATAGGGTCATACTTAGCGTTTCAGTCGACATTTGTTTTGTGCACGACCGGCTGTCTAAATTGAGTTGCAACAACGCTTCGGTCGAGAGATCTCTCAGAGAAAATGTCATCTTCTGGTAGTTTACGACTGACATGGGTCGCGTAGTTAATTACCCATCGGTGGCCACCTTTGCCTTTTTCAGCAATAGTTTGCCCCAAAAGAATGCCATCGTCCGACAAGTCATATGTGCGGCGTTCGACCGCATCCACGATCTCGATTACGGTGGCTTCGCCAAACGCAGTCTCTTTAGGTTCAAGTTTGCGCGCAGACAAAATCTCCGCATTTGCTTGGATACCACAAGCCATCTTAGCAACCGAAGGGTCACTAAATCGCTCGCCTGTAGCAACATTGGTAAAGATGCCAGTCTTAGCTTTGCAATCTGCAATCATCCGAATCTTCGGGTTCTCGACCCTGTGCAAATGTCCTGAATGGAATTCAGCAGACCATTCGGCAAATGGCGCTTTGCCTTTTGGAGTAACTTCGTTCCATGCGTAGACAGAGTATGTATCTTGAGTTTCTCGAGTCCGCGAGATGAGTGTCACCACCTCGGGATCAATAGAGGGTTGAGCTTCTGTGGCACTGCAAGTTGTCAAAGCTACCGCGCACACCGAAACCCTTACAAAGCTTGCTGCGGTTTCCATTCTCAAGCCGCCTTCCCGTGCAGCGTATCCATACTCACACTAGTCCCCGCATCAATCTCTGCTGCCTTTGCCTCGACCAACCGCACGATGTGCCCGATCATATCGTCGTCCTGCACATGATGGTCGGTGACGCCGGATAGATACACCATGTGTTTGCCATTGCCGCCGCCGGTGATGCCGATGTCGGTTTCGCGCGCTTCTCCGGGGCCGTTGACGACGCAGCCGAGAACAGAGAGCGACATCGGGGTTTTGATATGGCCCAGCGCATCTT
>JAAFIB010000046.1 GCA_013297725.1 Sphingomonadales bacterium
ATTCTTCCCATATCTCACGCCGGACCGCTTCTTCGATGCTCTCGCCGGGTTCCAGAAAACCGGCAAGGGCGGAGTAGTTGCCTTTGGGCCAAGCCGCTTGCCGACCGAGCAGGACTTTGCCTTCATACTCCGCCAGCATGATGACGACAGGGTCGGTGCGCGGGAAATGTTCTTTGTTACATGCGGTGCATTGTCGGCCCCAACCGGCGCGGTACGTTTTGGTTGAGCCGCCGCATTTGCCGCAATACCGGTGGTTGTTGTGCCAATCGATCAAGCTGCGCGCTGTGCCATAGATCGCAGCATCCTCGGCTGGCAGCATCGACAGCGCCCGCCAGATTGCGGGCGATCGCGGCATACCACCCGCGCCCTCGACCAGTGGCGCAAAATGGGGCTTGCCATCGGAAAGGCCTAGTAGGATCAGCTCAACCGAGACATCGACCTCGGCCATCGAGTGCCATTGCAGGCCGCCTTCGGATGCAACCACCGGATCAAGCCCGTCCAGCCCCAGCACACGGCCGCGCCAATCATTCAGCGTTGCGTTATACGCCTCTATGTCATTGCGCAGCCGGTCGGCCCGATCGAGCGGGGAGCCGGTGAAGCCGGGGTTCATCCTATGCGCCCAGATCGGCCACTACCCATTTGGGAAAATTCTCCTGAAACGGATACGCGTTGGATGGCATATATTGTATCATCCCTGAGGCCCGCACCTTTTTTACGCGGTGGACAAAAGCCGAGGTTCCAGCGGCTCCTCCCCAACCAAAAGTGCCTGCCAACGCGCCAATGCCAACGCGTCCACCCGCGCCGAAATGCGAACTTTCGACCCATGTGCCTTTTGTATCGGCTCCTTCTGGCAGCAGATTGGACATGCCCAAAGCAGCCGTTTCCGGTGTCATAATTGTTTGTCCGTCCAGCGTGCCGCCATTAAGTAGCATGGTTAGGAAACGGTCATAATCGCGTGTCGAGCTGACCAGTCCGCCACCGCCAGATGGCAAAGCCGGAGCATCAAGATAGACACTGGTCGCTGCGGGATCGATGGGGATCATTGCTCCGTTAAAGACGGCATAGTTGCTGGTGAAGCGCTTCACTTCGCTTTGCGGAACGGTAAAATAGGTGCTGTTCATTTTTAGCGGCGCGAAGATGCGCGTTTGCAAGAAAGATTCGAAATCCATCCCGCTTGCTACTTCAATCACACGACCAAGCAGATCTAGACTGATCGAATAGCTCCATTTGCTTCCCGGGTTGGCAATCAACGGCAGCTTGGCAAGGCGTTCTGCAAAGGTTTTCAAATCCGGTGTAGGCGCGCCTACATCGAAGTTGGGCAGTTTCATCCGGCTAACAGCGCCAGGTGTGATGCCGTTATCCAGATAGGCTTTCAGCAATGGGCCTTTGGTGATGATCGAATAGCCTAATCCAGCTGTATGGGTCAGCAAATGGCGTACTGTGATCAGCGTTGTGGCCGGAACCGTATCAAGGCTGTTCGCCGGATCGGTGAGGACGCGCATCTCCTTAAATGCGGGCAGAAAATCAGCGATGGGCTGATCAAGTTTCATCTTGCCTTCGCCTATCAGGATCATTGCGGCCATGCCGGAGATCGGTTTCGTCATCGAATAGATGCGAAACAAGCTGTCCATATCGACAGGGGTTGAGTCACCAAAAGCTATAGTGCCTGCCGAAATAATGTCGGGCTGGGCTAGTCCATGACCAATAGCTGCGATCGCGCCTGCAGCTTTTTTGGAGGCGACGTAGCCCTCGATTTCCGCCTTTATTGTCGGATATTCTTTTGCCAGAAAACTCCAAGCAGGGGCTGGCAGCATCGTCGCGATCGCGCCAAAGCCTGCCATCGATAAAAAGCCGCGGCGGGTGGCGGTGAAGTTATTTTGAGCGGCGGTTTCCATCTGTATCTCTCCCGAATTAACGATTGGCGCTGATGGCCAATTTTGCTGCTTTGCTGAATAGTGTTGGCAGGCCGGCGCTGTCCAATGATTTCACCGGCCAATATTCGCCTTCCCCTAGCGCCCGTGGATGAACAGGCGATGACGTAAGGGCAACTGATAGCGTCAAGGTGAAATGCGTGAAGACATGGCTCACCGCTTCGTTCAGCGTGCGCCAGTCGGCGGCAATGGGCGGCTGCGAGTCGCCGTCTCTGCCCGCTGCCCAATTGTCATCAGGTAAGGCTCGCATTCCGCCGAGCATACCTTTGCCGGGGCGCTTTATCAGCCAGACTTTACCATCATTTTCGATCCAATAGGCGGTGCCGGTGCGGGCGGGTTTTGCGGTCTTGGCAGGTTTTACCGGCAGCGTTTCGGCAATGCCGAGGCGGTTCGCTTGGCAGTGAATAGCCAACGGGCAGGTCAGGCACGCTGGATTGCGCGGTGTGCAGATTGTGGCGCCCAAATCCATCATGGCCTGAGCAAAATCACCGCTGCGTGTCGCGGGAGTGATCTGGTCACAGGCGTCGCGAATGGCAGCTCTGGCGGTGGGCAGCGGAGTGGTGATCGCAAACAGCCGCGCGACCACGCGCTCTACATTGGCGTCGACCACAACTGCCCGCTTGCCAAACGCGATCGCTGCGATGGCCGCGGCGGTATAGGCGCCAACGCCGGGTAGCGAACGCAATGCGGCCTCATCCGACGGGAATTGCCCATTATGGTCTGCGACAACAGCGCGCGCACAGGCCAACAGGTTGCGCGCTCTGGCATAATAGCCAAGCCCGGCCCATGCCGCCATCAGCTCGGCATCGTCGGTTGCTGCCAATGCTGCAACATCGGGCCAGCGCGCGGTGAAGCGTTCAAAATAGGGGGCAACCGCTGCGACGGTTGTTTGCTGCAACATAATCTCTGACAGCCAAACGCGATACGGATCGGGGGCCGCCTCTCCCGGCATTGCGCGCCAAGGCAGCGTCCGCGCATGCCGGTCATAATGGCGCAGCAACGCTGGCGCGATATCCCCAGTTTTTTGGGAGTAAGATTCGACGGCGGACATGCATCATGCGATAGTTGCGTTATGGAAGAAGGCAAGCCCGCCCCGAAAAAGTCAAAAGCTGTTGCAGCCAAAGCTGCACCGCGCAGCTATCAACGCCCGCGCGGCGGAGAGGCTCGCGCAGTCTCTGATCTGATGCCCGAAATCGGCCGCGCTGCTTTCCGCCGTTTCGGCTTTGTGCAAAGCTCAATCGTTAGCCGATGGGACGAAATCGTCGGCCCGCGTTACGCTAATGTCTCAATCCCCGAATCGATCCGTTTTCCCGCCGGAAAGAAATCGGACGGCACGTTGGAACTGGTTGTCGAAGGCTCGCACGCAGCGATGATGCAGCATGTCGTTCCGGAAATCGTCGACCGGGTGAACCGCTTTTTTGGCTATTCCGCCGTCGCGCGGGTGCGGATGCGGCAAGGCGTGGTGCCGAAAAAGGCGGAACGTCCGCTGGCAAAAGCTGCGCCGATGTTGAAACCGGTGCCGTTCGACCTTGGCGATTCCCTGCGCGAAATCGGTGATCCTGAACTGCAAGCGGTGCTTGACTCGCTGGCAAAAAGCCTTGCCAAAAGCACGGATTAATTGCAGATGCGGCGCGGATATTTTGAGGGCTTTATGCGCGTTTCACGGTTTTTTGGTGGCTACAAGTCAGTCAGCATATTCACAGGTGCCTTGCTGCTAATCGGCGGCGCTGCTTTGGCGGCGGCCCCGGCTAAGCCTGCATGGTTGCTGACTTTTAACGTCTCCCCCGTTGGCGGACATATTATCGGCAACCCGGCAGCGGCGACCAAGCTAGTGGAATACGCAAGCTACACTTGCGGCCATTGCGGTACTTTTGAAACCACCGAAGCACCGTTGCTGAAAAGCCAATATGTCGCAAACGGCAAAGTCAGTTTTGAAATCCGCAATCTGGTACGCGATCCGCTTGATCTAACCGCAGCCCTTCTCGCGCGATGCGGTGGCAAGGGTCGGTTTTTTGGTAATCATCGCCAGTTGATGGCCACACAAAGCCAATGGGCGAATGGTGATAAAATTAGCGACGTGACAGCAGCAAAGCTGGATGCCGATGATGCGGTTGGCTTTATGCAGGGTGCATATGCCGAGTTGGGCCTGGATAAAGTCATGCAGGCGCGCGGCGTTACGATAGCACAAGGCAAAGCCTGCCTTGCCGATGCTGCGGCTTTGAATCAGGTTCTTGCCATGACGGAAGTTGCAACCGGCAAGCTTGGCCTTACCGGCACGCCGAGCTTTTTGGTCAACGGCAAAGTCGTCGAGGCTAATACCCTTGCCACGCTGAAACCCTTTTTAACTCGATAATTGACTAAGTCCCAAAGGAACGAATTATGCGGATTTCCAAAATTCTTTTAGCCTCGATCGCGCTAGCTGCGCTTAGCTCATGCGGCGGTGGCGATGAAAAAGGTTCGCTAACCGGCGGACCCGTTGCTGCGGTCGCAGCTCCTGCCGGAAAAGTCTGGACCGAGGTTGCCAAGAAAACGCCAGAGGGCGGCTATTTGATCGGCAACCCTGATGCGAAGATCAAGCTGATCGAATTCGGTTCGCTGACCTGCCATGTCTGCGCCGATTTCGCCACGCAATCGGGTGAAGAATTCAACGAGAAATATATTAACAGCGGCAAAGTGTCGTTCGAGTTCCGTAACTTTGTGCGTGATGAAATGGACCTGACAGCAGCGCGGATTGCGCGTTGCGGTGCCGATGAAGCGGTCTATCCGCTGACCGAACAGTTCATGGCGTTTCAGCCAACAATGTTTGAAAACCTGAAAAAGATCGAAGGTGATGCCGCGCTGAATGCTAAATTGTCATCGCTAAAAGGTGCTGACCGTGCCTTTGCAGTTGGTGAAGCTGCCGGCATTATCGACTTTTTCGCGCAGCGTGGCGTTTCGCGCGATCAAGCCAAAGCCTGCCTGTCCGACCAAAAAGAAATGGATAAGCTTGCCGAAATGACGTCGGAATATGGCAAGAAATATGACATCAAAGGTACGCCAACATTTTACCTAAACGGCAACAAAATCGAAGTTACCGCATGGCCTGCAGTAAAAAGCAAATTGCAGGAAGCAGGCGCGCGCTAAGCCCGGCTGGCTTGGTGTGACAACAACGATATGCGGATCAAGCGGTTAAAACTGACTGGCTTTAAAAGCTTTGTCGAGCCAACTGAACTGCATATCGAACGCGGGCTGACGGGGATTGTTGGCCCCAATGGCTGCGGCAAATCCAATTTGCTTGAAGCGATCCGCTGGGTGATGGGCGAGGGCAGCGCAAAGTCCCTGCGCGGCTCTGGTATGGAAGATGTGATCTTCGCCGGCACTGCCCAGCGCCCGTCGCGCGATTTTGCCGAAGTGACGCTGCTTGCCGAACATGATCCTGCGGAGAACATTCCCGGAGTGATCGCCAATGACGATGATCATGAACTGGAAGTTGTCCGCCGGATAGAACGCGGGGCAGGCAGCGCTTACCGCGCCAATGGCCGCGATGTGCGGGCCAAGGACATTGCGTTGATCTTTGCCGATGCGGCCACCGGCGCGCATTCGCCCGCTTTGGTTTCGCAAGGCCGGATCGGATCGATCATCTCTGCAAAGCCGCAGGAACGGCGGATGATGCTTGAGGAGGCTGCGGGCATTTCCGGCCTTCACGTTCGCCGCAAAGATGCCGAGCAAAAATTGCGCGCAGCGGAGACGAACCTCAACCGCTTGGCAACGATCCTTGGCGATATGGAACTGCGCGGCGCAGCGCTAAAAAAACAAGCGCGGCAGGCCGAACGTTATCGGAAACTGACGAGCGAGATCACCGTTGCCGAGGCACGGCTGATTTTCGTGCGCTGGAGCGAAGCGGCAGCAGCAGCAAAGGCTGCGCGCACAGAGGCGGATGCAGCCGGGGCGCAAGTCGAGGTGGCATCGGCGCAGCAACGCGACCTGTCTGGTAAACAACAAGATGCCGTTCAGGGATTGGCCGAGGCGCGGTCCGTTGCGATGGCAGCACGCGATGCAGCGGGTGATATGGCCACGCGGCTGGCGCAGTTACAGGGTGAACGCAACCAGATCATTCAGCGGCAGGCGGACCTTTCGGCACAGGCCGCACGTATCGCTGATGACAGTGCGCGTGAAGGAAAGCTGACGCATGATGCCGCCGATGCGCTGGCGCGGCTGCAAGACGAAAGCGCAAAGCTGGCGGTCGAGATAAAGGCGCGCGACGAAGAACGTCCCGCCCTTTCCCGTGCGGTCGATAATGGCGAGCGGCAGGCCCGCGAAAGCGAAGTGGCGCTGGCCAAAGCAATGGCGGAACAAGCGCGCGCCGAGGCAGAACTGCGTGTTGCCAATGCGGCGCTTGCGAATGCTCGTGCTCGGCTGGAACGGGCGGAGCGGGATAGCGCGCGGCTGGCGGATGAACTGGCGGCGCTGGGCGATGAAGCGGAGCTGGAGGCAGAACGCACAGCGGCATCGGCTAAGGTTGATGCGCTGCAAATCGGCTTGACTAATGCGGCGGTGCAGATCGAAGAGATTGAGGCAGAGCGGGGCGCGAAATTGGCCGACCGCGATGCTGCCCAAAGCGCGCTTTCCAGTGCGCGGGCTGATCTGGCGGCGTTAGTTTCAGAGCGCTCTGCGCTGGAACGTGCGCTTGCCAAATCCGATGGTGCAAAAGCCATCGACCATATCAAAGTGCAGCCCGGTTATGAACGCGCCTTGGCCGCAGCTTTAGGTGAGGATGTCAACGCAGCTGTTGGCGGAGATCAAGGCCGGCGTTGGAGTGGTGCGCTTTCGACACGAGGCGGGGCAGACCGGCTGTCGGCATTTGTTGAGGCACCGACCGAACTGACCGCCCGGCTTTCGATGACGATCTTTACCGAAAGCGACGATGGCCGAACACTTCAGCCCGGCGAACGCCTTGTCACCCGCGATGGCCGATTGCGCCGCTGGGATGGCTTTATCGCCGAGGATGACGGAGCAACAGCTGCGGAACAGCTGGTTCGCGCCAATCGCTTGGCCGCGCTGGATGCGATGCTGCCAAAGGCAGAGGCTGAAGTATCGGCAAAGGAAGCGGCGCTGGTGGATATCAACGAAGCTATTGCCGCTGCGCAAAATAAGCTTCGCACGGCCCAAGCAACAGCCCAATCCGCCGAAACCGAACTGCGCCAAGCACTGCGCGATGCTGACCGTGCCGAGGACGCACTGAACCGCCGCCGTAATGCAAGCGAGGCGCTGGCTGACCGGATGGGAGCTGCTGATGCAGAGAGCAAAGCAGCGCAGACCGATTTGGGCGAAGCTGAAAGTGCGCTTTCGGCGCTGCCCGATAATGCGGCGCAGGATGGGCTGGTGGAAAAACTTGGCGCACAAAGCGAAGCCGCCCGGCAGCTGCATTTGCGGGCGCAGGCTGATCTGGCCTCGCTTGACCAAGCCGCCAATCAGCAACGCGAACGCCGCGCTGTGGCACAGGCGGAAATTCGCGGCTGGCAGGATCGGTCGGGTGAGGCCGAACGCCGCATCGCCGATATGAACAAGCGCCGCGTCGAGATTGCCGATGAGCTGGACGCGATGGCTGGTCGCCCAGACATATTGGCATCCGAGCTGGAAAAGCTGGAAAGTGATAAGGCAACATTGGCGGACAAGTTGGCCGATCTGCAAGTCGCCGAACGCAACCGCGAAGAGGCTTTGCGCGCGTTGGAAGGCGAACTGGCTGCTGCTGCAGAGGCTGTATCCTCGGCCCGTGAGCAGCGCGCAGGGGCAGAGGCGCGTGCGGAAAATCAGGATGCACGCCGCCGCGAAATGGCCGCGATATCGGGTGAACGCTTTGAATGTCCACCGCCTTTGCTGCCAGAGAAACACGGCTTTACCGATGAAGAATTAAGCGAGGCTTCGGCTGAATCTGCGCGGCTGGAACGGTTGCAGATGGACCGCGAACGCATTGGCCCCGTCAACCTGATCGCAGCGGATGAACTGACCGAGTTGGAAGAACAAGTCGCCAAAGGGCAGGCTGAAAGTGAAGAACTGTCGCTTGCGATTAACCGGCTGCGCGGCTCCATCGGTAGCCTGAACCGTGAAGGGCGCACGCGTCTGCTGGCGGCGTTTGAAACGGTTGATCAGCATTTCCGCCGCCTGTTTGCGACG
Source organism: Sphingomonadales bacterium (assembly GCA_013297725.1). Taxonomy (GTDB): domain Bacteria; phylum Pseudomonadota; class Alphaproteobacteria; order Sphingomonadales; family Sphingomonadaceae; genus Sphingorhabdus_B. The sequence goes on from JAAFIB010000046.1 coordinate 8,085, forward strand.
CTGTTTAACGGCGGGCAGGCGCATCTGGCGCTGATCGACAGCGACGATCCGTTGGAGGCTGGCCTTGAAATTTTTGCACAGCCTCCGGGTAAAAAGCTACAATCGCTGACGCTATTGTCGGGCGGCGAACAGGCATTGACGGCGGTTGCGCTGATCTTTGGCCTGTTCCTGACCAACCCTGCACCGATCTGTGTTCTTGACGAAGTCGATGCACCGCTGGACGATGCCAATATCGAACGGTTCTGCGACCTGCTGGACGCAATGACGCGCGAGACCGACACACGCTATTTGATCGTCACCCACAACGCCGTCACCATGAGCCGCATGCACCGCCTGTTCGGCGTGACGATGGTGGAACAAGGCGTATCGCGCTTGGTCAGCGTTGACCTTGGCGGGGCGGAGCAGCTGTTGGCGGCGGAGTAGGCCTCACCCCATCGGGTAGAGTATCTCTTTAGTCACTTTGTGGATCGCCTTCATGATTTCATCGGATAGCACCAGATCGTTCGCTGCAAAGATTTCGGCGCATTGTTCAGCGGTGCTGACACCCACAATTGTTGAGGCGACAAAGTCGTGTTGCTTTGACCATGCCGTCGCCAGTGTCACCGGCGACATGCCGGCTTCTTTGGCAATGTCCAATATCCGCCCCGTAGATTCCAGCGCGCGGGGTCCGGCAAAACGCCGTGTCATAACGGCTTGCCGCGAACCGGGATCATCCAGATAACGGGTGAAGCGAGCGCCTTCGGGCCGGGCACCATCCTGATATTTACCCGACAGCACACCGCCGCCTAGTGGAGAGTAAGGGATCAGGCTGACGCCCTCTTCGCGGCATACTTGTGCCAGCTCGTCCTCAAAACGGCGGTTGTTGATCGAGAAGTTATTCTGGATGGTTTGATAGCGCGCAACGCCAAGCCGCTCTGATGTCTGGATCGATTTCATCAGCCCCCAACTGGTCTCGTTTGAACAGCCTATGATCCGCACTTTGCCTGCACGGACCAGCTCGTCGAGAACCTCCATTGTTTCTTCATATGCTGTGCCATGGTCGGGCCAATGCGTTTGGTACAGGTCGATATAATCGGTTTGCAATCGGCGCAGGCTATCCTCCACCGCTGTGGTAATTTGCCGACGGTCGAGCGCAGTCATGCCGCCACGTTTGGGCGATTTGAACCAGACATGGCTGGGCCCCGATACTTTGGTGGCAATGATAATCGCGTCGCGGTTTTTGCCTTTTAACCAGCGTCCGACTATCTCCTCCGTACGGCCAACCCATTTGACATCGGGAGGCACAGGATAACCCTCGGCAGTATCGAAAAAGTTGATCCCGGCATCAAGGCTCATGTCCATCACGCGGTGCGATACCGCTTCATCGGCTTGCGAGCCAAAGGTCATGGTGCCCATGCAAATGTCAGAAACGACAATGGCGCTTTTACCGAGACGACGATTACCCATAAATTCTCCTGTTCTATCCAGCCGCGCCGATCACCAAACAGGCCGCCATCACCAGCATTCCTGTAACCTTGTTCGACCGAAAAAGGCCCAATGCGTTGCTGCCATCCTTTTTGAGGGTCGCCGCCTGAAAAGCCAAGTGGAAAGCAGCGGGGGCGAGTGCGATTAACGCTTGCCCTTGCGGCCGCACGTTCCAAATGGCGAGGCTCCAGCCGATAAGTGCCAGCACATAGCAAAGCGCAACGCCGCTGCGGATATGGCCGCCCATGCGCAGCGCGCTTGACCGGATGCCGACCAATGCGTCATCCTCGCGGTCTTGCATGGCGTAGATCGTGTCATAGCCGATTACCCAAAACACCGTGCCGCCGTATAGCCAGAGCATTGCCGGTGCGGCATGTTCTGCAACCGCGATCCACCCGACTAGCGCACCCCAGCTGAACACCAGCCCCAGCCAGATTTGCGGCCACCAGGTGATGCGCTTCATAAACGGATAGGCGGCGACAAGGATTAGGCTTTCCAGCGCCAAAAGTTGTGCGTTGAAGTTTAGCTGGAGCAATACGAGTAGCCCGATAGCGCATAGTATAAGCAGCCATATCCACGCCGCCTTTACACTGACAGCGCCGCTAGCAAGCGGTCTGTTGGCGGTGCGCGCAACCTTTGCATCCAGATCGCGGTCAACGATATCGTTATACACACAGCCCGCGCCGCGCATCGCGATGGCACCCAGCAGCATCCACAGGATCAGTTGCCAATGGCTAAATACGCCTCCGGATAGGGTTAGGCCAAAAACGCAGGGCCAGAATAACAGCCACCAACCAATTGGCCGATCAAACCGGGCAAGCAGGGCAAACGGGCGCAGACTGGCGGGTAGCCAGCGGACTAGGCCTTGGATTTCGGTATCGGGAACGGTTTCGGATTTTGCCATCAAAACCGGCTTTTGCGCAAAAAACGCATTTCGTCACCCTGAACTTGTTTCAGGGTCCATTTATCCGCATAAACTGCGCGAGCCGGATAGATGGATGCTGAAACAAGTTCAGCATGACGGCTTTGAGAGTGTTTCATGCCCGCAACCCCCGCTTGGCCTCCCCATTCCACCCCCCGGTTGTTCGTTGATGAATTGCTGGCCGAGGGCACAGAACTGCGCATCGAGGGCGGGCAGGCGCATTATTTGTTGAATGTGATGCGGATGAAGGAAGGCGCGCCGGTTAAGCTGTTTGATGACCAAAGCGGGGAATATCTGGCGACCGTAACCGCAACCGGCAAACGCGATTTGGTGCTGACAGTCGAGGGCAAACTGCGCGAGCGGTTGCCGTCGCCTGACCTGTGGTTGTGTCAGGCACTGATCAAAAAAGACCGGCTTGATTGGATTGCAGAGAAAAGCTGCGAGCTGGGCGTGGGCCGCTTCGTGCCTGTTCTGACCCGCCGCTGTGTCGTCGACAAGGTTAAAGAGGATAGGCTGCGGGCACAGATGATCGAAGCAGCCGAGCAATGTGAGCGCACGACTTTGCCGCAAATCGCACCACTCATAAAGCTTGAGGCGATGCTGAAAGATTGGCCTCATGATCGCGCTTTGTATTTCTGCGACGAACGCGGTGGTGAACCTTTTGCACCGTCAGCTGGTCCGGCGGCGATCTTGATCGGGCCGGAAGGCGGCTTCACCGATGAGGAAAACGCTGCGATCCGTGCGCATCCCCGTGCCAAAGCAGTATCACTTGGCCCCCGCATCCTGCGTGCAGATACTGCTGCGATTGCCGCTATGTCTGTGTGGATGGCCGCACAAGGCGACTGGTCCTAATCCACCTGCCCGACAAAGGTGAATGAAAAGCTGCTTGGTCCTGCGCCGGTTGCCGCAGCCATCGTGCCCGACGGCTGAAAGCGTAATCCGGTCAACGCGCTATTATAGCCTGATCCTAAAGGTGCAGAATAGGGCGCCCCGCCGCTAGCCTGACTTGAATATGTCACCATACTCGACTGGTTGAACGCATTCAGCCCGCTGTTACCTACAGTCATAGTCATCGGCGTTGATGCGTCCAAGGTAAAGTCGGGCGGAAACGGATCGGAGATAACAATCGTGTTCGCGTCGACCGATTGGTTGCCGGTATTTTGCACTGTAATGGTGTACCGGATGCGCGCGCCGGGTAGGGCTTTTGGATTGGCGCTGCTCACCCCATCGCTCAACACAGTCGATGTCTTAGTCACTACCAATGTCGCATTACCCGGCAATCGTGTATTGGTAATGGTGCAGGTTAGAACGTCGCCCAAAACAGGCGTAATGTTGCCCGGAACTGTCGCCGGAAATACTGTAGTTACGCCATTGGTTCCATTAACGCAGGACAAGGTTCGCGTGTATTGCGTTAGGCTGCCGGGACCAGACATGATTTCGTCCAGCGTATAGGCCGTGCCTGCATTTAATTGGATCAGCCCAGTATCGCCGCCAGTCACGACATTAGTTGCCCCTGTTGTTGTTGCAGAGGCGACAACCGTTGCCCCGTCATTAATGCGCACCGTAAATTGGTCAGTCGAAAAACGCCTGTTGCTTCCCAACGCTTTCAGCAACCGGATATGCGGAAAGGCTGCGTTGGTGAACATACACTGCACAGCGTCACCAAATTGTAATGCGCCAAATGAATAGGATGTTGTCTGCAGATTGTTGGGCAGCGGCGTAGAGCTGCCGCTGCTGTTCGTGCAGGTCAGCCTGCTGCTATATTGCGACAATGTGCTGACACTACCGCTGGCCATTGTTTCGGTCAGCGTCAGCGGAATGCCCGATGCCAGCGATACAGCTGCTGCGGTAAAGGGGCCATTGCTTGTCCCGGTGGTGGTTCCAGTCGCTAACGTTAATCCGGAAGAGGTCGCCGCAATCCTAAATTGGAATTGATCGGCGGCATTGATACGCGCGCCGGTGATTTGTTTGGTTAGACGGATTGACGCAAACCTTACCGCAAACATGATGCCTTGCAGGCCCTGTCCAGTCATACTTGCGGTCACAGTGGTCGGGCTGTTTGTGCCAACGATGTAACCGCCGACATTTCCGGTCAGGCCGCCACCAGTGGTGGTGAAGGTGCTGTTGCCGAAAGCAGACGCTGTCGGATATTGGCTACCGGTTATTGGATCAACTTTGTCCAATTCCACCCAGCCACCGCCGTTTGTGCCGAATGTTATCGTTTCATTATTATCCGTCGATTCCGCATCAGCAGCAACAAAGGCATAGGCCGTTACCGCAGGTGCGCCGGGCGGCGGGGTGATAAGGATAGAGGAGATGTTAAAGGTAACAGTCGACGCACTGTTGGCCATATACAGAATTGGTCTGCCGGGGATGCCAAGGAACGCAGAGTTGCCCACAGCAGCACCAGTCCATGACGGGGCGGCGCGTGAGTTCGCTGCTGTGGCCGCAGTGCTTGTTGCTTTCAGATTGAAAGACAACACCGAGCTATCCGATAGCGTAAAAGAAAAATTCTGGCCCGATGCCGACCGTGCTGTCGCATCATTATAGTTAGTGAAGTCCAGCCAACAATATGTCTGCCAGCCAGCAGGGGCGGATCCTTGAGACGCAGCGGATGCACAGCTCTGGGCAGCAGCAGGGGTTGCCGCCATGGCAAAGCACATAGCGAGCAGCACAAAAAGCCGTCGGCAAAGCCGCTGTATTCCGGTCATATCCCAAATCCACATCCGCTGCGATTTCCCGCAGCTTCAACCGGCCGGATAACGGAAAATTATTAACGCGCGGTAATCTCGTTAACTTTTTTATGATTTTAGACAAGTTTACATCTCGTTGTGCGCGGAAATGGGCGGTTTTTATCATTAATTTAACGACTGGCCGCTAGTGTCGAAGGTTATGGCCATAGGGCATACTGCATTTGCACGCCTATCCGCGATTTTCGCGTTCCTGTTGCTGTGCCTTTTTTCTGCAACTGCGCAGGCGCAGACTGTCAACCAATATACAAATACAACCACTGCAGCCATTAATAACACGACAACCTGCACAGCGCCCATTGTTCGTAACTTTACCGTTGGTACCAGCTTTGTTGTAGCCGATGTCGATATCGGTCTTTTCATCGCGCATGACTGGCGCGGGGATATCAGAGCTACATTGCAATCGCCGCTGGGCACACGGGTTCAGGTCGTGACGGGCGGTAGCAACAACGCGGCAGACAATATCAATGCCCGCTTAAGCGATGAGAATAGCGGTCAGGTAAACGGAGGGACGCATGCGACGAATGATCAACTTACGCCTGCGCCGAATCCCCCTGGACAAGCCTATCAGCGCAATCTGGTTCCAAACAATCCTTTGACCCTGTTTGATGGCGAAAATGCCAACGGCACATGGCGGTTAGAGATTTGCGATACGTTTCCATCAGCAGACAATGGAACATTTAACCGCGCAGACCTGTTTATCACGCAGGCACCAGCGAGTTACGCTGACCTTTCGCTGACCAAAACGGTCAGCAATGCAGCTCCTGCAAGCGGTGCGTCGATTTCTTATACAATATCAGTCACCAATTCTGCGTCGTCACCGACAGCAGCAGCCGGCGTTACCGTTCTTGATCAGTTGCCACCGGGAGTTACTTTCGTCAGCGCGTCAGGCTTTGGCACCTACAATAGCGGTTCAGGCGTCTGGACTGTCGGCAGCATTCCAGTGGGCACAACCCGGACGTTGACCATCAATGTTACGGTAACGGCTGGGGCTGGAACAGTTATCTGGAACGGGGCTGAAGTGTTGGCGTCATCGGTGGCTGATCTCGACTCAGTGCCCAACAACGATTCAACAACAGAGGATGATGATGCTCAAGTGAGTTTCACGACTACCGGATCGCGACCGGCGGGGACTCCCCCTTCGCTGTCCTGTCCAAATGGGACGACTATACTCGACTGGAACGCGCAGACTTGGTCATCCGGTAGCTCGACGGGCACGGCGAATGTTGCCAATATCGGGGCGATCGGTTTCAACGTAACAACAGGGGGCACGTTCAGCGTCCCGTTACAGCTGAACAACACGATTACGGGCGGGCTGACTGGCCAGAATTCGCTATACCAGAATGTTGAGTATACCAACCGTAGCCAAGTGACGACCACCGTTGTCACTTTACCAACAGCTGTTCCGGGCGTTCAGTTCACCGTTTTTGATGTGGACTTTGCACTCAATGATTTCGCCGACAAGCTGACGGTAACAGGTACTTATAATGGTTCGCCAGTCGCCGCTCCGGCTTTGACCAATGGCGTGTCAAACTATGTATTTGGTAATGCTGTTATTGGCGATGTGATTGCTTCGGACACAACCAGCAATGGCAATGTAGTGGTTACATTTTCCGCTCCAGTGGACACCATTACCATTGTTTACGGCAACCATAGCTCCGCGCCAGCCGACCCGGATGGGCAGGCAATCGCGATTAATGACTTCAACTTTTGTCGGCCAGTCACGACGCTCAACGTATCGAAAATCAGTGAAGTGCTTTCTGACGGCGTCAGCGCGGGCAATCCCAAATCGATCCCTGGCGCGCTCGTGCGGTATTGCATCACGGTCCAGAACAGCGGCAGCGGCACGGCTACAGGCGTGAATGTCAGCGACCCTGTTCCCGACGATGTCACTTATGTGCCGGGCAGCATGACGACGGGGGCCAGCTGCGGAACCGCCACGGAGGGTGAAGACGAAGACAACAGCGGAGCTGACGAAACTGCCTTCGGAATGTCCAGCAACATCACGCCCACGCTAACAACAATAACCGGCACGGCGAACAGCTTGGCGCCCAATGCAAGCTTTGCGATGGTTTTCAACGTCATCGTTGACTGACTTGCGCGCCATACAAATTCGCTGGCGTTTCGCTAATCTGCTTCTTAAACCGCAGCGATGAGCACAAAAACAGTTTCGAATCGCAACGATCCTGTGATTGAAACCCGGCAGCAGCTGATTTCTGTCATGGCAAAAGGCGAAAAGCCCGCAGAGCGGTGGCGCATTGGCACAGAGCACGAGAAATTCGTATATTGTACCGGCGATCATCACGCGCCGTCCTATGATGAACCGGGCGGCATCCGCGACCTGTTAATGGCAACGCAGGAATTCGGCTGGGAACCGATTACCGAAACTGCAAAAGACGGCACCGTCAATGTCATCGCGATGAAGGGGCCAGACGGTAATATCAGCCTGGAACCAGCGGGTCAGTTGGAGCTGTCCGGCGCACCGCTTGAAAACCTGCATCAGACATGCGCCGAAACCGGGCGGCATCTGAAACAGGTAAAGGCGATTGGCGAAAAGACCGGTAAAGCGTTTCTAGGCCTAGGCCTGTGGCCGGACAAGACCCGCGAAGAACTGCCGATGATGCCAAAGGGCCGCTACGATATCATGCTGCGTCATATGCCGCGTGTAGGTAGCATGGGTCTTGATATGATGCTGCGCACTTGCACGATTCAGGTCAATCTGGATTATTCCAGCGAAGCCGACATGGCGCATAAGTTCCGCACGTCATTGGCGTTGCAGCCGTTGGCGACCGCGTTGTTTGCCAATTCACCGTTCCTTGAGGGCAAGCCGAACGGGTTCTTGTCCTATCGCAGCCATATCTGGTCAGACACTGATCCTGCGCGCACAGGGATGCTGCCGTTCGTGTTCGAGGACGGCTTTGGCTATGAACAATACGCCGATTACATGCTGAAAGTGCCGATGTATTTTGTCTATCGTGATGGCCAATATATCGACGCGTCGGGCCTTGATTTCCGGGATTTCCTAAAAGGCGAATTGTCGGTTCTGCCGGGTGAGAAACCGACGGTTGCCGACTGGGAAGATCATATGTCGACTGCCTTTCCAGAGGTGCGATTGAAAAGCTTTCTGGAAATGCGCGGTGCCGATGGTGGGCCTTGGAACAAGATTTGTGCGCTTCCTGCATTTTGGGTCGGGTTGCTGTATGATCAAAACGCCCTTGATGCAGCGTGGGACGAGGTCAAGCATTGGACGATGGAAGAACGCGAGGCGCTGCGGTCTTCGGTGCCAAAGCTGGGGCTGGATGCGCCGATTGGTGGTGGCGGAAAGTTGCGCGAGATAGCGGGGCGCATTTTGGAGATATCCTCGGCTGGGCTAACGGCGCGCAATCGCCTGAATAGCAGTGGCGACAATGAAAGCGGTTTTCTCGATCCGTTACGCGAAGTGGTCGTGTCCGGAAAAACACCCGCTGAAGTATTGCTCGACAAATATCACGGCGAATGGGGTGGCGATTTGTCGCGTATCTATGACGAGATGAGTTTTTAGGCGCCTTGTTGTCAATAAACTGTCACCGCCAAGCCACAGCCCGGTTGTAAAATGCAACCGAAGCTTTTGCCGATATTGACCTATTTCTGCCGATAGCTAGGGGGATCATGAACGGCGACAACAGCCGTGTCCCTCAACTACAATCGACCATCTCGGAGGTCCCATGCGCCCAATTCGTCACTTTCTAAATTCATCCGTCGCGACCGCTACGCTCGCAATCGCATTCACTGTTTCAACGCCTGCATTTGCACAAGACGAAGCTGCAGAGGAAAGCGGTCTGCAAGAAATCGTTGTTACTGCGCAGCGCCGTGAAGAAAATCTGCAAGATATTCCAATCTCTGTTGACGTTGTTTCGGGCGACAAGTTGGACGCCATTAATTCTGGCGGTGGCGATATCCGCGCCTTTGCCGGCCGCGTACCTAGCCTGAACATCGAAAGCTCGTTCGGTCGCACCTTCCCGCGCTTTTACATCCGCGGACTTGGCAATACCGATTTCGATCTTAACGCATCGCAGCCCGTCAGCCTAGTTTACGACGATGTTGTATTGGAAAACCCGATCCTAAAAGGCTTCCCTGTATTTGACGTTGACCGCGTTGAAGTATTGCGCGGGCCGCAAGGCACCCTGTTCGGCCGTAACACGCCGGCTGGCATCGTGAAATTCGACAGCGTCCGTCCCGACAAAGAAGGCGCGAGCTATGTGAAGGGCAGCTTTGGCCGCTATAATTCGGCTGGCATTGAAGGCGCCGTTGGCGGTAACATCACCGAAACCATTTCGGCCCGTGCCTCTGTAACATGGCAGCGTCGTTCGGACTGGGTTGATAACATCGACACACCGACTGACAAAAACGACCTGGAAGGCTATGCTGATCTTGCCGCTCGTCTTCAGTTGCAATTCGCGCCAAGCGAGTCAGTGAAGCTGCGTCTGACCGGCCAATATCGGGATTTCGGCGGTACAGCCCGCGTGTTCCGCGCAAACATGTTCCGCCCCGGCACCAACGATCTGCGCGGCCTTGCCAGCGTAGCGTCGGACTTCCGCCGCGATCAGGTGCGCGCCGATGGCATCAACTTTCAGGATCTAAAACTGTACAATGTTGGCAGCAACTTTGAATGGGATCTTGGGCCTGTTACGCTAACCTCCGTCACCAGCTGGTGGAGTGGGAAATATAGCAGCCGCGGCGATATCGATGGCGGCGTCCCCGCTGGCCCCGGCTTCATTCCGTTTAGCGCAAACTCGCGCGACGATGTGCCTGATCTTGATCAGCTGACACAAGAAGTACGGATCGCCTCAAACAATGATGAGGGGCTGAAATACCAAGCGGGCGTGTTCTACTTTGACGAAAGCCTTGGTATTGTTTCGTTCAATTATGGAGCGCCCACCGGGCTGACGCCAAATGTCACAGCACGCCAGCAGCAGAATTCAAAAGCATGGGGCGTCTTTGGTTCTTTGACCTATCCCATCACAGAGCAGCTCTCAGTGACTGCGGGTATGCGTTATAATGACGACAAACGCCGCTTGAATGTTGGCCGCACGGGCTTTTTCGGTGCGATCGGCACTGGCACAGCCCGGGTTAAAGACAACAACCTGACCTGGGATATCAGCGCAGCCTATGAAGCATCGGATGCGATCAACCTGTATGCGCGCGTCGCAAAGGGCTATCGCGCTCCATCGATTCAGGGTCGTGCATTGTTCGTATTCACGACTGTGCAAGACGCGATCAGCACCGCGAAATCAGAAACGATCATGTCCTATGAAGCTGGCATCAAGACACAGCTTTCCAACACAGTGCGTTTCAACCTGTCAGCGTTTAAATATGATCTGAACAATGCGCAGCTGACCGCCGTTGGTGGTGCAAGCAACGCGGCGAAACTGATCAACGTCGATAACGTCAAAGGCTATGGTTTCGAAGCCGAGCTAGAGGCTCGTCCGGTTGACCGCATGGTTTTGACCGCAGGGCTTAGCTATAACAGCGCAAAGATTGATGATCCGCTGGCGTTCATCACCGGTTGCGGCGGCGGTTGCACCGTCACTGATCCTGTCCGTCCCGGCAGCCCCGGCATCTTCTCGATTGATGGCAACCAGCTTCCACAGGCACCAAAATGGTCGCTGAACTGGACTGCGGGTTATGCGATCCCAGCAGCGGATGGCGAAATCTATGCCTATACCGATTGGGCCTACCGGTCGAAGGTCAACTTCTTCCTGTATACTAGTCGCGAATTTAACGACGACTCGATGCTCGAAGGCGGCCTGCGCCTTGGCTATCGCACACCGAAATGGGATTTTGCCGGCTTTGTCCGCAACATCACCAACGATGTGTCGGCAGTGGGCGCCATTGATTTCAACAACCTGACCGGTTTTGTAAACGAACCGCGGATTTGGGGTATCGAAGCCAGCGTTAAATTCTAATCTGGTTACGGTGATGCAAATCGGGGGCGGGCATGCAACAGCGTGCTTGCCCCTTTTGCATGAAGGCGCTAAGGGCACGTTCGATTGATGGGTTCGGCACCGGCCCTCTCCCCCACCCGACTACCCACAGGGTATCGTCAATGGGTGGTCGTCCCTTCTGAATGTCCCCCCGGACATTCACAAACGGGCGGGGAGAGGGCCGGTGCCGCCTTCCGCGAAAGCGGAAGCAAACATCAACATGCAGGAGTTTAGCTCAGTTGGTAGAGCATCGGTCTCCAAAACCGAGGGTCGTGGGTTCGAGTCCCCCAACTCCTGCCATTTAATTTCCAGAAAATTCCCACTTGAAAAGTTGCAAAAAGCAACTGAAACTGTTCTTCGAATTGTCATTCCTAGGAGAGCGCTGTGGAGAGGTTTCGTGGACGGGTTGCCGTCATCACAGGTGGCGCCGATGGCATCGGCAAGGCGCTTGCACAGGCGCTGGTTGCGGTCGGGGTAAAAGTTGCTCTGCTCGACATTCGCGAAGACGCCGTAAAGCAAACAGCAACAGAGCTTGGCCCTTTGGCGTATCCCTTTGTATGCGATGTTACCGTTAAGGCATCACTTGAGGCCGCCGCCGCCGCTGTAGACGCGCAGCTTGGCACGGTTTCGTTGATATGCGCCAATGCTGGCGTTGGCGCGGCGGGTGGTCCTGTTTCTGCAAAGGAGAGTACCATCGACTGGGTGCTGTCGGTAAATCAAAAGGGCATTGTTGATACCATCCGAAGCTTTCGCCAGTTGATGCGCGATGAAAATTCACCCCGCCATTTGCTGGTGACAGCATCCTCTGCATCTTTGGTATCGCCCGCTGCATCGCGGCTCGCGCTTTATGGCGGGTCGAAACATTGCACTATGGGCATGGCAGAGGCTGTGGCTGCAGAACTGCGGGAAGAGGGCATTGGCACAACAATATTGTGCCCCGGCCTTATCAACACGCGCATTTGGGATGGTGCCCGCGCACGCCCCGATCATTTTGGCGGACCGCGTTTAATGCCAGAGGAAACCGGCGACATGTGGCGGGCGCAGGGGATGCCTGTTGAATGGGTTGCCGAAGAAGCGCTAGCCGCCATTGATCGCGGAGACCGTTATTGCGCGCCTGTTGATGCACACAGTGTGGATGATTTCGAGGCACGCGTTGCCGCGATCCGTTCCGGCTTTCACCGCTGGCAAGATCGCGACGTTGCGCGCTGGCCCGATATTGGCGCTGCATGACAGCCCGACTGTCAAAGCGGACTGTCACAACTTTTGCTGTGGCGGTCGGCCCAGCCGCTGTCCTGGGCCTACCTTTTTCTGTGTATCTGCCGCCCTTTGTTGCGGCGGGCGGCGTTGTGCCGGTTGCGCTCGTCGGTCTGATCTTTTCGCTCAGCACATTATGGGACGGCATTGTTGATCCGTTAATCGGCACGATGATCGACCGTAAGTCAAAGGGCGATGCCCCCCATCGCCGCTGGATGCAGCTGGCCGCTTTACCCGTTGCGTTGCTGCTGCCGATATTGGTGGTGTGGGGCGATGATCTGAATTTCTGGCTGTTGCTCCCGTTACTGCTGCTATTCTATTCCTGCTACAGCCTGTTTGATGTCGCGCATCTCTCCTGGGGGTCAGCCCTTGCCGGGAACGCGGATGATAGCGCGCGTCTGTTTGGTAATCGGGAATTTGCAGCAAAGATCATTCTGGTTCTGGCCTTTGGCTTGCCCGCTGTTGCTCAAGCTCTTGTCCCCGGGATCGACTTACAGGGCCGGATTCTTGCCTATGCCAGTCTGATAGTTTTGGTCCTGCCGCTTGCACTATTCGCGATATCGCGGCTGCCGGGCCGTCCGGTAGTTGCCGAGGCTGGCATTGGCTGGCGGCAAGAGATTAAGGCTAGCTTTCGATCTCCGGAATTGATTCAGCTATTGCTGGTCCAGTTTCTCGGAGCCTTTTCCTTTGGCGCATTAAGCGCAACTTTCATCTTTTTTGCCGATGGCTATTTGGCGCTTGATGCAAAGGGGGCATTGCTGCTGTTTGCAACCTTTGTCGGCGGGGCTTTGCTTACGCCCATTTGGATTATTGCAGCACGACGTTTTGGTAAGCCGCAGACGATGATTGCCAATTGCTTTTGGCTCGTCGCCGCAATGCTCAGCGGTTTAATGGTCCCGCAAGGCGGGTTTGCCATCGCTGTTGTCTTTTCTCTGTTTCTAGGATCAGGCTTTATGGGCTTGTTGCTGCTTCACGGCATGATGAGCGATTTTGCGCCGTATGATCGAACACGCTGTGGTCGTGACCGTACAGGTTTCCTCTTTGCGATACTGAACCTAATGCAAAAATTCGGCAATGCCGCCGCCGTTGCGCTTTCCTACGCTTTGCTGGGTGCCTTTGGGTTTGATGCAACAAAGCCGGAGGAGGATGGCGAACTGGTCCGTAATATCTTCATTGGCCTGCCGATATTGGGCTGGACTATCATGATTTTCGTCCTGCTATTCTTGCGGCGGCACGAAACCATAAATCGTCGCGGGATCGGGGCGAACCTCTAATTATGCGCGTTTAAGCATCTGA
>JAAFIB010000047.1 GCA_013297725.1 Sphingomonadales bacterium
TCGACGAAATGCGTGTGCCACGCCATTTTCTTGAAGCTCTGCCCCAATTGCGTGATCGAACCACCATAAAGCCGCTTCGCCGCGACAATCTCGCACCCCGGCTCCATCAGCGTGTGAAAGGTCAGGAACTGCGCGGCATGGCCAGACGCCACCGCGAGCGCCGCCGCCCCGCCCTCAAGTGCGGCAATCTTGCCCTCCAGCGCGGCATTGGTCGGGTTCATGATGCGCGTGTAGATGTTGCCGAATTCCTTCAGAGCAAACAGGTTCGCCGCATGTTCGGGGCTATCAAAGACATAGCTCGCCGTCTGGTAAATCGGCGTGATCCGGGCGTTGGTGGTGGGATCGGGTTCGCAGCCAGCGTGTACGGCGAGGGTTTCTAGGTGTTGGGTCATTGGGGTTTCTCCAAAGGAAACGAATTGCAGTTAGGCATTTTGAACATTCGATGGCGCGTCGTCATTTAAGTTTTTATAATATCGAGAAACATGTTCAGAAAAACCCCGACGCCCAAGCCAAATGCGGCCATTGCGAGCAAGCGTGTGAATCGATACGTCCAACCAAGAGCTTTACCCTTTGACTTAGCCGAAATGATCATATCAATTCCGGCTAACGCGCTTGTTCCGGCCAGAGCAATCATTACCACTACGAGAATGACGTTCCCGCTACTGATCGTCGCCTTGTCTTGGGTCAATGTCAGGACACCACCTAGCGTGACCAAAGACAGGGTGCTGAGATGTTTAAGATAGTCATACTCCAATAGAGCCACATCGTCTTTTGCACTCTCAAGCAGCTTCAGGTCTGTATCTTCGCTCATTGTTACTCCTACTCCCCCACTGGCGGCATATTGTGCCCCAACAACCGCAGCACATCCGCCGCGCATTCCACGACATTGCTCCCTGGCCCGTAAATGCCCTGCACGCCTGCATCGCGGAGGAAATCATAATCTTGCGGGGGGATGACGCCGCCGGCGATGACTTTGATATCGCTGCGGCCCGCTTCACGGAGGCCCTTGATCAGTTCGGGGATCAGCGTCTTGTGGCCTGCCGCAAGGCTGGAGGCACCGACCACATCTGCACTGCTTTCCAGCGCCAGCACCACCGTTTCCTCAGGCGTCTGGAACAAGGGGCCAGAGACAATCTCAAAACCCATATCGCCAAAGGCCGACGCGATCACGTTTGCCCCGCGATCATGCCCGTCCTGCCCCATTTTGGCGACGAGTAGCTTGGGTTTACGGCCCAAGCGGCGTTCGACCGCCTGCACGCCCTCGACGACTTGCGCCCATCGTGTGTCGAATTCATGCGCGCTGCCATAGATACCCGTAACCGGCGTCGGCGTAGTGCTGTAACGACCGAACACCGCCTCCATCGCGTCGGATATTTCGCCGAGGGTTGCGCGATGGCGGGCGGCGGTGACGGCTAGCGCCAGTAGATTCTCCCCGCTCTTTGCACCGCCAGTCAAAGCCGCCAACGCCGCCTGACAAGCCGCCTCATCCCGGTGCGCTCGCGTTTTTGCAAGCCTTGCAATCTGCCCTTGGCGCACAAGGTCATTGTCCACCTCCAGCGTGTCGAGCTGATCTTCTGTGCCGAGGCGGTATTTATTCACCCCGACAATCACATCCTCGCCTTTGTCCACCCGCGCCTGACGCGCAGCGGCGGCTTCTTCGATCAGGCGTTTGGGCATTCCGGATGCAACAGCCTTTGTCATCCCGCCCAGAGCATCAACCTCACCGATGATTTTCCATGCCTGATCGACCAATTCTGACGTCAAGGCTTCAACATAATAACTGCCACCCAGCGGATCGACGACTTTGGTAATCCCAGATTCCTCAGCCAGCACAATCTGTGTATTTCGGGCAATGCGCGCGGAAAAATCAGTGGGTAGCGCGATGGCTTCATCCAGCGCATTGGTGTGGAGCGATTGCGTGCCGCCCAAGGTCGCTGCCATCGCCTCGACAGTGGTGCGGATGACGTTATTATAGGGGTCTTGCTCTTGCAGAGACACACCCGATGTCTGGCAATGGGTGCGCAGCATTTTTGAACGCTCATCTTCTGCACCCAGCCCGTCCATCACACGGTGCCACAATGTCCGAGCGGCGCGGAGTTTGGAAACTTCCATGAAGAAGTTCATGCCGATGCCGAAAAAGAAGCTTAAACGCCCCGCAAAAGCATCGATATCCAGCCCGCTTTCCATTGCGCGCTGCACATATTCCTTGCCGTCTGCAATTGTGAACGCCAGCTCCTGCACTGCCGTCGCTCCGGCCTCATGCATGTGATAGCCGGAAATTGAAATACTATTGAACTTCGGCATATTGGCGCTGGTATATGCGATAATGTCTGAAACAATTCGCATCGATGGCTCGGGCGGATAGATATAGGTATTGCGGACCATGAACTCCTTCAGAATGTCGTTCTGGATCGTACCATCAAGCTGCGCGACGGGAACGCACTGTTCTTCGCCCGCGACGATGAAGAACGCAAGGATCGGGATAACCGCGCCGTTCATTGTCATCGACACTGACATCTGATCGAGCGGAATGCCGTCGAACAGGATTTTCATATCCTCAACACTGTCGATCGCGACGCCCGCCTTGCCGACATCGCCGACTACGCGCGGATGGTCTGAGTCATAGCCGCGATGCGTCGCGAGATCGAAGGCGACTGATAGCCCCTTTTGACCGGCAGCCAGATTGCGGCGATAGAAGGCGTTGGACTCTTCAGCCGTGGAAAAACCCGCATATTGGCGGATCGTCCAAGGCCGCCCGGCATACATCGACGCACGAACCCCGCGCGTGAATGGCGCAAATCCGGGTAGGCCAGGATCGCCCGCATCCTCTCCGGTATACAGCGGCTTAACCGCAATACCCTCTGGCGTGTGCCAAGTCAGGTCGCGCCCTTTGACCTCTTTATCGGCCGCTTTTTTCCAGTCGTCGATATTCGTCATAACGGTGTCCTTACGCGCTCGCACTGGGGCGGGCGGACATATCGCTGTGCCAACGGCGCAAATTGGTCAAGTTTTCTGGCGTCGCCAGACCGATAAAAGTCGCAAAATCGATGGTTGATAATAGCACGATATCCGCCATTGATAGCAGTTCCCCAGCAATGAAGGTGCTGCGCGCCAACGCCGCGTCAAATACCGCCATTGCGGCCATCGCTTGCGAGACTGCGGCCTTGCCGAAATCCTCAAACCGCTGCGGCACAACCTGTGCGGTAAAGGGATGGACGTTGACCCAATAGGCGCGCACCGGAGCACCCAGTGTGAATTCAGTTCGCCTGATCCACATTTCGATATGCGCGATTTCGACTGCGCTTGTCCCGAAAAGCGGCGGCTTTGGATGCACAGCCTCCAGATAGCGGCAGATCGCAACGCTTTCCGAAATCGTCGTGCCATCGTCCAGTTCCAACACCGGCGTCTGCCCCAGCGGATTACGCGCAATATGCTCGGTACTCTTATGCTCACGCGCCATCAGCGAGACCGGTTGGATATCCAGAACAATCCCCTTTTCCGCCGCGAATATACGCACGCGGCGGGGGTTTGGCGCGGGGCTGGGGCTGTCGTAAAGGATCATGCGCCCTTAAACTCCGCCTTGCGCTTTTCTAGAAACGCTTTGCCGCCTTCGCGGGCGTCCGCAGAACCACCGGCAGTCCGCTGCCCCTCAGCCTCGGCCAGCAACGTATCGGACAGCCCGTGTTCCAGCGCGGTCAGGATATTTTTGCGCATTATCGCATAGGAAAGCGTCGGGCCATTGGCGAGGCGGGTGGCGAGAGCCTGCACCTCTGCCGCCAGTGCATCATCGGCGACACATGCATAAATCATGCCCCAACCGGCAGCCTGCTCGCCCGAGATTTTCTCACCCAGCATCATCATCTGCGTCGCGCGCGCCTTGCCCACCAAACGCGGCAACAGCCATGTAGAGCCACCATCGGGAACAAGCCCGATGTTGACAAACGCTTGCAAGAAATAGCCACTTTTCCCGGCCAGCACAAAATCACCGACCAGACCGATGGAGCAACCCACACCTGCCGCAGGGCCGTTGATCGCGGTAATCACCGGCATATCGAGCCGCATCAGTTTCAGGATCATCGGATTATATTTCTGCGTCAACGCAATATAGCTACCCTGCCCGCCCGTCACCGGACGATCACCGCGCGCCGCCAAGTCGGCCCCCGAACAAAACGCACGACCGGCGCCGGTAATCACCAGCACGCGCGCGTCCCCCAACCGGTCGAGCGCATCCGAAATCTCGTCCGCCATGTCGAGCGAGCAGGCGTTCAGCCGCTCTGGCTTGTTCAGCGTGATCGTCGCGATCTGGTTTGTGATATCCAGAATGATGGTTTCGTAAGTCATTTTCTCTCCTTTTAAGCCCCTCCCCTTCAGGGGAGGGGTTGGGGTGGGGCTTGTCAGCATTGCGCCGCGCGTCAAATCCCCACCCCACTGCGACTAAGCGCCTACAGGCGCTAAGTCTCGTTGCCTCTCCCCTAAAGAGGAGGGGCTTAGTTCAATGCTCGCTCCTCGGCGTCTCCATAATCTCGGTCAGCACCCCGCCCATATCCTTTGGATGCACAAAGAAAATCAGCGTCCCATGCGCACCTATGCGCGGCTCACCCAGCACCCGCTTGCCCATGGCCACGAACTCGGCCTTGGCGGCGTGGATATCGGGCACTTCGTAACACAGATGATGCTGGCCACCCTTGGGGTTCTTTTCAAGGAACGACGCGATGCTGGTATTGCCCGGCAGCGGCTCGATCAACTCAATCTGCGTTCCACCGCTTTCCGTCTGTCCTGAGCCTGTCGAAGGAGGAGTATCGACAAAGCAAACCTTCACCCCCTGATCCGGCAAGTCGAACGGATCATGGATTTTCGTCGCGCCCATCACGTCGCGGTAAAAGATGATGCTGTCCGCAATAGAGGGCGTCGCGACGCCGATGTGGTTGAGACGGCCTAGTTTCATTTCTTCTGCTCCAATCTCATCCCGACCGCCATCAATATTCCGCCCAAACAGACCAACCAAATTGTCGCGCTGTGTCGATAATTGTCAGACTTATCGACAAAATATCGCTTGCCATGTTCCACTATCAGATAGCTCCGTTCCGCGCTTTGATAATGTGCTTTTGGGTCATTTCCCACGCGGGCCGTAACCTCAATGGACGAAACGAATGACGCACCCATGATAAGAAACCCTGCCCAGAAGAGCATGCGACTAAAGGGGAATATTATCATGCTTCTTCCAAGGGTTTTCCAACGCCTTGTTCCGCAATTTCCGTAATCCCAGCGCAATCCGTTTCCGCGTTGAATGCGGGTAGATGACCTCGTCGATAAAGCCTTTGCTCGCCGCCACGAACGGGTTGGCGAAGCGGTCTTCATATTCCTTCGTCCGCTCGGCGATCTTCTCCGGATCGCCGATGTCGCTGCGGAAGATGATTTCGACCGCGCCTTTTGCGCCCATCACCGCGATTTCGGCGGTGGGCCAAGCGTAGTTCAGATCGCCGCGCAGGTGCTTTGACGCCATGACGTCATAGGCCCCGCCATAGGCTTTGCGCGTGATAACAGTGATTTTGGGCACCGTTGCCTCGGCATAAGCGAACAGCAGCTTTGCGCCATGCTTGATGATACCGCCAAATTCCTGCGCGGTGCCGGGCAGGAAGCCGGGGACGTCAACAAAGGTCACAATCGGAATTTCAAACGCATCGCAGAACCGCACAAAACGGGCGGCTTTCTTCGATGAGTTAATGTCGAGCACACCCGCCAAGACCATCGGTTGATTGGCCACAATCCCAACTGTGCGGCCCTCTATACGGCCAAAACCGATGATGATATTCGCCGCGTGCGTTGGCTGAACCTCAAAGAAATCGGCCTCGTCCACGGTTTTGCGGATCAGTTCATGCATATCATAGGGCTGGTTGGCGGATGGAGGGATGAGGGTGTCGAGGCTGAAATCCTCGCGATCCCACGGATCATTGGTTGGCCGCTCTGGAGCGCCGAGACGGTTATTCTCTGGCAGATAGTCAAAGAAATCGCGGGTTGCGAGCAGCGCCTCAATATCATTTTCAAACGCATTATCGGCGACGCCTGATTTTGTGGTGTGCGAAATTGCGCCGCCCAGTTCTTCTTGAGTCACCACTTCGTTGGTAACGGTTTTGACAACATCTGGCCCAGTTACAAACATATAGCTGCTATCCTTCACCATAAAGATGAAGTCTGTCATCGCGGGAGAATACACTGCGCCGCCAGCGCATGGCCCCATGATCAGCGAGATTTGCGGCACGACTCCGCTTGCGAGCACATTGCGCTGAAACACCTCGGCATAGCCGCCAAGCGACGCCACGCCTTCCTGAATGCGCGCGCCGCCGCTATCGTTCAGGCCGATAACCGGCGCACCAACTTTCATCGCATTGTCCATGACTTTGCAGATTTTCATCGCATGCGCCTCGGACAGCGAACCGCCGAATACGGTGAAGTCCTGTGAATACACGAACACTAAACGACCATTGATCGTGCCGCTGCCGGTGACGACGCCGTCCCCGGGTATTTTCTGGGCCTCCATGCCGAAATCGGTGCAGTTGTGCTCGACATACATGTCCAACTCTTCAAAACTGCCTTCATCAAGCAAGATATGCAGCCGTTCCCGCGCGGTCAGCCGCCCTTTAGCGTGCTGTGCATCAATCCGCTTTTGCCCGCCGCCCA
This sequence comes from Sphingomonadales bacterium, assembly GCA_013297725.1. Classification (GTDB taxonomy): domain Bacteria; phylum Pseudomonadota; class Alphaproteobacteria; order Sphingomonadales; family Sphingomonadaceae; genus Sphingorhabdus_B. Next base: position 6,679 of record JAAFIB010000047.1, read on the forward strand.
TCTGGGCCTGCTCACGGCGCTTTTCCATTTCGGCGATATTTGCGGACATAATTCCCCCAAAAACTCTTTAGCAATCATTGGCAAAGCGGATTTTAAAGACAATGTCTATTGCGAATTTGCAAAGTTGCAAAGTGACAGTTTGCAAACATCCTTTTAGCGAACTAATCTCCTCTGCGGTCTCTGCTTTCCTCTGCGTCCTCTGCGCGAACCCTACGACGTTTTCGGTTCGCGCAGAGATCGCAGAGTCCACGCAAAGACCGCAGAGGAGTTGTGGCAATGTCAAAACGTCGTGTGTTTGCAGGAGAAAAATTAAAGGCGCTACGCGCTGGTTTGGGCTTGCGCCAATCGCAAATGGCGGAGCGTCTCGGGATTTCCGTCTCGTATTTATCGCAGATTGAACATGACGATAGGCCGCTTACCCCTGCCCTTTTGCAAGCACTATCAAAGGTTTTTCCGCTCGACTGGAATGTGGATGAGGAGGACACGGCCACCCGCCGTTATGCCGCGTTGCGCGAGGCGGCGGCAGATCCTTTGTTTGCGAACCCGCTGTCCGCTGACCAATTGGCGCGTATTGCTGAGCAGCAACCTGCATTGGCAGACCAGTTTGCGGCGTTGCATCAGGCCTATACCCAAATCGGGCAACGACTGCAGATTGTCGATGAAGCGCTATCGAGCGACAATGCCGGTGGTTCGCGTCTGCCATGGGAGGAGGTGCGAGACTGGTTCCATAATGCGGGCAATTATGTTGATGTCCTGGACCGCGCCGCAGAGGCATTGGGCGATAAGTTGCGCGGATCATTACTGACGCCAGATGTGTCGGCGCTGGAACGCTATATCAACAATGCACTATCGATCTCGCTGATCTATTCGCACAATTCGGGTTTGCGCGATTTTGATCCGCAAATGGGCCATCTGGTGCTTGATCAAAGCCAACCTGCCGAAAGCCGCCGGTTTCAACTCGCACACCAGCTGGCCGCTGTCGCTTTGCGCGATGAAATTAGCGCGGTGGTTGAAATCGCAAAGCTGCGCGCGCCTGCATCCCGGCAATTGCTCTCGGTCGGTTTGGCCAACTATGCAGCGGGCGCAATCCTGATGCCCTATGCGCGGTTCCGTGATGAGGCGCGTGGTGTGCGGCATGATATCGACCGGCTATGCCAGTCTTTCCATGTCAGTTTTGAACAAGCCTGCCACCGGCTCTCCACACTGCAACGCCCGAATGCGCGCGGCGTGCCGTTCTTTTTCTGCCGCGTTGATATGGCGGGCAACATCACCAAACGCCACAGCGCCACGCGCCTGCAATTCGCCCGCTTTGGTGGCGCTTGCGCGTTATGGATTGTGCATGAGGCTGTAGCGATCCCTGACCGTATCCTTGTGCAATTGGCTGAAACGCCAGACGGCGTGCGCTATGTCTCCATGGCCAAAGGACTGGTCAAACCATCGGGCAGTTACGACCGCGCCCCGCGCCGCTATGCCGTGGCTTTGGGTTGCGAGATCGACCATGCGCACGAGTTCATCTATGCCGATGGGCTTGACCTGACAGGTCGCGGCGCAACCAAAATCGGGATCAGCTGCCGCCTGTGCCCTCGGCCTGATTGCGATCAGCGCGCTTTCCCGCCTTCGGACCGCGAGATTATTGTCGACCCCGACCGGCGCAACGTCGTGCCATATCGTATCGCCTAACGCTCAATCCGGCGCTATAGGGCGCGTTATGAGTGAAGAATTTCCGATCAAAGTGGCGGCGCTATACCGCTTTGCAAGCTTTGCGGCACCAGAGCTTTTGCAACGTCAGATTGCGGGCTGGTGCGCCGAGCATAAGCTAAAAGGCACAATCTTAGTTGCTGGCGAAGGCGTGAATGGGACCGTTGCAGGAACCGGGGCTGGCATCGACGCAGTGGTGGCGCTGCTCCGCACTTTGCCCGGATGCGCTGAACTTGATGTCAAATACTCGCACGCCGCCGAAATGCCATTTTACCGCATGAAAGTGCGCGTGAAAAAAGAGATCGTGACGTTAGGCGTCGATGGCATCGACCCAAAGCGTGAAGTTGGAACTTACGTGCAGCCTGAAGATTGGAACGCGTTAATCGCCGATCCTGACACAATCCTGATCGACACGCGGAACGATTATGAAGTTGCAATTGGCACATTTGAAGGCGCGATTGATCCGCAAACTAAAACCTTCCGTGATTTTCCCGAATGGTTCCGCGAAAACCGCGAAGCGATGACAACGGCTGGCAAGAAATTCGCCATGTTCTGCACTGGCGGCATCCGTTGCGAAAAATCAACAGCATTCCTGAAATCTGAGGGGATTGATGACGTCTATCACCTAGAAGGTGGCATCCTGCGCTATCTGGAAACGGTGCCAGAGGCCGAAAGCAAATGGCGCGGCGAGTGCTTTGTATTCGACGAGCGTGTTTCGGTACGCCACGGTCTAGAGCTTGGCGAAATGGAGCTGTGCCATGCTTGCCGAAGGCCAATTTCGCAGGATGACAAGAGATCAGAGCACTTTGTCGAAGGCGTATCGTGCCCCGCCTGCTATGCCGAACGCAGCGCCGAAGATCGTGCCCGCTTTACAGAACGACAAAAACAAATCGCGCTCGCCAAAAAACGCGGCGAACAGCATATTGGCGTTAATCACCGCACCCAGAATCCTTGAGGCATGGCTGAACTACCCATTCTCTATAGCTTTCGTCGCTGTCCCTATGCGATGCGGGCAAGGATGGCGATTGCAGTCAGTGGGATATCGGTTGAACTGCGCGAGGTTGTATTGCGCGACAAGCCGCCGGAGCTGATCGAAGCTTCAGCAAAAACGACAGTGCCGGTTTTGGTGCTGCCGGGCGGGACGGTCATCGATGAAAGCCTGGATATCATGCGTTGGGCGCTTGGGCGGAATGATCCAGAAGGCTGGTTGGCGACTGACAATCTAGACCTGATTCAGCAAAATGATGGGCCGTTCAAAGCAGCGCTAGACCGTTACAAATATCCACATCGATATGGCCTGCAGGACAGTGATCCATATCGAAAGGAAGGCGCAGTGATCTTGCGCCATCTAGAGGAAAAATTACAGAATCAAAAGTTCCTATCGGGTAATAAACGCGGACTAACCGACATCGCAATCTTCCCGTTCATGCGCCAATTCGCAGCGACTGACCAAACGTGGTTTGATGCTCAGCCCCTGCCCGCTTTGCACCGCTGGCTTAGCCAGTTTCTAACCTCGGACTTATTCGCCAGTATTATGCTACGCTACCCCCAGTGGCGGGCGGGTGATGCACCAACTGTTTTCCCCTGATTACTTCATCAAGACCAATTCTTCAGCCATACTGGGGTGCAACGCGACGGTGTCGTCAAACGCTTGCTTGGTAAGGCCAGCCCTTACCGCAATCGCCGCTGCTTGGAGGATTTCGGCGCTGTCAGGGCCAATCATGTGGAGCCCGACCACCTTATCCGTCTCGCCATCGACAACCATTTTGTACAACGCACGTTCGTTCCGCCCCGCCAGAACATTCTTCATGGCGCGAAAATCGCTTTTGTAAATTTTGACATCGGAAAGCGCAGCGCGTGCTTCCTGTTCGGTCATGCCAACGCCAGCAATCGGTGGATTACTGAACACTGCTGTAGGAATGGTCGCATAGTCGATTATGCGCGGGTTATTGCCAAACACAGTGTCGGCAAAGGCATGGCCTTCACGGATCGCGACAGGAGTTAACTGCACGCGGTTGGTTACATCGCCGACAGCATAAATGCCTGGCACATTGGTGCGATTATATGCGTCAACGATTACCGCCCCGTCTTTGTCCAAGGCTATACCGACGGTATCTAAACCCATATCCGCCGTTTTCGGAACGCGCCCGATGGCGAACAACACCAGATCGGTCTCGATTATACCTTGCTCACCGCCATCGACCGATAGGCTGCCATCGGCTAGTTTCGTGATCGATTTGAACGGGAAATTGAACCGGATGTCGATGCCCTTTTCGCGGCTCATCCCGACAAGCTTATCAACAATTTCCTGATCATAGCTGCGCAACATTTTGTCGCCGCGTGTGACCAGTGTAACCTCGACGCCAAGCTCGTTGAATATACCAGCAAATTCATTGGCGATATAACCAGCACCAGCAATTACGGCGCGTTTGGGAAGTTGCTCCAGATGGAAAACTTCATTCGAAGTGATGCCAAATTCGGCTCCTGAAATCTCTGGAATTGAAGGCCAAGCCCCGGTCGCGATCAAGATATTGGCTGCGCTGATCTCGGTGCCGTCAGCAAGGCGAACGAGGTTTGGTCCAGCGATAACCGCTCTTTGCTGGATCACATCAACCTTGGCATTGCCCAATGTCTGGCCATACAGGCCTTCTAGCCTGTCAACCTCGGCAGCCACATTATCGCGCAGGGTGTGCCAGTCAAAGGTTGCGCCATCGGTGTTCCAGCCAAAACGCTTTGCATCGGCTAAATCTTCGGCGAAGTGCGATCCATAAACGAGCAGCTTTTTGGGAACACAGCCGCGGATGACGCACGTTCCGCCCATGCGATATTCCTCGGCCACTGCCACGCGGGCACCGTGCGACGATGCAATCCGCGACGCGCGTACGCCGCCAGAACCGGCACCGATAACGAACAGCTCATAGTCGTAACTCATAGCCCAAGCCCCGCTGCTGCGATCAACGCACTGGTCGAGGGATCAAAACCCTCGGGTCCATTATCCGCAATGCCCTTGGCGATCTCTTTGCCCAATTCGACGCCGAATTGATCATAGGGGTTAACGCCAAGCAAAACCGCATTGGCAAAAGTCCGGTGTTCGTAAAAAGCAATCAGCGCGCCCAATATCGCGGGCGTCACATCGTCGAGCAGGATCGTCGTCGAAGGCCGATCCCCAGCATAATTCCGCGCCAGATCGTCGCTTTTCTTGCCCTGCATCAAGGCAGCACCTTGCGCGAAGCAATTCACCAGCAGTGTTTCATGATGCGCTGGATCAAGATCATGGCCGGGCAGGATGCTTGCGATAAACTCAACTGGTATCAGATGCGTTCCCTGATGCAGCAATTGGAACACCGCATGCTGTGCATCGGTTCCAACCCCGCCCCAAGTTACTGGCGCGCTGGGATAGGTCAGCGGCTTACCATCAGCCGTCACCGACTTGCCGTTTGACTCCATTTCCAGCTGCTGCAGATAATCGGGCAACAAACGCATCCGTTCGTCATATGCAAAAACGGCGCGGGTCTGGCATTCACGGGTTTGCGCATAGTATAGGTCAGTAAATGCGGCTAATACCGGTGCATTCTCTGCAAAAGGCGCTGTGCGAAAATGGCGGTCCATCGCCGCTGCACCCTCAAGCAATTCTTCATACGCCGCCCAGCCAAGCGCTGCCGCAAAAGGAAAGCCGATTGAGCACCACAGAGAATACCGCCCGCCAACGCTTTCGGCGAATGGCAGAATGCGGCTTTCATCAACGCCCCATTCCAACGCTTTTTCAGGCTTTGCAGTCAGCGCAATCAGGCGGCCGTGCGGATCATCAACGCCGCCGTCGCGCATCCATTGCAGCGCGCTTTCAGCATTCAAGAGTGTTTCAGTGGTGGTAAAGGTTTTGGACGCCACTGCTATCAAAGTCGCATACGGGTCCATATGCTTGACCGCCTCGGCCATAGCTGCACCGTCAATGTTCGACACAACCTTTACGTCATACAGCGAGCCGTCGCGGCCCAATGCGTCGATCAACAGTTTGGGACCAAGCGCCGAACCGCCAATGCCGATGTGCAAAATGTGCTTAATCTCGCCGAATGCTCCAGCCTCAATCGCATCGAGCAATCCGCGCATTCTTGCTTGCAGCGCCTTTGCCTGCCCTACTGCATCGGCGGATCCACTGCCACGTTCAGCTGCATGTTCGGCGGCTCTACCCTCGGTTGTGTTAACCGCAGCACCGCTGAAAAGCGCTTCGCGTGCCGCAGCCAAGCCTTGTGTTTCCGCTAGGCCAGAAAATAGCGCTATCGCTTTGCTATCCAAATGCGTTTTGGAAAAATCAAACCGGATATCGGCCAAGGACAGCGTGTAAGCACTCACCCGCTCAGCGTCATTTGCGAACAACTCTGCCAGAGTCGGCTTTGGCAGCGCCGCCAATTTCCCCCAAAACTCTTCGACCATATTAATTTTCCGTTCGATAAAAGGCGAATCCTGCGCTGGCAATCACAGCAACTGCGCATTAGAAGCGCCCATTACGAACAGCTATAGCAAAATAGGGCCGTACAGGGTGAGCGATAACAAAACCGCAATAAATTCGAATGCACCGCTGGATCGCGTGCAGGCACAAAACAGCGAGTGGCGCGAATACGGGCTGTTCTTGCTGAAGCTGGCGGCAATCGTCCTGATTTTTCGCAGCATATTTTTTTCGCCGTTCAGCATCCCGTCGGAATCCATGCAGCCACGGTTGCTGATTGGGGATTATCTGCTGGTAGCAAAATGGCCCTATGGTATTTCGCGTTACAGCCTGCCGTTCAGCCCGCCTCTGTTCGAAGGCCGTATTCTGGGTAGCCTGCCAGAGCGCGGTGATGTTGTGGTCTTCAAAGGCCCGGGTGAGCGCGATAATATCGATTTCATTAAGCGCACCATTGGTTTGCCAGGCGACATCATCGCGATGCGCACCGGTGTTTTGGAAATCAATGGTGTGCCGGTTAAAATGAAAAAGCTGCCAGACTTTGTGACACCAATTACGCAAGGAATGCTGGATGCCGCAGAGTTGGCGAACAGGCCTAGCGCCTGTTATTCAAGAGATTACGAGATAGTCGGCAAAGACGGCGTATCGCGCTTTTGCCAATATCGGCGCTATCTTGAAACACTGCCCAATGGCCGGTCATATGAGATACTGGACATCGCCGATGCGCAGAACGCCGATGATATCGAACCTTTTGTGGTGCCAGAGGGTAAAATCCTGTTTATGGGCGATAATCGGGATAACAGCGCCGATGGAAGAAAGCCTGACAATGGCGAATGGATTGGCCTGATCCCGGTTGAAAACATCGTCGGCCGTGCGCAAGTTTCATGGTTTTCAACCGATGGTACTGCGAGTTGGTTATTACCCTGGACATGGTTCAGTGCCGCACGCTGGGATCGCATTGGTAAGGGTTTTTGAATTTGGCGGACGTTGACGCCTGGCTGAACGCGAACTTCGGAACAGGAATTTCGGATCCTACGCTGCTTACCCGCGCACTCACACATGGCAGCACTGGCGAGGCGGATTATCAACGGTTGGAGTTTTTGGGCGACCGCGTGCTGGGCCTTATCATCGCTGATATGCTCTACACGCGCTTTCCTGATGAGCCAGAGGGGCGTTTGTCGCATCGGTTGAACAGTTTGGTCGCAGGCACAACCTGCGCTGCTATAGCTCGGCAGATAGAGGTTCAGCCTCATCTCCGCCTTGGCAAGCAAGCGCGTGATGATGGCGCGCGTGAAAGCGACAATGTGCTTGGCGATGTGATGGAGGCACTGGTCGGCGCAGTGTATCTCGATTCCGGTCTGGATGCGTGCCGCCAATTGGTTGAGAAACACTGGCGACCATTATTAGAGGCGGCTTTGACCGCCCCCAAACATCCCAAATCGACATTGCAGGAATATTGCGCGTCGCATAACCGCAAAGTCCCGGTTTATGAAGTAACCGCAAAGGAAGGCCCACCCCACGCAATGCGTTTTGAAGTGACCGTAACCGTTAAAGGTTTTGACCCTGTTGCCGCCAGTGGCAACAGCAAGCAATCCGCCGAAACCGCCGCTGCCGAAGCATTTTTGGCGGCTTACACATGACTGAGCCCAAGAATCCTCGATGCGGCCATGTTGCTGTCATCGGCGCGCCCAATGCGGGCAAGTCTACTCTGGTCAACGCGCTGGTCGGGCAAAAAGTCGCCATCGTTAGTCCCAAAGCGCAGACCACTCGTGTTCGCCTTATGGGTGTGGCGATGGAGGGCGAAACGCAGATAATCCTTGTTGATACTCCGGGCATCTTTGCGCCTAACCGCCGTTTGGATCGCGCTATGGTTGCCGCCGCATGGGAAGGTGCGCAAGAGGCGGACTTGATCCTTGCCGTTGTCGATGGTCGTGCAGGCGCGGGGCCAAAGGTCGAGAAGGTGTTCGGGACGCTAAAAGACCGGCCTGAGCGCAAATGGTTGCTGCTAAACAAGGTCGATATTGCGGCCAAGGACAAGCTGTTGTCGTTGACACAAAAGCTGATGGATATGTGTGAGTTTGAGCGCATTCTTTATATCAGTGCTGAAACGGGTGAAGCCATCGCGGAACTGAAAGCTGCTGTGGCCGCTGAAATGCCCGAAGGCGATTGGCATTATCCCGAAGATCAAATCTCCGACGCAACCGAACGCCTGATGGCCGCCGAAATCACGCGCGAGCAACTGTATCTGCAACTGCATGACGAATTGCCCTATGCCAGCACCGTCGAGACCGAAAAATATGTCGAACGCGAAGATGGCAGTCTGGAATTATACCAGCAAATCTTCGTCGAACGGGAAAGCCAGCGGGCAATTATCCTTGGCAAAGGCGGTTCGCGGATCAAATCCATAGGCGCAACGGCCCGCGAAGAAATCGCCAAATCCATGGGCGTTAAGGTGCATCTGTATCTGCACGTTAAGGTCAAACCCAATTGGGATGAAGATCGCGATGTTTACCGCGACATGGGACTGGATTGGGTGGAGTGAGACTTAATCCGCCGTTGACAATATTGGTTTTGGTTGGCGCTAGCCTGATAGCGTTGTCGGTCAAACGAGAGTTTGACCTAAGTGAGCAAGCCCAAGTTAGGCGCGACCAATGTGACGTTGCGCTTACCTATTTGAAGGAACTTAAAACGTTTCGGAGCAAGCCGTTTCTGCTCGTCGAAAAGCCCGAAGAAGTTTTTTCAACAGATCAGATGAAACTAGCCAAGGCGCAGCCTCAACGACAGCAAAGTGAAGCTGAATTCGTCGCGGAACTCAAAAAATCAAAATTGCCTCAACTGAGCCCAGTCAAGCTGTGTGAAAACGTGAAAAACTGGGCCACCGAAATGCAGGCTCGAATTGTTGCTGAAACTCCAACTCGTAACAACTCAATTACACCGGACTGGCTGATCACCGATGAGGATGGTGATTATAATTGGCGTATAATCAGTATTTCTATGCCCACGATATCAGCAAACGGAAAATACGCACAGATGAATGAAAGCCAGTATTTTTCTCCCTTAGCGGGTGGCGGGAGTGCGCTGAAGTATAAAAGGTTGCCAGATGGGACTTGGGAGGAAGTCGAGCGCATGCAGGTTTATGTCAGCTGATATCCACCCATATCAAAACTGAATTTACTTATTCGTCGCCCCTCACTTGATGCGGGGCTTGGCTTTTGAACGGTCGCAAAAAAGCCTAACCCCCGTGTCAAGCACGGGGTGACGAATGGTGTTGAGACGACGTGCGTCTAACGCGTCATCTTCTTATAACTCGTCCGGTGCGGCCTAGTCGCCTCATCACCTAACCGGCGAATTTTGTCTTCCTCATAGGCGTCAAAGTTACCTTCGAACCATTCCACATGGCTGTTGCCCTCGAACGCGAGGATATGCGTTGCCAGACGGTCAAGGAAGAAGCGGTCATGGCTGATGACCACGGCGCAACCGGCGAAACTTTCCAACGCTTCTTCCAGCGCGGACAAAGTTTCGGTGTCCAAATCGTTGGTCGGTTCATCGAGCAGCAGCACGTTGCCGCCCTCTTTCAACATCTTGGCCATATGAACGCGGTTGCGTTCACCGCCGGATAGCAAGCCAACCTTTTTCTGTTGATCCGCGCCCTTAAAGTTGAACGCCCCGACATAGGCCCGTGTTGGCGTTTCGTGCTTGCCGACCTTCATATAATCCGCGCCGCCAGAGATTTCTTCCCAGACGTTTTTGTTGGGATCAAGGTCGTCGCGGCTTTGGTCAACAAAGCCCAAACGCACCGTTTCGCCCAGATCAACTTCGCCGCTATCTGGCGTTTCCTGCCCCGTTATCAAACGGAACAAGGTTGATTTACCCGCGCCGTTCGCGCCGATCACACCGACGATACCGCCGGGAGGAACGCTGAACGACAGGTTTTCAAACAGCAGCTTATCGCCATACGCTTTGGTCACGCCCTTAACGTCGATAACCTTGCTACCAAGCCGTTCGGGAACCTGAATAACGATCTGCGCTTTACCTGGCGTGCGGTTTTCCTGCGCCTCGACCAGCTGGTCAAAGCTCTTAATACGCGCCTTGGACTTGGTCTGCCGCGCTTTGGGGCTTTGCCGTATCCATTCCAGCTCGTCCTTAATGGCTTTTTGGCGGCCGCTGTCTTCGCGCGCTTCCTGCTCCAGACGCTTGCCTTTTTTCTCAAGATAGGTGGAGTAATTCCCCTCATAGACAAAATACCGACCCCGATCGAGTTCGAGGATCCAGCTGACGACATTGTCGAGGAAATAACGGTCGTGGGTAACAAGGATCACGTTACCCTTATAATCCACCAGATGCTTTTCCAGCCATGCGACGCTTTCGGCATCCAAATGGTTGGTTGGTTCATCAAGCAGCAGAATATCCGGCTTTTCCAGCAGCAAACGGGTCAGCGCGATACGGCGTTTCTCTCCACCCGAAAGGTTGGTAACGGGCCAGTCGCCGGGAGGACAACGCAGCGCATCCATCGCGATTTCCAACTGGTTATCCAGTGTCCAGCCATCGACCGCGTCGATCTTTTCCTGCAACGTCCCCATTTCTTCCATCAAGGCGTCGAAATCGGCATCCTCTGGCGGATCACCCATAATCATCGATATTTCGTTGAAACGCGCGACAAGGTCAGCCACTTCGCGCACGCCATCCATGACGTTTTCTTTCACCGTTTTGCTTTCATCCAGCTGCGGTTCCTGCGCCAGATAGCCGACAGTGATATATTCACCCGGCCAAGCCTCACCGGTAAACTCGGTGTCCATGCCCGCCATGATCTTCATCAGCGTGGATTTACCGGTGCCGTTTGGCCCGACAATGCCGATCTTGGCATCGGGGTAGAACTGCAGGTTGATGTTGTTAAGCACGGGCTTTGGAGCGCCGGGGAATGTTTTCGTCATCCCCTTCATGACATAACTATATTGGGCGGCCATCTTAGGTCACTTTCCGGTAAATTGAATTTCGATTTGAGCGCTCACTAGCGATGCAGCGCCCGCGTCGCAAGCTGGGAGATTGGCAAAGCTGAAAAGCAAAGCTAAGCATTGCGCTATGATCAAAAAACATCACGCACTTGTTGCTATCGCAGCGCTTAGTTCCTTCTCCGCTCCGGCTGCGGCCCGCACCGTAGAGGTTCCCTATAATGCAGTCGAAGAGGCGAAAAAAGACACCTATGCCTATGACATTATCGAGGGGCTGACGACCGAAATAGGGCCGCGCCAAGGCGGCACAGAAGCTGAGCAACGCGCGCGTGATTGGGCGATTGCCAAGCTGGATTCGCTGGATCTTTACAAAGTGCGAGAAGAACGGTTTGAAATGCCCACATGGGTTCGCGGCGAGGAAAAGGCGTGGGTTATCTCGCCCTTTCAAATGCCGATGGCGATTACGGCTCTTGGTAATTCAGCCTCGACTGGCGAAATACCAATGGAGGGCGAAGTCGTCTATTTCCCGACCTATGACACACTGGTTGCTGCCGACACATCACAGGTTGCAGGCAAAATCGTCTTTGTCGATCACCAGATGAAGCGGACGCAAGATGGCAGCAGCTATGGCCAATTCGGCCGTGCGCGATTTATAGGCCCCAATGTCGCGGCCAAAAAAGGCGCTAAGGCAATCATTATCCGGTCGATTGGTACTGACAATCACCGCAATCCGCATACCGGTAACACCAATTTTGAACCCGGGGTCACGCCCATTCCATCCGGCGCGATTTCCAATCCGGATGCTGACAATCTGGTGCGGCAGGTAAAGCTTACCGTTACAAAGAAACCATTGATGGTGAAATTGCTGTTGACCCCGAAAAACCTGGGGCAGCAGACATCGGGGAATGTTATCGCCGAAGTGACTGGAACAAATCCGTCGCTGCCCCCCATCATCATTGCGTGCCACCTTGATAGCTGGGATTTGGCGACAGGTGCATTTGATGATGCCTCTGGATGCGGAATTATTACCGCTGCGGCGCGGCATGTAAAAAGTCAAAAATGGCCAAAACGCACTATTCGTATACTCTGGGCAGGCGCGGAAGAAGTCGGCATCTGGGGCGGGAAAGCCTATGCAAAGGCCTATAAGGATCAACCGCATGCATTGGCGATGGAATCCGATTTCGGCGCGGACCGCATCTGGCGCGTCGATTTCAAACTCCCCGATAGCGCAAAAGCGCTGGCGGATAAGATCGCTGCAGACTTAGCACCCTTGGGTATCGTTCGCGGCAAAGACCCTGCAAGTGGTGGAGCGGATGTTGGTGCCATTATTGAGGCACAAGGCCTTGGCATCATAGACCTGCAACAAGACGGCACACGCTATTTCGATCTGCATCACACTCCTGACGATACGCTTGATAAGATCGATCTGGAACAATTGCGCCAGAATGTGGTCGCGTGGACAATCGTGCTCGACCATGTCGCCAATTATGAAGGCGAATTGAAACCATGATCCGCGGCGTAGCAATCTTGGCTTTGCTTGTGCTTACTTCAGCCTGCTCTAGCGAACCTGCCTCAAAACAGCCCGACAAAGCGAAGACTGCAGAAGTCAAAGAAGTAACCGATTCCGCCGTCAAAGCCGAAAAGAAAAATATCGAGGAAGCCGCCGAAGCTGCCGTCAAGTTGGTGGAAGAAGAAAGCCGGCAAGAGATTGAAGCTGTAAGCGAGACTGAGGGCCAATAACCCCTACTGAGCTAGTTTGTCCCAATCGCCGTAGCTGCCATTGCTTTTACGTCAACACGCGCCTGCAATCGTGCCGCCAGCAAAGCTGTGCCGCTTACTTTGCGCTGTACAAACAAGGTATCGACCTCTGGTACATGCCATGTTGACCGATCCGCAATCAGCCCCTTTGCCTCTTCACGAATGACCGGCACGAATGCACGGTCGCCAAAATCAAAACGGTTGCTCCGGTTCATTGCCTCGTCAATCGCGGCAATGATGCGGTCGATGGCAACTTGATGCGCGGCTGCCGCGCCTGCTCCCAAGAACCCCGCGGCTACTGCGGTTTCGCGCATCTTGGCGCGATCACCCTTTAGTCCCGCCTCGATCATTGCCCGATATGCGGTCGCTGTAGCTTTGGGCACATCACGCGTCGCACCAAAATCGAGCAGCACAAGCTTTCCCGTTTCCGGCTGCCAGCGATAATTGGCAAAGTTCGGGTCGGTTTGCATGACGCCGAATTCAAATATCTCGCGCAGCACTAGCTCAATCAGATGCGCCATCGCAGTATCGCGGGTGTCCTGCGGCGCATCGGTCAGTGTCTCGATGGCTTTCCCGTCAACAAAGCTCATCGTCAAAACGCGCGATGTCGTGAAAGCTTCGTTCAGCTCAGGAACGACATAGCGGTCATCCCCTGCAAGCAAATCCGCAAACCTCTGCATCTGGGCGCCTTCGCGGATGTAGTCCGCTTCCTCGGCCAGTTGTCGTTTGGCCTCGTCAAGCAGCGGCTGCAGATTTAGCTCGGCGGGCAACAGGCTGGATATCCGCAACAGAGTTGCAACGTTATCGACATCAGCGTCGATGCTTTCGCGCACGCCGGGATATTGCACTTTAACGGCGATTTTGCTGCCATCGGGCAAAGTCGCACGGTGAACCTGACCAATCGAAGCCGCCGCAATCGGCGTTGCTTCAAAATGCGCGAAACGCCGGCGCCAGTCCGCCCCCCATTCTGTTTTCAGCAATCCGTCCAGTTGCTGCGGCGGCATGCGATATGCCTGATTACGTAACCGCGCGAGAATGTTAGTCAATTCTGGCGGCAGCAGATCGCCAGCATCCATAGAGATCATTTGCCCCAGCTTCATCGCTGCACCGCGCAAATGCGACAAACGGTCCGCGACCCGCGTCGCATTCGCAGGCGTCAGGATCAAATCCTCTAACTTTGGGCGTTCGCCGCTAGCCAATCGGCGTGCACCCTCTGCAAGCATGCCACTGGCGACGCCGCCTGCAAGCCGCCCAAAAGTGCCAAGGCGTGATAATCGGCCAGTAGGAACTGAACGTCCGCGACTGGAGCCGAATGAATTACTGTTATCATTCATGGCAAAATGCAAAGACGCAACTGCGCGCTGCGTCAACACAGGCAAAAGCCACTATGCAGCATCGTGTATCGTGGATTTCAAGAAATGGTCGGGGTGACAGGATTCCAGCAAATAGCTGGAATCACTTAAGAAAATAAGGCATATTCCCCTACACAGCACCTGCACAGTTATGGAATTCCGCGCCCTTTCGCTCCAAACCTGCACAGTTTCTGCACAGTGGAGTATGGGAATGGCGTTCATCACCGACAAGGAGGTTCTGAAATCCGGCCTGATCATTTTCAGGCGCGGCGACGTCGAACACCG
>JAAFIB010000048.1 GCA_013297725.1 Sphingomonadales bacterium
TTGGGAAGTTACAGTTCCGGAACCGCGCGACATTCGCCAGGAATGCCGGACACCTGCTTCACCGGAGTGCAGGGTCAATTACGGAAGCACGCGCCATTAACGCCGTGCGGGTTAAAGTCAAGCATTGTCGGAATATTGGGACAAAATCCTTTTGTCTGCTCGACATTGGCTGGTTCCGAACCTAAATGCGCGGTTATGTCCGTTAAGCCAAATGTCCAGCCCGTGACCCTATCCCAAATGAACTTACCCGAAGCCTGCCAGAATATGCATGAAGTAAGGACAGGGGTCGATGCCGTTGACCGCGCGCTTGTTGCTCTACTCGCCCGTCGCTTTGGTTATATGGAAGCCGCCGCCAGGATCAAACCGACGCGTGATGCAGTACGTGACGAGGAGCGCAAAGCCCAAGTAATTGCCAATGTGCGCGCCGAGGCCATTACTCACGGGCTACCCGAGGAATTGCTGATGCAGCTTTGGGAAGATTTGGTCGAAGGTTCGATTGCTTATGAGCTGGACTGCTGGGATAAGCAGCGCGGCTGACCATTATTGACTATGGCCAGCCGGTTTACACACTCAGTAATTTTGTGACTTTACCTGTAGTTCCTGCTCGTTCGCAGCAGCTTCCGCCCACTCTTCTTCGGTCTTGCAGGTGCGCTTTGCAATGCGCGAACCGGTGATCTTGTCGCTAGTTTTGCAGATCTTTTTTGGCTTAGCTTTTTTGACTGGCGCTTGAGCAGTTGTTTGGTCTGCCGCTACAGAAGTAACTGTCATCGATGTGGTGCCGGCGACAAAAATCAGGGCAAGAGTGAGGGCTTTTGGCATTTTGTTTTCCTATTGAGGGAGATCAGCCTTGTTAGAATAACGCCCAAAGAAATCAATCCGGCTTGCGATGTCGTTTGTCGAAACTACTCAGCACGCCGCGCAGAGTGCGCACCTCAAGGCTATTCCAGCCCGGCTTGGTCAACAGGTTGCGTAGAGTCTGTTTAGTCGCGGCCATACGTTCAGGCGGAAAGAAATAGCGGCGCTCCTCCAGCTGACCGAACAAATGTTCGATCATGCCGTCAAGTTCGCCTTGCGGGGCGGGTGGATCAATATCGACTTTGGGCGGGCTTTTCAGGCTCTGATGCTTTGACCATTCATAGGCGCACAGGATGACGGCTTGTGCAAGGTTAAGCGACGCAAATTCCGGATTGATCGGTACGGTTATGATCGCGCGGGCCATTGCCACTTCATCGATATCCAGCCCGGATCGTTCGGCACCAAACAATATCGCGCTGCGTGCAGGGGCGGTCACAATTGCGTCGGCGGCCTCTGCCGGGGTCAGCACCGGCTTTGTCACGCCGCGTTTGCGCACAGTAGTGGCATAGACATGGCTGATATCGGCAACCGCCTCTGCCAGAGTGTCAAAAACTTGCGCCTTTTCCAAAACAATATCGGCACCCGATGCCGCAGGCCCAGCATTGGGATTGGGCCAGCCATCACGCGGAGCAACAAGCCGCATTTCTGTCAGCCCGAAATTCAGCATCGCGCGCGCAGCTTTGCCGATATTTTGTCCCAACTGAGGGCGAACGAGGATGATAATGGGGTGCGGGGCAGCAGTCACTTTTTGACCGCTTCGCTTACTGCTCCTGCAAAATCCTCAAAGTCTTTTGCCTCGCCGAATTCTTTATAGACGCTGGCGAAACGGATATAGGCGACAGTATCGAGGCCTTTAAGCCCCGCCATAACGAACTCGCCGATTTTTGCGGATTCGATTTCGCTTTCGCCAAGCGTTTCCAACTGGCGTTGAATACCCGATACCAGTTTTTCAATCTGCACTGCGTCAATCGGGCGTTTGCTGCATGCGACTGCGACTGATCGTTCCAGCTTTTCACGGTCAAACGGCTGACGGCGGCCTTCGGATTTGACGACGGTTAGCTCGCGCAGCTGGATGCGTTCGAATGTGGTAAAGCGCGCACCGCATCCTTCGCATTGCCGCCGTCTGCGGATTGCGCTGTTATCCTCGGTCGGGCGTGAATCCTTAACCTGGCTGTCTTCATGTCCGCAAAAGGGGCAACGCATTATTGGTCTTTTTCTTGGCTCTTTTTCTTATTCATATGGCGATAGGCAACAATGCCTGCGCCGATGACTGCACCTGTGGCGATGCCGACAGGAGCAACAACAGCGGCCAGCGCGCCCAGTGCTGCACCGCCCGCAACTTTCTTTGCACTATCGGCGTCTGCAAGGTGTTTGCCGGTGTGGAATGCATCTTTGGTTGCACCCCATAGTTCATCCGCTGCCTCACCAACATAATGCTTGGCTTGGTTGGGAATGCTTTCCTCCGCCAGACGTTCAGGCGTTTTTGCACCGCATTTGGGGCAAAATTTCATGCCGTCTGTTACTTCGGTACCGCATTCATTGCACGTTTGGGACATATTGGCCTCCGTTCCTAAGTGTATTAGATGCGTAATGCACTTCAGACTTTCAAGAGGCTTTGTAGCTTAGCCCGCATAAATGGGGAAGCGCGCACATAACGCTTCGGCTTCTGCCTTGATCCGCGCCTCGATTTGGCCGTCGCCCTCTGCGCCATTTTTGCGCAATCCCTCGACAACATCCGCGATCATCCGGCCGATTTGGCGGAATTCAGCAACACCAAATCCGCGCGTGGTTCCTGCAGGCGTGCCGAGCCGGATGCCAGAGGTCAGCAAAGCCTTTTCGGTATCGAACGGAATGTTATTTTTGTTGCAGGTAATGCTTGCCCGATCGAGCGCGATTTCGGCATGTTTGCCTTTGGCTTGTTTAGGCCGCAAATCGACGAGCATCGAGTGATTGTCTGTGCCGCCCGAAACGATATCGAGGCCTTGTTCTTGCAACGACGACGCAAGCGCCTTGGCATTGTCGACAACGGCCTGAGCATATCGTTTGAATTCAGGCTTCATCGCGTCGGCAAAGCAAACCGCCTTACCGGCAACGACATGCATCAAGGGGCCGCCCTGAAGTCCGGGAAAAACAGCGGTGTTGAATTTCTTGGCCAGTGCTTCGTCATTGGTCAGGATAATACCTGAACGCGGACCGCGCAGCGATTTATGTGTTGTCGATGTCGTCACATGCGCGTGCGGAACCGGGCTAGGGTGAACGCCGCCTGCAACAAGGCCAGATATGTGCGACATATCGACCATAAGGATTGCGCCGATCTCGTCAGCGATTTCGCGGAAACGCGCCCAGTCCCAGAAACGCGAATAGGCGGTTCCACCAGCCACGATCAGCTTTGGCCGACTTTCGCGCGCAATACGGGCAACCTCATCCATATCGATGCGGCAATCATCTTCGCGCACACCATAAGCGATTGGGTTAAACCATTTGCCCGACATGTTCATCGGGTGGCCATGCGTCAGATGTCCACCAGAGTTGAGATCAAGCCCCATGAAGCTGTCACCGGGTTGCAGCAGCGCAAGGAACACCGCCTGATTCATCTGGCTGCCTGAATTGGGCTGCACATTGGCAAATTCGCAACCGAACAGTTTCTTGGCACGTTCGATCGCGATTGTTTCAATCTCATCGACATATTCGCAACCGCCATAGTAACGACGGCCAGGATAACCCTCGGCATATTTGTTGGTCAGGATAGAGCCTTGCGCTTCCAAAACCGCGCGGCTGGTGATATTTTCCGATGCGATCAGTTCGATCTTGTCCTGCTGACGATGCAGTTCTTTGTCGATCCAGCCCGAGATTTCGGGATCACGTTCAGCAAGGCTTTCTGTGAAAAAACCACTGGCTTGAATGTCGTTTGCGGCTGCGGTGCTCATACATAGTCCTTGGCAAAGGGAGGGTTAGATAGCTTGTCTACGCGGCGGGCATGTCTGTCGCCGCCAAACTCTGTTGAAAGAAAGGCATCAAGGCAAGCCTTGGCCATATCAATACCCGTCAACCGCGCGCCCATTGCGATGACATTGGCATCATTATGTTCGCGGGCGAGTTTTGCTGACAAAGGCTCAGACACCAATGCACAGCGACATCCCGGGTTGCGGTTGACCGCGATTGAAATGCCAATGCCGGATCCGCACAAAGCAACGCCGCGTTCGGCGGCTCCGCTGGCAACTGCCTCGGCAAGTTTATAGCCATAATCTGGATAGTCGACGGATGTGTCATCATGCGGCCCAAGATCATCGACCTGATGACCAGCCTCAACCAGATACGCGACCAATGCCGATTTCAGCGCGGTGGCGGCATGATCAGAGGCGATGGCAATACGCATGTGCGATCCTGTGTGGAGGTCGATTCGGATTGCGATCTTCCTAGGGGGCGTGGGCAAAAAACGCCATGAAGAATCCGCCCAGCTTGCGCCCATCGTCCACAGCTTTTATGCGGTAGTGATGCTAAATTTCGTTCTATCTGTCGGCATGTTGGCCGGATTTGCCCTTATCTGGGGCGCATGGCGCATGTGGCAGCGCGATGGGCTGGGCCAGAAAGTGTGGCTGATGATCGCCGCAGCTTTGGTAATTTTCGCCAATATCGCGATATGGACTGTGCCCGATAAAGCTGGAAACAGCCTAGCGCAGCAAAGCGCCAGACCATCACCATAAACACAGCTTATCGTCTAAAGATCGCCCAGCTTGCCGGCATGTTTGGCCATCAGATAGTAAAACGTCACGCGCTGTTTATTGCGATCACCAGACATTTCAGTTGCAACTTGTTCAACCAAAGCGGCTGAACCGGCGTCGTCCAATCCAAGTTTGCCGATGCCCCATTTGTCGCGAACGCGGTCTTTTTCGGTCTGGTCGCTGGCCGATACCAAAGATGAATCTTTGGATTGAAGGGCGATGCCGAGATGGTTGACGATTTTCTTCACCTTGGCTTCGTCTGCCCCTGCGTCGTAACGCAGAACATCGTCGATATAGTCTGCTACATTTGCCATTTCACTCTCCTTACGGTGTCCATTGCCCACAATATGGATCGCGGCTCAGCGGTCCGAGTCGGCGGGGAGACATCATGAAGAAAAGTGAATGAATGTCGATAGTTCGGCTTGTAAAATCGACAGAGACAAAAGCGCTTATTTAATGGGGCAAGCAGGATCCAAACGCATATCCAGATAATTGTCCACCGACCCCATCAACATGTCCATTTCCTGTTCGTAGAAATGGTTGGCGCGCGGGATTTCGTCATGGTGAATCGTAATGTGGCGCTGTGTACGTAGTTTATCGACCAGTTTTTGCACCGCATGTGGGTTCACAACCTCGTCACCTGCACCATGGATGATGATGCCCGATGAAGGGCAGGGGGCAAGGAAGCTGAAATCGTACATGTTGGCAGGCGGCGATACCGAGATGAAACCGCGAATCTCTGGACGGCGCATCAGCAATTGCATGCCGATCCACGCACCAAAGCTGAATCCGGCGATCCATGTGGTTGATGCCTCAGGGTGAAACGCCTGAATCCAGTCAAGAGCCGCTGCTGCATCGGACAATTCGCCGATGCCATTGTCAAATTCACCCTCGGACCGGCCGACGCCGCGAAAGTTAAAGCGCAGTGTCGCAAAGCCGCGGTTGACGAAGGTTTTATACATCGCCTGCGTAATGCGGTCATTCATCGTGCCGCCTGCTTGCGGGTGCGGATGCAGGATCATCGCAACGGGTGCGCGTGGCCGCGGTGGCGGAGAAAAGCGGGCTTCGATGCGGCCTTCTGGACCGGGAATGGCAATTGCTGGCATATTTTAGGATCAATCTTGAAGAATACAGTAGCTGCACGGGCTATGCAGCAGTTGAGTGGCTATATAGAAGCGAAAGTGATTTTCGCAACTGTCATGGATGTAAGTGTCACAATATGCCTGCCAATCGTATCTATCTGGATCACGCTGCGACCACACCGGTTGTTCCCGCCGCGCGTTCTGCGATGGCGGATGCATTGGGATTATGGGCGAACCCATCGTCACCGCATAGCGACGGTCGCCAAGCACGGGCTGCGTTGGAGGCTGCGCGCGATACGGTAAAGTCGGTGCTGGAATGGGATGGCGAAGTGCTGTTCACCAGCGGGGCGAGCGAAGCGATTTTCATGGCGCTGTCGGGGTTTGACGCAGTGGCCAGTGCTGTTGAACATGATGCTGTGCTGAGTGCTGTTGGCGCAGAGGCGCTGCTAAAGGTAGATGCCACAGGCGCAGTGCAATTGGGACCAATTGCTGCAGGACGGCGTTACGCCATTCAGCATGTGAACAACGAAACAGGGGTAGTTCAGCCGCTTGCAGAACTTGGCGCAGAAATACATGCGGGCGGCGGATTGTTGTTCGCGGATTGCTCGCAAAGTGCCGGAAAGCTGGCTTTACCAGAAGCGGATATGATCGCGATATCGGCGCATAAATTTGGCGGGCCTCCGGGGATTGGTGCACTGTTGTTGCGTGATCTAGCATTGCTGCGGCCCACAGGTGGGCAGGAAAAGGGCTATCGGCGCGGGACGGAGAATTTGCCTGCTGTTGCCGCATTGGCGGCGGCGTTGGCCGACGGCTTTGCTTGGTTGGATGCTGCGGCGATGCTGCGGGCGAAACTAAATGCTGCGCTTATTGCTGCAGGGGGCGAAGTTGTTGCTGCGGATAGCCAGCGGCTTGCCACTATCGCAAGTTACCGCATGCCCGGTGTGTCGGCATCGAGCCAGCTGATCGGATTTGATATGGCCGGGATATCAGTATCGGCGGGTAGCGCGTGTTCGTCGGGTACGCTGAAAACCAGCCATGTGCTGGGTGCAATGGGTTGGGATGCGGCGACGGCCAGTGAAGTTGTGCGCGTCAGTTTTGGTCCTGAAACCAGCGCAGCCGACATCGACCAGTTTATTGCAGCGTGGATTACCATCAAGGATCGCGCAGCGGCGGCATGAGTGACCCGATCTATCTCGACTATCAGGCCACCACCCCGCTCGCTCCTGAAGCATATGCGGCGATGGAGCCTTGGCTGAAGGATAAATTCTGGAACCCCCACAGCGCGCATGTCGGTGGACGTCAGGCGGCTGCAGCGGTTGAGGTGGCGCGTGAACAGGTCGCGGTGTTGTTGCCAGCTGGGGGGCGGGTTATCTTTACCTCTGGCGCGACGGAGGCAATCAATTTGGCGATCAAGGGTTGTGGTTTGCCGGTGTCGGCGCTGGCGACTGAGCATGCGGCGGTGCTGGATTGCGTTGAGGTTTTGGGTGGTACTGTATTCCCGGTTGATAGTGATGGGCTAATTCTTGAGCCCGTCCACTCCTCTGAAGGGCAGGGGCTTCAATGCGCTATGCTTATCAATAACGAAATTGGCACCATCCAACCTATCACTGACATAGCCCAAGCCGCACACGCAACTGGCGGCCTCATCCTCTGCGACGCAGTCCAAGCCTATGGCCGCATGCCGATCCCGGATGGCCCCGACATGATCGCTATATCGGCGCACAAAATCCATGGGCCAAAGGGCATAGGCGCGCTTTGGGTGCGAGACGGGATCAAACTCGCGCCGTTGATCCATGGCGGGGGCCAAGAACAAGGCCTTCGTTCCGGAACGCTCTCTCCCGCTTTATGTGCCGGTTTTGGTGCAGCGGCACAACTGGCAGCGGAGCGCATGGAAGCTGACGCAGCGCATGTCGAACGCCTTTGGAATCGCGCCAACGACCTCTTCGCCGACTGGACCATCAACGGCAGCACAACCCGCCGCTACAAGGGCAACCTCAACATCCGCCGCGATGGCCTAGACGTCGCGCGCCTGATGTCCGAATGCCGCGACGTTATGTTCTCGGCGGGCAGCGCCTGCGCCAGCGGATCAGGCCGCCCAAGCCATGTGTTGCGCGCCATCGGCCTTTCGGACGCCCAAGCAAAATCCTCTATTCGCCTCGGCTGGGGGCGCTATACAATGATTGACGAAATCGAGCGCGCTGCGGCGCTGATCAACGCAGCGGCAGAAAGGCAGTTGGCATGAAGGTTCATTTCATCAGCCCCGATGGCGAAACAACTCAAACTGTCGAGGCAAAGCCCGGCGACAATCTGCTCGAACTCGCACAAAATGCTGGGCAGCCGCTGGAGGGAACGTGCGAGGGACAAATGGCCTGTTCAACCTGCCATGTCGTGATCGCAAAGGAATGGTTCGACACATTGCCACCTGCGCATGAGGACGAGGACGACATGCTGGATCTCGCCAGCGGTGCCCGCCGCACCAGCCGCCTGTCGTGCCAGATTGATCTGACCGAAGCGCATGACGGGCTGATCGTGCATATCCCGTCGGAAAGCCGAAATATGCAGGGGGTTTGATCACCTTCACTTCCCATTCACGAAATAGCGCTTATATAGGTTTTGTCCGGTTCGCCGGACTATGGCGATAAACAGCGATGTGTAATAGATGCAGCGGACCCGGGGGCGGTACCCGGCAGCTCCACCATATCCTTCGGTAAACGGAGGTTTTGACGGGGCTGAACTAGGATCGACGTGTGTTCAAAAGCATTGATTTTGCCCGGCATGAATAAGCCGTGAAATGGTTCACAACCAATAGGTGCAAACGATAACGAAGCACTTGCTCTCGCAGCATAATTTTGGGCCTCACGGTCTGAACTTATCCTAAGAGAACGCGGCTGAACTGGCCGGGCAACAGAATAGTTACGGCGGCCCCCGGGAGCCGAGCAACAGAATCCCGGGACTTTTTCTTTCAACTTTGGCGGTATGCTTGGCTGATTGGCCGTGCAATTTTTTGGTTAGAAGAAATAAGAAAAATAAGAAATAAGGGCGTTAGCCCTTCATCACTTCCGATTTTTTGGTTTATCGAATCTAGCTCATATTGACTGCGCTACGCGCCTTATTTCTTATTTTTCTTATTTCTTCTAACCGAATCCATGGCACAGCTTATCCACGCCAAACTAAGCATGTGGCAGTTAATCAGCGCCGAATTGCTGGTGATACTCAACCGCCTGCAACATCTTGC
Source organism: Sphingomonadales bacterium (assembly GCA_013297725.1). GTDB lineage: Bacteria > Pseudomonadota > Alphaproteobacteria > Sphingomonadales > Sphingomonadaceae > Sphingorhabdus_B. The sequence continues at coordinate 8,895 of JAAFIB010000048.1, forward strand.
CTGATGCAAGGAATACAGCCCCCATGCACAGCGCAAAAAATATCCAGCCTACTCTGCCTTGATACTGATCAAGATAATCCTGCCCCCGCTTCACCGCGCCCAACGCGAGCGGGTATGTGATAAGGAAGACCTCTGCTTTGGTCTTTATCTGAAACAGGCGTTTGAGTTTTTTCATAGGTTAACACTCGTAGCAGCAAACCTTGTGCCAGCTTAGAGAATGCTGGCCTGACGATGGTTAACGATAACGCCGTTTGTAAAGCTATTCGACAGTTATGCGAGTGATGACAAATCACACGCGGTCAGCAGCGCTAGCCTCGCCGTTTGAACTTGTGCCACCAAAGCCGGATCACCCAATTGGTCGGGCGCGATGCTCTCTGGCCAATGCTCAGCGATTACCACTGCCATCCGGTCAAGTTTTGCTTCGTCGGCCATGAACCGCGGGTCGACCGTTGCCGGATCCGCCACCACGCGCAGTCGCAAGCAAGCCGGTCCGCCGCCATTGGCCATCGACTGGCGGACATCGACAGGAACCAGTTTGCGGATCGGACCGTTGCCCGCGACATGCTCTTGCAACCAGCCCCAGACATTGGCGTTGGCTTGTGCCTCGGTAGGCAGGATCAGCGCCATTTCGCCATCAGGCAGCGTCACCAACTGTGCGTTAAACAGATAGCTTTGCACAGCATCGGCAAGGCTAACGCGGTTGGCGGGGACGATGACGATCTCCGCCTCGGGCATCCGGTCGCGGATCGCGGCATAGGCGGCCTCTGGCTCTTCAAATGCCTGTTCGTGCGTGAACAGAACACGTTCATTGGCCACAGCGACAACGTCATTGTGGAATGCGCCCGCTGCAATCGCTGCCTCGGCTTGCTGGATAAACAAGGTGCGGTCGGGGTTCAGGCAGTGCGCGCGCGCAATCGCTTTTGACGATTCAATATGTTGCCGCGCAGGAAATGGTCCGCCGGATTTGCCATAGACAAAAATCTCCAGCCCGGCCTCACCGTGTGACGGGCAAAGCCGCATGAAATTGGCCGCACCTTCATCGCCATAGGGCGCTGGCACCGGGCCGTGCACAGCAAAATGCTGCGTATCGGCAAAGGCCAATTGCAGCTGCGCCTGCGTTCCGGTCCATTCATGGCTGCGGTGTGCCATAGTCAGCAGGTTGGCGGCGGACAGATGGCAGCGGCCATCGGCGGTATCGGGGGCGGGGGATACGGTCGCTGCATTGGCAGCCCACATTGCGGAGGCCGAAAAAGCGGCGGCGCGGATATGCGCCTCGGCGCTGGCCATGTCAGTCGCCAGCCCGTTTAGCCAAGCTGTATTCGGCCGGTCCAGCGGCATGAAAAAGCCCTGTGCTAAGCCAAGCCGCACATTGGCGCGCATCTTTTCAATACCCTGCAATGCCGCTGCACGGGGCTGCGATACGGCTCCGGCATTGTTGGCAGAGGCAAGGTTGCCTGCGCTTAGGCCCGCATAATTATGACTTGGCCCGATTATGCCATCGAAGTTGATTTCAACCAGCGTCATCGATCAAGACCTTGGGATATGCGTGACGGTATCGCCCGCTTCTACACTCAGCAATCGCGCACAGCCAGGATCGAGGCGGATTTCGTCGCCGTCTTGCTCCACCCAACCATAAGCTGTGCGGAAATCGCCTAAGCGGCCCACAGTAACGAGGCGTTTTTCGCCAACTTTATGATCGCCCAGCCGGTCATCGATTTTGGCAATACGCGAATCCACAGCATCACGCACACTGCGGATATGGTCAGTGCGAGCAGTCATTGTCGGGCCGCCGTCAAAAATGTCGACATATTTCTCCCAGGCAAAGCCTTCTTCTTCCAACATCCGCATAGCGGCGCGGCCAGAGGGATGCGGCACGCCGATGACGGCACGGGCATTTTCCGGCAGCATTGCAATATACACCGGATGTTTGGGCATCAGGTCAGCGATAAACTGGTTGCCATGCTTGCCGTTAAACTCGTCCGCATCCTGAAAATTCATGCCGAAAAAACGCCCGGCCACTCCGTCCCAAAAGGGTGATCCTCCGGCTTCGTCAATCACGCCGCGCAGTTCGGCGAGGGTTGTGTCATGAAAACGGGGGCGGTGGTTGCGGATGAAGAGATAGCGGCTACGCGCGATCAACATCCCATGCCCGCCGGATCGTTCGCCGGGGTGCAGAAACAGGCCGCCGACTTCGGTGGTTCCCTCAAGATCGGTCGACAGGTTGAGGATGTCGGCGCGGAATGTGCGGCCTAATTCCTCGCTATGCTGTGTCAATGCGCCAATACGATAGCTGTAAAACGGCCATTTCTGTCCGACAGCAGAGAATATCTGGCATGTGCCGCGCACTTCGCCAGTATCGACATTTTCCAGCACAAAAACGAATAGATCATCGACCACCTCGTCTTCTGCGCGCGCAAATGCGGCGGCCGAGCGTTCAAGCTTGGCGGCAAGGGCGGCGCGGTCAGGCGGCAGGTTGGTAAAGCCGCCGCCAGTGCTTTTGGCCATTTCGTACATGGGCTGCACATCACTTGGACGCGCAGCACGGATTATAAAGCTCATAAACTCCCCTTTTCGGCGATCCGCATTAGCGTAAGCGCGGATAGCGCGGCCCGTTCAGACAGGCTCTCGGTAATTAGAAATTCGTCTGCGCTGTGGATGCTGCCGCCGCGCACGCCCATAGTGTCGACAACAGGAACGCCGCAAGCCGCGATGTTATTGCCGTCGCACACACCGCCAGTGGACTTCCAGCCGATAGTCAGGCCCAGATCAGCGCCGCATTGTTTGACCAAGCCAAACAGCTTTTCGGCCTCGGCGTCGATCGGCTTTGGCGGGCGGTTGAAACTGCCGTGCAGATGGATCGAAACATCATGTTCTTGTTGAATTATGGAAATCAAAGTATTGATTTCATTGCGCACATAGTCCTGCAATTCAGGACTTGCCGGGCGTAGATTAACGCGTAGCACGGCATGATCGGGCACCACATTATTCGGGCTGCCGCCATCGATTTTGGCCGGGTTGACCGTCAGCCCATCACGGGTCAACGCCTTTAACCGAAGCGCAAGATCAGCAGCCGCCAACAAAGCATTACGGCCATCTTGCGGGTTACGCCCCGCATGCGCGCTTTTGCCAGTGACGATAATCGAGAAGTTACCACTACCCGGGCGCGCACCTGCCAATGTGCCATCGGGGAGAGCCGAGGGCTCATAAGTCAGCGCCGCAAGCTTACCTTTGGCCAGCGCCTCGATAAGCTTAGCCGAGGACGCAGAACCGGTTTCCTCGTCACTGTTGATCATCACCTGATAACCGACGCGTTGGAAAACATCGCTAGTTTCGGCGGCAATAAGAGCCGCAAGCATCACCGAAATGCCGCCCTTCATGTCAGCAACACCGGGGCCATTCAGCACGCCGTCCTCCAACCATTTCTGTTCCTGAAACGGGTGATCGACCGCGAAAACCGTATCCATATGGCCCGTCAGCAACAACTGGATCGGTGCATCGGGGCGTATTGTGGCGACCAGATGGCGACCATGTTCGATCTCTATAATACTGCCATCGGATAGCACACGCTCAACTGGTGCAGGCTCAACCAGCTCGGTATCGCCGTGCAGTGATCCAAAGGCATCGGCAAGCAGGCTAGCGGTTGCGCTAAGCCCTTTCAAATTACCCGTACCGCTGTTGATCCCTGCCCAAATCTCTACCTGCGCCAGCATTCGGTCGTTATCGATGTGCTCGATGGCGCTGCGCTCTTGGGGGGCAAGTGATTGCATAAGCAACCAATAGCGGGGCAGGCCGGGTTACGCCACCCCTAGGGTCAGGATCTATTAAATAGGCTTTCGAGGCGTCAAAATGGCAAAGATATCGAGGGGAAATGGGCGCGGCAGGCAGTTATTCTGCCTGCAAGGTCATTTCCCTTCGAGATCGAAGCCATTTTGTCGTCCTTCGGATTTGACCCATTTTGCCCATTGCTGCGTTGGCGAGCCTTGACTTAGAACCACTAAGCCTGCGGCTCACCGCCTTGCACTGAGCAAAATGGCCTCAAACCTCGAAAGCCTATTTAATAGATCCTGACCCTAACGAGCGCGCCACCGCGCACCATTCGTCAATATCCACCGTTTCTGGCCGACGATCCTCGGCAATTCCCGCACTGCGCAAAGCATCGAGCGCACCGGGCACGCCTTTCAGGCTTTGGCGCAACATTTTGCGGCGTTGGCCAAAGGCGGCGGCGGTCAGTTTTTCAAGGGTTGTCATGGAAACGCCCTTTGGAGCAACACCGGGGATGATGTGAACCACCGCTGACATAATTTTCGGCGGCGGGGTAAACGCGCTGCGGTGCACGGGCATCGCGATGCGTGCCTCGCTGCGCCATTGGGATAGGATGGCTAGGCGGCCGTAAGCGTCGGTTCCGGGCTTTGCGATGATGCGTTCGGCAACTTCGCGCTGGAACATCAGGGTTAGTGACAACCATTGCGGCGGCCATGCCTCGCTGGTCAGCCAACCGACGGTCAACGCAGTGCCAACATTATAGGGTAAATTGGCAGCGATATGGAAAGGTCCGCCCGTTTCAGCCGCAGCGTCGATTTTCATCGCGTCACCCTCTATCACGCGCAACTGCCCGGGAAAGGCCTCGGCCAGTTCTTCCAGCGCCGGGATGCAGCGGCGGTCGCGTTCAACGGCGGTAACATTCGCCCCTGCACGCAGCAGCGCACGGGTAAGCCCGCCGGGACCGGGGCCAACCTCGAACACCGGTTGCCCGACGAGCGAGCCGGGAACAGCTGCGATCCGTTTCAGCAACTGTTCGTCAAACAAGAAGTTTTGGCCCAGCGACTTGTTCGCCGAAAGCCCGTGGCGCGCGATCACTTCGCGCAAAGGGGGAAGGTCGGGTTGCGCCGTCATGCGCAGCTTTGGGAATAGGCTAGGCGGTTTTTAGCGCACTCTGCTGCCATACGGATCGCGGCTATCATGGAATCAGGCCGCGCAACATTCTTGCCTGCAATGGCAAAGGCGGTGCCATGGTCGGGAGACGTGCGGACGATGGGCAGACCTAAAGTCAGGTTGACCGCTTCATGGAAATACAGCGTTTTTAAGGGGATTAGTGCCTGATCGTGATAGGCACATAATGCCGCGTCATAGTGTGCACGCGCTTCGGCATGGAACATCGTATCAGCCGAGAGAGGCCCGATAATGTCATAGCCCTCCTCACGGATTTTTTCGAGAGCGGGGCCGAAGATGTCGATTTCTTCGCGTCCCATATTGCCATCTTCACCAGCGTGCGGATTGAAACCGGCCAGCGCCAATCGCGGATGTTTGATACCAAAATCGCGTTCCAGCCCTTTTGCGGTAGCGCGGATGCGTTGTCGTACAAGTCGCGCGTCAAGCTGCTCGGCTACATCAGAAAGGGCGATATGCGTTGTCATCGGCACCACGCGCAAATCTGGCCCAGCCAACATCATCACCGCATTGTTTTTGGCAATGCCGCAGCGTTCAGCAACAAATTCTGTCTGGCCGGGGTGCGTAAAGCCGATGGCGTAAAGCTGTGCCTTTGAAACTGGCCCTGTCACTAGCCCTGCGGCATTCCCCGATTTGGCATAGCCCGTTGCCATCTCTAGCGCCTGCAATGCGCAATGCGCACCGTCGAGATCGGGCATTCCGGGGATAACAGAAGCGCAACTGTGAACGTGGAGCACGGGCAGTGCATTGCTGAACCGTTCTAGCGCTTGTTCTGGGCTGTCGATCCGTTCAACCGGGCCATTCCAATGCGGCGCAAAACAGGCAGGATCGCCAATCGCAAAAAACGGGTGCAGCTTTGCTGTATGCCGCTCTTCCCAGGCCTTACCAATAATTTCAGGCCCAACCCCTGCCGGATCGCCGATTGAAACGGCAAGCGGCAGGGCATTGGCATTCATGTTCGGATGTGCGCTTAGTTATAGTCGATAATGGCATCGCGCCGGATGCTGCGCATATATAATTGCGCACGGCGTTCGACCCGTTCGTCCTCGATTTCAGACATGATCTGATCAGCCGATTTCTGCGCCACTTCTTTAGGTGCATTGCGCCCGCACAATACAAAGACACGCACGCCGTCCTCCAGCGAACCATATGGCGGGGTGGATTGGCCAACATTCATTCCCAGCATCACTTGCTGTAATGGGCCGGGCAGGTCGCCAATGCGGATGTTATCGCGGTTTACCACTTCTGCGCCCAGCGATTTGGCGGTGGAGTCTGCCGCGCCGCAACCATTGATCTTCTGCGTTTCGTCGGCAAATCGCTTGACCAATGGCCCAGCCTGCGCCTCGGTTGTGCCTTTTGGGAAGTCGATTGCGATCTGCTTTAGCTCCAGCGTCGAATCGCGTGGGTCACTCATTCCGATCTGGCGTTTGTCGATCAACAAAAGCAACGATACGCCGCCTGAAACGGGCACAACGACTATCTCGTTGGGGCTCATTTCCAGCGCAGCTGTAGCAATAGCTTGCGGCAGCACGTTCAACTTTACAAAGCCCAAGTCGCCGCCAGACGCAGCGGTTGATGCTTCGGAATACTGCTTTGCCATTTCGGGGAATGGCGCTCCGCCGCGAAGTTGTTCAAGCAATTTGCGTGCAGTTTCATAAACCTGTTCGCGATTTTGGTCGTTGGCGGACAGATAAATTTCGCCCAAGCGATATTCGACTTTGCCTTTGTTCGCTTCGATCTGCTCTATCTTAGCTTTTACCTCATCCTCGCTGACGTTGATAAATGGGGTCACGTTGCGGCCCAGAACACGGTTCCAAGAAATTTCCGCATTTATCTGTTTGCGCAGCGAAGCCATCGAGGATCCAATCTGCGTCAGATACTTTTCAGTTTCAGGCACAGAGCGTTTGAAGTTTTGTTGCGCAACCTTGCCAATATACTCCTCAATCTCCGTGGCGGGGATCTTGATTTCATTCGCTTCAGCTTCTTGGATACGCAGTGATTCGTCGATCAACTGACCCAGAATTTCGATCCGCAGTTGTTCGCGCTGTTCGGCGGGAACTGCCGACACATCGCCCTGTGTTAACAGCATAATCCGCTGATCAATATCCGTGCCGGTAATGATTTCGCCGTTCACAACCGCGGTTGCGCGGCGAACATTGGGGTCATTTCGCGTGCCCAGCAGTTTCCCACCCGGGATTGCGAGTGAAGTTTCTGGAACCGTATCGTCTTTAACGGTCTGGCTGTTTGCAGGCGCAAGCGCACACAAGGTTACAGCAGCAGAACCTAGAAAAAATTGGCGAATTGAACGCATTTATGGACTTTCAATTGTTGTACTATGACGCAGGCAATACGGATCGTCGGCTGAACAGATGATGAGCAGATTTCCCCCTATGCCTTGCGGCTTGGATTACGCCTTAAACACCCAGATTGCGAAATGCCAGCCGGAACAGGAAAGTATTGCCGCGCCGCGCATCGCCGGTGGGCTGATAATCGCGGCGCCAAGTAACAGCGATTGACAGGCAATCATCGTCATAGGCCACACCCAGCCGGTGACGGATCGGGTCAAAACCATCGGACGTGCTGAGCGGATCTTCGTTGCCGCTGGTCAAATCAACGATGGTCGATCCAAAGACCGACCAATAGCGGGCAACGCGAACGCGTCCGGCAAGGCGCAGTTCTTCGCGATCCTGAAGATCCTCGACTGTGTTGATGTCACGGTTAAGCTTTAGATAGCCAACCTGCACGTAGGTGCTGCGCGACCCGATTGTGGCGTCAATTTCGTTGCGGCGAATGGCAAAACTGTCTTTATCCAGCCGGAATCTATGGGTCAGCTTCACAAAGTCCTTAAACCGGAACTCGCTGCGCCCGACGATGTCAGAAACCTTATCAGATAACCCCGTCCCGTCGGGGAAAATGCCTGATTGATTGGTCAAGCGATAGCTTTGCCCGATGTTGAAATCTGCTGCGACCTTGTTACCGCGGATTGACCAATCAAGGCCGTAAGTAATACGAAAATTGTTTTCTATCCGGTCGTAACCCGGGAAACGGTTCAGCGCGAACAGGTTGCTGTCTTCCAGATCAACCGCGCGGGAGTCTTCGTTGGGAACTTGCAGGTTCCCAGTTGTCTTTGTGCCCACAAGTTGCAGGCGAGGGGTCAGGATTTGCGTTGCATTGCCAAAGGCTTTGCCGACCAATGGCCAGCGCATATCTGCCGACGCGGAGACAATACCGCGCGACTGCCAACCGCTTTCACCGCGATAGATCGCCGTCAATGTGCTGGCATTTTCATCGCTATGATAAACATCACCGCGCGCAAGGGCGGTCAGTGTTATTTCTTGACCAAGACCTGTGATCGAACGTTTGTCCCACCGGGCAAGACCAAAGGCACGGCGCGTATCTTGACCTGATGTCCGTCCGATCAACAGGGTATTAGCCTGAAGTTGGACAGTCCCGCCCAGCACAGGATCTTTCAGGCGAAGGCGATAGTCCACTTCGGGCAGGGCAATGGGGGCTAGCCCCTGACGATCTCCGGTGCGCAATGTTTGCACAGCCCAGCCTGCGAAGGAGAAATACGAATCGGCGTCGATGCGCTCGACGGCAAAGGTTGACCGCAGCCTGTCATCGCGGCTGATATCATAACGGCGCAGGAACGTGCGGTCGCTGGCGACGCGAACCGATGCGCTGGCCGACCAATTTGGTGTAAACTGAAACCGGCCCGATCCATCGAAATAGCCACGAAAGGCGTTGGAGCCAGAAGTTGTTCCAGTCGCGGTCGATACTTTGTCGGAATAGGTTCCATAGGCCGAAACCTGAAACGCGCCTTTGTCCTCCAATGCGCGGAATTGGGCGTGCGCCATCGGTGCAACCGAGCTGAACAGATGCGCCGAAACGGTCAAGTCGCGGTTTTGCGACATCCGCCAATAATAGCCTTGCTCAATCTCAACGCCATTGTTGCGGGAGAAACGCAGATTAGGAACGAGAAAGCCGCTGCCAGCCTCGGTCTCTGCCGGATGCGATAGGCCGGGCAAAGGGATGACAGGCAATCCGAATAATTCGATCCGCGCGCCGGTATATTTGACGCGTTTTTTTTCCGGGTCATAAACGACTTTAGCTGCCTTTACTTGCCAGCTGGGTTCTTTGGGGCAACCATCGGGGCGTTCGACTTTACAGGGGGTGTAGGCTGCCTGTTCCAGTGTCAGTCGCCCGTCAGTGCGTTTTCCCCGATTGGCGGCAAGGCGGCTGCCGTCTTTCAACACCAACAACAGATTATCGACAACGCCGTCCTTTAGCGTGTCGGTTAAAACAATGCTGTCGCCATAGGCAACATCGCCGCGAGGGCCGATGGAGCGGATGTTTCCGTTCGCGGTTACTTCACCTGATTTGCGGTTCCAGACAACTGTGTCAGCGCGCAGAGTATAGCCTTCACGACTGACAATCACATTGCCCTTGGCAGTGACCACATCGTTCAGGCTGTCATAATCGATAACGTCAGATGAAAAAGCGATATTGTCCGCTTCCTCGGCCTGCGCTTTTTGTTCAGCGGTGCTGGTTTGCGCATGCGCCATGCTGATGCTGCCACATGCAGAAAGTAGCATTGAGCCAATAGCAACGCTGCGGAATAGACTGTGATGGGCTGGGCTGTTCATAATGTTGCAGCGTCCTTACCGCCCATATCCTGTTGGGTCCAGTCTGGGCGTTGCACAGAATTAGCTTAACGGCCAATGACCGGTATCGACAACCGGCGTCATCTTTTGCTTTAACCAAGCATCGATGTTCGCTTATAGCAGCAAGCTATGGCGCATCGCGCTGCATCCCCTTTAGCTAGAAGGCGTTATATTCATGGAAATCCGTTTTGCAGGCCAGCGTCCGGCGGACGCAGATGTGCTTGGTTTTATCGTCACCAAAAGCAGCTGGGACGGTTTCGTCTTTCCGCTGGAAAGTTCGGATGCCGCGCATGCAACTGCCAAAGTGGCTAGGTTTGAGGGCGCAGCCGGGCAGAGCTTCCTCTATTTCGCGCAAGAAGGCGGAAAGACAATTCGTATCGTTTTGCTCGCCGTTGCCGAGGGAGATGCTGGCGATTACCAAAAAGCAGGCGGTGAACTGATCGCTAAGGTGCAAACCAGTGGCGCAAAGTCTGTTGTGCTGCACGCCGAGAATCTGTCGGCAAAGGCCGCTGCTGAAACCGCATATGGCGCGACTCTGCGCAACTGGCGCATCGACAAATACCGCACCAAGCTGTCGGAAACTTCAAAGCCGTCGGTGACTAGCCTGACCGTTGTTGGAGCTCCAGCCGAGTTCACCACGCTGTGGCCCAGCTATGCCGCGATTGCCGACGGCGTTGCCTTGACCAAAGAACTGGTCAGCGAACCTGCCAACATTATTTATCCCGAAAGCTTTGTTGAACGCTGCCAGCATCTGGCCGATTTGGGCGTTGAGATCACCGTCCTTGATGACACAGAAATGGCGAAGCTGGGCATGGGCGCATTGCTGGGCGTGGCGCAGGGCTCGCGCAAACCGGCACGAATGCTGGTGATGAAATGGGATGGCACAGGCGGCGCGCAAGAAAAGCCGGTCGTCTTTGTTGGCAAGGGCGTGACCTTTGATACTGGCGGTATCTCGATCAAACCTGCCGCGGGCATGGAAGACATGAAGTGGGACATGGGCGGTGCAGGTGCAGTTGCGGGCACGATGAAGGCGCTGGCGGGCCGTAAAGCCAAGGCATATGTTGTCGGTGTTTGCGGTCTTGTCGAGAATATGCCTGACGGTAATGCGCAACGTCCCGGTGATGTTGTCACATCGATGAACGGACAAACCATCGAGGTTATCAACACCGATGCCGAGGGACGGCTGGTGCTGTGCGATGCGCTGCACTGGGCGCAAGAAACCTATAATCCTGACACGATCATCGACCTTGCGACCTTGACCGGTGCGATCATCATTTCGCTGGGGAAAGAACATGCCGGTCTGTTTTCCAACGATGATGGGCTTGCAGCTAAGCTCGCTGCGGCTGGCATAGCGACTGGCGACAAGCTGTGGCGGATGCCGATTGGCCCTGCATATGACAAGCTGATCGATTCGCCGATTGCTGATATCAAAAACGTCGGCCCGCGCGATGCAGGTTCGATCACTGCGGCGCAGTTCCTTGGCCGGTTTATCAAAGACGGCGTCAAATGGGCACATCTGGATATTGCGGGCACAGTCTGGGCGGACAAAGATGGGCCGACATGGGCAAAGGGCGCAACTGGCTATGGCGTGAAGTTGCTCGACCGGTTTGTTGCGGATAATTACGAAGGCTGATGCCAGAAAGCCATGCAAGTCGATTTCTACCAGCTGACGCGCGACCCGGCGCACAATGTGTTGCCGCCCATTGCGAACAAGGTGCTTGAGGAAGGCCGCCGGTTGCTGATCGTCAGCAATGATGCCGCGCAGCTGGAGACTATCTCGGGCGCTTTATGGGCTTGGAAGCCGGATAGTTTCCTCGCGCATGATGTTGCCGGGCAGGGGAATGAGGCGGACCAACCGATCCTGTTATCGCAAACC
>JAAFIB010000049.1:0-18110 GCA_013297725.1 Sphingomonadales bacterium
GACGGCATAATATGGCTGCTGCGTGCCGGTAGTGCGCAGCAGCAACACTTTATCCACCCTATTTGCTAACGCGAATGGCGCATGCTTAATGCTATTGCCAAATCGCGGCATAAAGATAGGATGCACTCTTTAATGTACAGAACATCAGTTCTGTGCGCATAAAACAGGACGTTTATGACGAAGTTGAGCGGCTCGGATACTAAGAGCACCCTTTATTGCTCTTTCTGCGGCAAATCGCAGCATGAGGTGCGCAAGCTTATTGCGGGCCCAACCGTCTTTATCTGCGACGAATGCGTTGACCTGTGCAACGACATCATCCGCGAGGAAACAAAAGGCGCGTTGGCGACGCGCAAAGATGGCGAAGTCCCCAGCCCGCAAGAGATTTGCGACATTCTCGACGATTATGTCATTGGGCAGTTTAAGGCAAAACGCGTTCTCTCTGTCGCGGTGCATAACCATTATAAGCGTTTGAACCATGCACAGAAGAATAACGACGTAGAGTTGGCTAAATCTAACATCCTGCTCGTTGGTCCAACCGGTTGCGGAAAGACTTTGTTGGCGCAAACGCTGGCTAAGACTTTTGATGTGCCGTTCACGATGGCTGATGCAACGACACTGACCGAGGCTGGCTATGTGGGCGAGGATGTTGAGAACATCATCCTGAAACTGTTGCAAGCATCCGATTACAATGTCGAACGCGCGCAGCGCGGCATCGTCTATATCGACGAAATCGACAAGATCAGCCGCAAGGCGGAAAACCCCTCAATAACCCGCGACGTATCGGGTGAGGGCGTTCAGCAGGCTTTGCTAAAGCTGATGGAGGGCACTACTGCTTCTGTGCCGCCGCAAGGCGGACGCAAACATCCGCAGCAGGAATTCTTGCAAGTGGATACCACGAACATTCTGTTCATCTGTGGTGGTGCTTTTGCTGGCCTGGAACGGATTATTTCGAACCGGCTTGAAGGCAAATCAATGGGCTTTGGTGCCAATGTTGCTGATCCTGATGACCGGCGCACCGGCGAAATCTTGATGCAATGTGAGCCAGAGGATTTGTTGAAATACGGCTTGATCCCGGAATTTGTCGGCCGTTTGCCAGTGACTGCAACGTTGGAAGATCTGGATATTGCGGCATTGGTCAAAATCCTGTCAGAGCCAAAGAACGCGCTTGTTAAACAATATCGCAAGCTGTTCGAGATGGAAAATGTCGGCCTCAGCTTTACCGACGACGCGCTGGAAGCAGTCGCCAAGAAAGCGATCGCGCGTAAAACCGGCGCACGCGGATTGCGCTCTATCCTAGAGGCGATCTTGCTCGATACGATGTTTGAGCTGCCCAATATGGATGGCGTCAGCGAGATTGTGATCGACAAAGATGTGATCGAAGGACGCAAAGAGCCCGTTCGGGTTTTTGAAAGCAAGCCAGCGAAAGAAGATGCCGCGTAGCGCATAGATTGTTGCATTGCAGCAACAGGTGGTGGAAAAACGACTGAGCTTGCCTCTGCGTTTTGCACGGGCCATACAAATGCCGTTGATTCTAAACAATAAACACATTTATTTGTGACAGTAATATGACGTCATTGTCATTGATTTGCCACATCGGATGAGCAATGCGGATTCATAGCCACATTGCCCGGTTTGGGGCCGATTCGCTGTCAGATTTATAAATAGAGGCACGAGCCTCTGCCACATTATAGGGGTGTAATATGCAGATCCGTTATTATCTCGCGGCCGGAGTAGCCGCTCTTTCCATCGCCACAATTTCAGCAACACCGGCTTTTGCGCAGGAAACGACTTCATCGGTACGTGGTACCGTAGAGAGCTCGTCTGGCCCAGTGTCGGGTGCTGTTGTAACGATAGTACATGAGCCTTCGGGTACGACATCGACAAGCACAACCGATGCATCTGGTAATTTCAGTGCAAATGGGTTGCGCGTGGGCGGTCCTTTCACAGTAACGGTAGATGCTGATGGCTTTGAGCAATCGCAAGTTACAGATCTTGCTCTTGAGGCTGGTACGGCATTTCGTCTTCCTATCATGCTGCAAGACCAGCAGGGCATCATAGTAACAGCAGCATTGCTGCAGGGCGCGGCTGATACGTCGACAGGCCCGATAACCTCTTTGAACCGTAATGATATTGAAGGTGTTGCATCGGTAAATCGCGATATTCGCGACCTTGCTCGTCGCGACCCTTTTGCGACGCTAGATTTGACCAATAGCCGTACCATTGAGATTGCTGGCCAAAATGGCCGTCTCAACCGTTTTTCTGTCGATGGCGTTCAATTTTCTGATGACTTTGGGCTCAACAATGGCGGACTGCCGACGGCACGCGGGCCAGTACCGCTTGATGCAATCGAGCAATTCTCCGTAAAGGTTGCGCCATTTGATATTTCCGAAGGTGATTTTCAAGGCGGCGCTATAAACGTCGTGCTGCGTTCTGGTGGCAACAAATTCCGTGGTTCTGCGTTTTATACTTACACAGATGATAGCCTCAGCGGTGATCGCACCAAAGGGCGCGATATTGTCCTGAATTTCGACTCAAAGGTTTACGGCGGTGTGCTTTCTGGGCCAATCATCAAGGACAAACTCTTTTTCATGGTTGCCTACGAAAAGGCCGACCAGACGCAGCCCTTCGATAGCGGCCCACAAGGCCAAGGTTTCGCTTCTCCTATTCCAGGCGTGACACAACCGCTAATCGATCAAGTTAGCGGCATTGCGCGGTCGCGCTATAATTACGATACTCTTGGCGTTATCTTTAACGGTGTAGAGTCGGATGAAAAGATTGTTACTAAGCTCGACTGGAACGTCACTGATGATCACCGGGCGTCGTTTAGCTATGTTCGTAATATTGGAACGCTTGCAAACCAGCGGAACACCTCCACCAGCACAACCAGTCCGTCGCTTGGCCTGTTCTCAACCGGCTATGAGCTTTCCGAAGAAGTGAATGCAGGGACATTCCAACTGAACAGCGATTGGTCTGATAAATTTTCGACCGAAGTACGGGCTTCGTACCGCGACTACAATCGTGGTCAGGTTCCTTATGGACCAAAGACTTTGGGCGAAATTGCCGTTTGTGGTGATGCTGCACAGGCAGGCTCGTTCACGTCCTGCACTACTGGTGTTCCACGCATTTTCTTTGGTCCTGACCAGTCACGCCATTCGAACGCTTTGAACACTGACAACCTATCGGTTGACTTCACTGCGCGTCTTGATGCTGGTGCACATCAGTTTAAAGCGCTATTCGGTTACAGCCAAACTAATATCGTCAACTTGTTTGTTCAAAATACTCTTGGTACGTATTACTTTGACTCGATTGCAGATTTCCAAGCGGGTAACGCTGGGCGCTTGATTTACGGCAATGCTGTGCCAAGCCTTGATCCTATTGATGGCGCCGCAAGTTTTGGTAGCTCAAGCTTTACTTTTGGTTTGCAGGATGATTGGCAAATAACCGACAAATTGCAGCTGACCATTGGTGCGCGCTATGACTTGTTCGGAAATGAAGAAAAACCGCCGCTCAACTCTAATTTCGTTGCTCGTCACGGTTTTTCGAACCGCTCTACATTTGATGGTAAGGGCGTGTTTCAGCCGCGGGTGGGTTTCAATTACGACGTGACAGATCGGCTTATAATAAAGGGTGGTGTTGGTGTTTTTGCGGGTGGCACCCCTGATGTATTCCTATCAAACAGCTTCTCCAATACCGGCCAGCTGACCAACTCGGTTACTATTGACAGAACGACCGCCGGTTGCGCCATTGGTGGAGTTGCCCAAAGCGCAACGTTCTGCGCGGCTGCACTAAACAATGTTCCGTTGACGTCTATACCTGCAGCAGTGGGTAACTTCATTGCCATCAACACGACTTCGCTGCAAAACGCGCCAGTAAATGCTATTGACCCCGATTTAGAAATTGCGCGTCAGCTCCGTGCAACTTTCTCTGCTGATTATGATGCAGATTTGGGACCTTTAGGTGACGGTTGGTTGCTTGGCGTAAACTTCCTTTATGGCAATGTGTTGCAGGCTTATCAGTGGACTGATATCCGTTCAGTTCAGATCAGCACGCTTCCTGATGGACGCCCACGCTATGGTAACTTGCCGGGAACGACCGGCCCTAACCAAGACTTGCTGATGACCAACAGCACACGCGGACGTAGCTATATCGCTGTGGCTCGTTTCGCTAAGGATTGGGACTTTGGCCTTGGTATCGAGGGTAGCTACACACGATCAAGCGTGAAGGATGAAAATGCCATCACCTCGACAACCGCTGGTTCGCTTTACAATAACAATGTGTTCAATGATCCAAACCGAGCTACATATGGCCGTTCAATCTATGAGATCAAGGATCAGTGGAAGTTCGGTGTCAATTTCCAACGGAAGTTCTTCGGCGAAAATGAAACTCGTCTTAGCCTCTTTGGTGAATATCGTTCGGGTCGTCCATTCAGCCTGACAACCTTTGATACCACAGGGACAAGTTCGCGTGGCGTCGTCTTTGGCGTTAACGGGACTGGCAGCCGCAATTTGCTTTACGTGCCTACTACGGGCGATGCACGTGTATCGTTCGATACTGCAGCTAGCGAAACTGCCTTTAACAATTTGGTCACTAATCTGGGCATTGACAAATTCCGTGGCAAAATTTTGCCAAAGAATTCTCAAACATCACCTGATTTCTTCAAGGTTGACCTTAGCGTTAGTCAGGAACTGCCATTGTTTGTCGGTGGCGCCAAGCTGCGGTTGTTCGCTGACGTTGAAAACGTTTTGAATTTCATCGACAGTGATTGGGGTGCTCTACGTCAGGTTGCATTCCCATATGCAGCGACAGTGGCAAACGTGCAGTGTCTTTCAGTAGCAACACCGACTGGCACAGCTCCAGCGGCGGGCGTGGTTAACACATCAAACACTCAGACTTGCGCACAATATCGCTACTCGAACGTCCAGAACCCGAACGTCGATCTGGTGTCGCGCCAGTCGCTTTACGGTATCCGCGTGGGCGTGAAGGTCAGCTTCTAAGCTCGCTAAACTCAAAGTTTGAAAAAAGGCGCGGGGGTTATTCTCCGCGCCTTTTCTTTTGCCCTCAGGCTTCATTTGTAGATGCAGCTGTCCAGCCCGTCGCGCTTCACAGCACCAATCCGCGCTGCAATTGTATTGCCATAACGGCGCGTAAAGCCGCCTGCGCCTTTTACAGCGCGCTTTTTGGGTAGGGGTAATATCGCGGCGATCCTGGCAGCTTCGGCTCGGGTCAGGTTAGCTGCGCTTTTACCGAAATAGCGCTGGGCACCTGCCTGTGCGCCATATGTGCCGATGCCTGTCTCTGCGACATTCAGGTAAACTTCCATAATCCGAGGCTTGCCCCAGAATGTCTCGATCAGAAATGTGAACCAAACCTCGGGAACTTTGCGTAGATACCGCGTCCAGCCGCTGCCTTGCCATAGGAAGACGTTTTTGGCTGTCTGCTGGCTGATCGTTGAGCCGCCGCGCATCCGTTTGCCTTGCTTGTTACGCTCAAACGCTTTTTCGATGGCTTCGGTATCAAAGCCGCTATGTTGGCAAAATTTGCCATCTTCGGCGGCGATTACTGCTCGTGCCAGATTGGGCGAGATATTGGACAATGGTTCCCAGTCCCTTGTGGCGCCATTGCTATCAAACAGCATCGTCGCTGTGATCGGGACGGGGACAAAGCGGAATATCAGCACCAACGCAAGGCTAGCGATAATGAACCACATGCCAAGCTTAAGTAGGAATAAAGAAAAACGGCTTGGCCAAGAACGGGCCGGTGGCGTGTGTTGTGCTTCGATCATTAGTCAAAGCTATCGCACGACGCCACCAACGTCACCCGTTTTGTAAGAGGCTTAATAAGCCGCAAGCATCCGCTTATCACCCGCAATCCGCAACATCGCTTTTTGCAGCTTTTCAAAGGCACGAACCTCTATCTGACGCACGCGTTCGCGGCTGACGCTGTAAAGTTGGCTTAATTCCTCAAGCGTTTTTGGTTCATCAACCAAACGCCGCTCCATCAGGATGTGCTTTTCGCGGTCATTCAAACCATCCATTGCTTCGGCGAGCATGGCATGGCGCACATTTGCTTCTTCTGCTTCGGCAACGCGTTCATCTTGCAAAGGTTCATCATCGACTAACCAATCCTGCCATTGTCCGTCGCCATCTTCGCGCATGGGAACGTTTAGCGAGGTGTCGCCGCCCATCGACATGCGGCGGTTCATCTCGATGACTTCTTTTTCGGACACGCCAAGGTCGGTTGCGATTTTTGTAAGTGTTTCTTGATTGAGGTCGCCATCTTCAAACGCCTGCAATTGGCTTTTCATCCGGCGTAGGTTGAAGAACAGCTTTTTTTGTGCAGCGGTTGTGCCGATTTTGACAAGGCTCCAGCTGCGCAGGATAAATTCCTGCATCGATGCTTTGATCCACCACATTGCATAGGTCGCAAGGCGAAAGCCGCGGTCTGGATCAAACTTCTTTACGCCCTGCATCAGGCCGATATTACCCTCTGAAATCAGCTCGCTAACGGGTAGGCCGTAACCGCGATAGCCCATGGCTATTTTGGCAACGAGCCGCAAATGCGATGATACCAGCTGAGCCGCAGCCGCAGGATCCTCATACTGTTGATAGCGCTTGGCCAGCATGAATTCCTGTTCTGGCGCGAGCAGCGGGAATTTTCGTATTTCTGAAAGATAGCGATTAAGGCTAGCGTCCCCCCCAAGGGCAGGGATTGTTGCCGGAACATTTCTTGTCTCTGACATTTTTCTTCCTTTAGTGTGTTCCCCATCAGGCCTCATCAAGCACCTTTTGGTCGAACGGTTACGATAAACTTATGGCCTCAAAAACATTAGTAGTTCCTGAATATCATCAGGAAGGTTACTCTCAAAAGCCAGCTTTTCACCGGTAATGGGATGAATAAACCCAAGGGATACCGCATGCAAGGCTTGGCGAATGAAATACGACTGATTTGGTCCAAATTTAAACGCCTTTTGTCGATTATTATAAACGGAATCTCCAATCAACGCATGGCCGATATGCGCCATATGGACACGGACCTGATGTGTGCGACCTGTTTCTAACCGGCATTCGATTAACGCTGTTTTTTTAAGCTGCTCGATCATCCTAAAGTGCGTGATGGCATGCTTTCCCTTGCCCTCTGGCAGCACAGCCATTTTCTTTCGGTCTGTAGGATGGCGGCCAATTTGCGTTCGAACTATGCCTGCGGGAGGAGCCGGCTGCCCTGCTACTACGGCCAAATAGCGCCGTTCAATATCATGAGCCGCAAACAGCTTGGCTAAACCTTCATGTGCCTTGTCAGTTTTTGCAACTACCAGCAGGCCCGATGTGTCGCGGTCGATCCTATGTACAATACCGGGCCGCTCTACACCGCCAATGCCCGACAGCCTGCCTTTGCAGTGATGCAGCAAGGCGTTGACCAAAGTGCCATCGGCATGGCCCGCAGCAGGATGCACGACCAGTCCAGCGGGTTTATCGACGATGATCAGATAATCATCTTCAAAAACAATGTTCAGGTCGATATTCTGCGCCTCTGCACGGTCTGGCCGAGGCGCTGGAATCGTAAGTGTAAATGAGCGGTCTTTATAGCGGGCAGATGAAGCATCGTTTACGACAATGCCGTCAATCAGCAACGCATTATCAGCAATTAACGCCTGAATACGCGCACGAGACAAATCGGGAAGCGCATCAACGAGCGCGCGGTCTAGCCGACCTTCGCCCAATGTCCCTGTGAATATGGAGCCGTCCCCCGCCATTATCCGCATGTGGGTTGTGCGCCACTTCATATCAAGCGGATATCTTTTAAATACCTAAATGCACTCTGTGACCACAGCTGCTTCAGACAGGACTTGAAACATTGTTTCACAAAGTTCATTGCGCTGGAAAGATCACAATCACATAGGAATACGTAGCAACATGGCGGAAAATGACGTTGATTTGGCAGCATTGCTGTGTTCGCGCCTGTGTCATGACCTTTTGAGTCCAGTCGGCGCGATGAACAATGGTCTTGAGCTGTTGGCGGACGAGCATGACCCGGAAATGCGCAAACGCTGTATGGATTTGCTGGCAGAAAGTGCAAAGTCGGCGGCGGATAAGCTGAAATTTTTCCGTCTGGCATTCGGTGCCGCAGGCGGTTTTGGCAGCGAAGTTGATCCAGCAGAGGCTCGCGCTGTGATTGAGCCATTGGTGACTGCAACCAAAAGGACTGAGCTGATCTGGTCCGTGCCTGCTGGTTTGATGCCTAAGCGTGCGGTTAAAGTGCTGCTAAACTTAGTTCTCATCGCCAATGATGCGCTTGTTCGCGGCGGTAAGCTGCATGTTGGCGCCGAATTGCGAGATGGTGAACAAGAGATCGTGATCCATGCCGATGGCCCTCGCGTAATTTTTGACGAAACGGTGCGCGATACCTTGGAAGGGAAGACCGCTGCATCGCAGATTGATTCCCGGACGGCAGCAGCCTGGATGGTATACAGCCTTTGCGGACAAAACGGTGGCAGTGTGCAAATCGCAAAGCCTAGCGATACCGAACTGATTGTCGGTGCGCTTGTCCGGTAACAAGAGGTAAGCGTAAACAGGTTTTTAACCATCATCTGTCTAGATGGAGGCCTAGGAAACAAGGCTGCCACTATGGATGATCTGCGCGAAGAGTTTATCGCCGAAACCCGGGAAACATTGGAAATTTTATCAGAGCAATTGGTGCTTTGGGAAAAAACGCCCGATGATCATAGTCTAGTCGACAGCGTTTTTCGCTTTGTTCACACGGTAAAGGGCAGCTGCGGATTTCTTGATCTGCCCAGACTGCTGAAACTTAGCCATGCGGCGGAAGAAGTTTTAAGCGCAGCGCGTGACGGTGATCTTGCGCCGACCACTGATCTGGTAACAGCTGTATTGCTGGTTATTGACCGGATTTCGGAACTGACTGATGCGCTTGAAACAGGGGCTTCAGTTCGGGATAATGATGCTGCGTTGATTTCGGCGATGTTGGCTTTTCTGCCCAATCAAGACGGCGTGGCTGCACTACAAGATCACGCAGTGACCACAGAGCCCCTGCTTTTGGCCGATGCTGAACCCGATGATAGTTTTCTACGCAATCGTGGCCGCACTGTTCGCGTTTCCCTGTCCGTGCTTGACCAGTTGATGAGCGGTATTTCCGATCTGGTGCTATCGCGTAACGAAGTGTCGCGGCAGCTGCGCCGACTAAACGATGCGTCCGATGTTGAACACGCTTTTGGGCGGCTTTCGTCCAGCGTTGCCGAAATGCGCGATGCCATTGGCCAGATGCGGCTGCAAAGTATTGAGCGTCTATTTTCAACTCTACCCCGGGCATTGCGCGATATTTCGGTCGAGCTCGATAAACACATTGATCTGACCATCGAAGGTAATGAAGTCGAAATCGACCGCGAGATGGCAGAAGCTATGCGCGATCCATTGACACATATTCTGCGCAATGCCGCCGATCATGGCATAGAAAGCGCAGCGGAACGGTTTGCATCGGGTAAGCCAGCCACTGGACGCATCCATGTTCTTGCCCGGCAATCTGGAAACCAGATCCTTGTTGAAATATCGGATGATGGCCGCGGCATTGATGTCGAAAAACTGGCTGCAAAGGCCATTGAGCGCAAATTATACACATCGGCACAATGGCAAAAACTCTCAGAACGGGCCAAGTTAGAAGCGATATTCCATCCCGGACTTTCAACTGCAGATACGATCAGCGCCATTTCTGGCCGCGGGGTCGGCATGGATGTCGTGCGAAACAACATTCATGCCATTGGTGGCACAATTGATCTTGATACTGTGCCGGGCAGGGGGCTGAAAGTAACGCTGCGTCTGCCGCTTACTTTGTCCATCATCGCGGGCTTGTCAGTGATTGCAGGCGATCAAAGCTTTGGCATTCCCCGTTCTTCAATTGTCGAGATTCTGTCGATCAACAACCGCAATGTTGTGATTGAAAACATTGGCGGTATGCCGGTTGCTAAAGTCAGGGGGCAGCGTTTTGCCTATGCGATGCTTGAAGATGTTCTGGGTATCGATCTGCCTGAAAACTTAACCGAGGTAAGCCGCACCCTGATCATTATCCGTCCTGCAGTTGGCGCTGTTTTTGCGCTAAACGTCGCTGCGGTGATCGATAATGAGGAACTGGTTGTTAAGCCGGGCGCACCGCTGGTGATGGCAGCGGGCCTTTATGCGGGTACAACATTGCCAGATAACGGACGGCCAATGCTGTTGCTGGACGCAAGCGGCTTGGCAGAGGCCCTCGGCGCGCAAGAACAGCTGTTTACAGAGGCCGAATCGGACGTAGTTCCGGTTGGAGCTGAACTCCTTCAGCAAGCCGCGACCGCCTTATTGTTTGAAAGCACCGAAGGTATTTCAAGAGCAATCCGGCTGTCAGTCGTTGATCGTATGGAGGAGGTTGAATCAGACCAGGTCCATTATGTTGGCGGACGATGCTGCATCTCTGTTGAAGGCCAATTATATGACGTTCACGGGCTTAATCGTTTGCGGCCGTTGGAGGCAATTAAACTGCTGAGAATTTCCGATGGTCAACAGGCGACCTATCTGGCGGTCAATGACGTTATGGATATTTTTGCCATTCCTTCGGAGATCGCTCCTTCTGCTGAACCAGAGGCATTTGAAGGCATTGTTCATTTTAATGGCACGCCGGTAGAACTGGTCAATCCCTACAGATTTTTCGAGATGGAGACGCAAGACGGTTCGTTAAATGCAGCGAGACCAGTTTGTTATCTGGAAACAGGGACGGACGATAATTGGGAAAGGCGCATCTTGCAGCCTTTGCTGACAGCATCCGGATATCATGTCAGCTATGACGAAGCGGACCGCAATTCCGCAGCAGTGATCCTATCAAGTGCAGATCGAGCAGCGACGGTCGTTGACGACCGCATGCTTGTACTGCGCGAAACTGTTCATGCGGTCGAGGACCAAGTCGCCAGTATCTATCGTTATGATCGTTCAGCTTTGATGTCAGCGATCGAATCCAAATTGGCGGGAGCACGATAATGCCTAACCTGTATCTGATCGCCGTGATTGCCGGAACCGAAGTCGCGATCCGCAGTGATTGTATCGAGTCAGTCGTAACAATCGGCGATGTAATCGAAATTCCGAAATGCGATCCGATGGTTGCGGGATTAATGGCGCTGCGCAGTCGCGTGCTGACGCTGATTGATTGCCAATATGCTGTAAGTGGGCAGAGCCAGCGTATTTCTCCACGAAGCCATGCGGTCATCGTAGAGATTAGCGGGCATAACTATGCGTTTTCAGTGGATGCTGTCCGCGATGTTGTTTCGGTGGATGATGACGCGATAAAGCCGGTTACGCGTCTGGATAGCCGTTGGAGCAGTATTTCCGTTGAAATCGCGGAAATTGAGGACCGTGCCCTGATGGTTATATCACCAGAATTGCTGTTAGCTTCGCGGTTGGAGATGGCTGCCTAAATTAGGCAATCATTTTACCAAAATCGCGGCGGGAAATTAACCAGTCGATAAGCCGCGCATCCTATGAAAACGATGTGGTTAAACAAAAAGGTGGATGGGCATGAAGTCTTGTTTGATTGTGGATGATAGCAAAGTTATCCGTAAAGTCGCACGGCACATATTGGAAACACTGCAATTTCAAGTTGCAGAGGCTGTTGACGGTGAAGAAGCGTTGACGATGTGCGCGAATGACAATCCCGATGTTATCCTGCTTGACTGGAATATGCCGGTGATGAGCGGAATGGAGTTTTTGCGCGCTTATCGCGCATCGCCGATTCAGGATGGAGCTAAGGTAATTTTCTGCACAACCGAAAATGGCATCGCCCATATTCAGGCAGCAATCGATGCTGGCGCGGACGAATATGTTATGAAGCCGTTTGATCGCGAGACGCTTGAAAACAAATTGCAAATCGTCGGCTGCCTTTGAACTGGCATGACCGCCCCGGCTAACATCCAGCGAAAGAGCAATAGCGAAGATGCAAACCCGATCCGGGTGATGCTGGTTGATGACAGCCATGTTGCGCGTTCCATTTTTTCGCGGCTTTTGTCCGATAGCGGTGAACTGGCTGTTGTTGCCGAGGCAGCGGATAGTGCAGAGGCATTGGAGTTGCTTCGCACAATCGAAGTAGACGTGATTTTGCTCGATATCGAAATGCCGAAACGCAGCGGTTTAGAAGCACTGCCGGAAATCATGCTCGCGGCAAACGGGGCACGGATCATCGTTGTCTCTTCGTTTGTTGAGGAAAATGGACCTGCTGCTATTCAGGCATTATCCTTGGGTGCATGTGATACGCTTGCTAAGCCCGGTCGGGCAGGGATCGGCAGTGGTTTTTCAGACCGGCTGGTTGAAAAAGTAATCCGGCTGGGCCGCAATGGCCGTAAGTCACGCCAGAAGCATTTCCCGCGCCCTGATCACTTTGAACTATCAAGGCCAGATTGCATTGCGATCGGCGCATCAACTGGCGGAATTCCTGTTATTTACGGGTTGATCCAATCGCTTGATCCATCGCTCGATTGTCCGATATTCATCGTCCAGCATTTGCCCGAAGCCTTTATGGATTTCTTTGCGCGGCAATTATCGTCCTATACAAACCGTAAAGTGATGGTCGCGGCTGCGGGTACGAAAGTGCAATCTGGGCATATTTATATTGCACCGGGTGATGCGCATCTTGTTTGCCGCCGGACAAACGGCAGCGTCCATCTGGATCACGTCGCAACCTATAATGACAGTCGGTATTGCCCGTCTGTGGATGCTCTGTTTGCCTCGGTCGCAGATGTCTACGGTCAGGACGCGCTGGCCATTGTGTTAAGCGGAATGGGTAATGATGGCGTCGCAGGTGCTCGTAGGCTTTCTGAGAGAAGCGCAACGATATTGGCGCAGGATCCGGAAAGCTCCGTTGTATGGGGCATGCCAGGCGCGGTGGCACGGGAAAATTTGGCGAGCGCCATTCTTTCACCGTCTGAACTTTCCGAAACGCTAGCTTTGGCGGCATTGCGATGAGCGCTCACGACACCCGCATGCACAAGCAATTGGCCGAGCTGTTGCGCAAACATAGCGGGCAGCAGCTGATGGCGAACAGGCATTGGCGCGTCGACATGGCGCTGAAACCAATCCTGCGGCGTCATTCGATCCCCGATCTGAATATGCTTGGTGATTTGTTAGCTGGGGACAGCGATGCTGACCTTGCTCGCGAATGTGTGGAGGCTATGATAAATAACGAAACGTGTTTTTACCGCGACCAAGCCAACTTTGCACTTTTGACCGGGCCTGTTCTCGATTCAATGTGGGAAAAGCGCAGCAATACCAAAAGGTTGCGGATATGGTCTGCGGCCTGTTCAACAGGGCAAGAGCCATATTCTTTGGCGATGCATTTTGCCAGCAATCCGGAAAAATGGGCTGGCTGGAACATCCATATTCACGCGACTGACATATCGACCAGCGCATTGGCCCAAGCGCGTAATGGCCGCTATTCACAGTTTGAAATCCAGCGCGGACTGCCGGTAATGCTTATGCTGAAACATTTTGATCAGCATGAAACCGAGTGGCAATTAAAAGAACCGATCAGGCGTGCGGTCACTTTCGCTAAACACAATTTGCTTGATGCAGCGCAAGGGGCAGGGGTCTATGACCTGATTCTATGCCGCAATATGTTGATGTATCTGTGTGACGATAATCGCAAACAGGTTCTGGGTAATCTCGCCACAGCGTTAACGCGCGATGGCATGTTAATGTTGGGTGCTGCTGAAACTGTGATTGGCCAGACCGACCGGTTCGCCGCCAGTCAAGAATTCCGCGGGTTTTACGAGCAAGCATTATCGCGTTGAGCCGATTGCAAATTTGGCATTGGCAGCTATGCTAATCCAATGATCTGGACGCCTTCTCCCAATTTTGGTGAACGTACTCTGCCGGTAACGATGCTGATCCTGCATTACACCGGTATGAAAAGTGGAGCAGAGGCGATTGCTTGGCTCGCAAATCCTGCATCCAAAGTATCTGCACATTACGCCGTCGATGAAGACGGGCAGGTCGTCCATATGGTGCGTGAGGAACAGCGCGCGCAGCATGCGGGGCTATCGCATTGGCGCGGTATTACCGATTGCAACAGTGCCAGTATCGGCATTGAAATTGTCAATCCGGGCCATGAATGGGGTTATCGGCCCTTTCCAAAAGAACAGATGGATGCCGTTGTTCCATTGGTTGCAGAGATTGTCAGGACTTACTCGATTCCCCTACGCAATGTTGTTGGCCACAGCGACGTAGCACCGGCGCGCAAACAAGATCCGGGCGAGTTGTTCGAGTGGGAGCGCTTGGCAAAGCTGGGCCTCGCTGTGCCGCGTCCAACCAAAAATCTAACCGATCCGGGCTGGAGCGATGCGGCATTTCTGCTTGCTCTTGAACGCTATGGCTATGGGATATCCGACGGGCCGATGGCGGTCATCGCATTTCAACGCCGGTTTCGGCCAGAAAATATCGATGGCATAATCGACGGCCAATGCCGTGCGATCCTGTGGTCGCTTTTGCTGGAATATGAGGGCTAGCCTGTTATAGGCGCTGTGCCAGAGGGTCGGGCGGCCGCTGCTATTGCTTTATGGCGATAGGAGAGGAAAGTCCGGGCTCCAGCGAGGAACGGTGCCGGGTAACACCCGGCGGTCCGCCATAGCCTTGGCGACGGCGGATTAGGGACAGTGCCACAGAAAGCAAACCGCCACGGCTTTGGCCGGGTAAGGGAGAAAGGGTGCGGTAAAAGCGCACCGCGGCGGCGGTAACGTCGCTGGCAAGGCAAACCCCACCGGGAGCAAAATCGAATAGGGACGGCATATGGCATCCTCCTGCCAGTCGTCCGGGTTGATTGCTTGAGGGTATGGGCAACCATACCCCTAGAGGAATGGTCGCACATCCGCCGAAGCTTTAGCGAAGGTGGAGGACAGAACCCGGCTTATAGACCCTCTGGCATTTTCATTCCTTATGTCCGATTTGCGGCAATTCCGACTTACGTCACCTGTCGAAAGATCGCGCAGCTTTGCGCGATGGCCATTTACATTTAGGTACAAACATGGTCGGATAGTGTCCTCACATTTAAGGGGACGGACGATGCTAAACCGGATCATGAACATACTTCTGAAACCAACATCGGAATGGAAAGTTATCGCTGACGAACCAAGCAGCGTTGCGGGGATTTTTGGTGGCTATGCGATACCGTTATCGATCATCCAGATGATAGCTGCGGTTGTTGCGATGGGCGTTTTGGGAATCGGCGCGGAAATAATGGAGATGGGCGGTGTTTCGGCATCGTTACCCGATACAATTTTACGCGCAGTGGTTGGTTTTGTAATGGGTTTGGTGGTGCTTTATGGGCTCGCCTTTATTGGTAGTAAGCTCGCCCCCAGCTTTAATGGTAAAGCTGATATAGTGCAGTCATTAAAACTGTTTGCGTACGCTTCTACACCATCATGGGTGGCAGGTGCATTGCTTCCCTTTTTCATGAGCTCGACAGGCCTGATGATATTGGTGTCGCTGCTTTCCTTGGCTGCGATGGGCTATGCTATCTACCTGATCTATGCGGGTGCTGGGCCGGTCATGGGAATTCCGCAAGAAAAACTCGCCGGCTTTACGGTTGTTGTCATTGCACTCTACATCGGACTTGGCCTGATCGTATATGGTATCACCAGCACAGTACAATAAATGTCGCTTTTCTAAATTCGTCGTTTGCGTCCCTAGCCATCGGGCGATCGCGGCGCTAAGGCGACCCGATGGTTCGTGTAACAAGAAAGAATGACTGGGGCTTCCCGCGCTGGAGGGGCTATGGCTCATCCCGGGAGGCGCAGACCGTTCGGCTGTGTGACCGTTATGGTTGCAATGAGGAGGGCAAATGCCCTGCCCCGAAATCACCCAATAACCCAGAGCGCTGGATGTTTTGCGAAACGCATGCGGCGGAATATAATAAAGGTTGGGATTACTTTGCCGGTCTGACCAAAGAAGAAGCGGCTGAACGCGAAGCCAACGAGAAACGTGACTTTTCGGGCTACAAAGAATCCGCGCATTATGGCTGGGCAGGGTCAGGCGATGGCAGCCGCAGTCGCGACGAAATGCGCGCACTAGAGCTATTTGGCCTCGACCCCGATGCCAGTTTTGAAGATGCCAAAAAAGCATGGCGCAAGGTTGCCAAAGAAACCCACCCCGATGTTAATCCCGGCAATGCCGATGCGGCAAAAGCGTTTCAGGCAGGGCAGGCAGCATATGATGTGCTGCGCGCCGCCGAAGAAATGCGAGAGTGGAAGGGATGACGCGCAACCTTGCCCTGACAATAGTGCTGTCCTTTGCACTGTTCGCCAAGGCACTGATCCCGGCAGGCTGGATGCCAAATGGCGATAAAGCCTTTGAGATAACAATCTGCACCGGAACAGATACGCACAGCATGTGGCTGGATGATAAAGGCGCGCTACATAAAGAGAATCCGAACAAAACCAATGATGGCGATCTAAAGGATAAGCCCTGTTCATTTGCGGGCTTAGGCGCTGCGCTTGATCTGCCGCGTGATATTGAACAGTTGCCGGTGCTTGCTGTTGCATTTGATTCACTACAGCCGCGTATCAGCTCAGTTGCGATTGGTCTGGGCCTTGCCGCACCGCCGCCTCCAGCCACTGGACCACCTGTTTTCGTCTGAAACGCCGTTGCCGCGATTGCGGCCTTGTTTCTTTGAACGACAGGAAATCGAAAATGGACAATCATTTAAACGCCGGCAACCGCGTGCGTGTTGTTATGCCCAACCATAGTTTTTTGGGTTGCCTGACAGCTGCAGGAACATGTGCTGGAGGTATGCCATGACCTCTCAGACTTCATTTTACCGCACAATCTGGCGCTGGCATTTTTATGCCGGGCTTTTTGTCATTCCCTTTATCCTGATCCTTTCCGTCACTGGAGCGATCTATCTTTTCAAACCGCAGATCGACCGATGGCAGGAACAGGATTTTCGGGGACTTTCGGTTGAAAACAGTGTGTCGCCTAATGTCCAGTTGGAAGCGGCGTTGGCAGCCAATCCGGGCGCACAATTCCACAGCTATCGCTTGCCGGAAACAAAGGGTGATGCAGCGATGATCCATTTGGCGCTCGGCGATGGCTATTCGATGCGCGATGTCTATGTTTCCCCGCAAGGAAAGGTGCTTGGCAGCGTTGATCCAGAAAGTCGGATTTCCTCTGTTGTCTCTGACATTCATGGATCGCTGATGGCCGGGAAGATTGGCGACTGGGTGGTCGAGCTAGCAGCATGTTGGGCGATTGTGATGGTGGTGACAGGGCTTTACCTGTGGTGGCCGCGCGGACGCGGATTGGCGGGTGTTGTGTGGCCGCGGCTGAGGCAAGGAACACGGGTGTTCTGGCGTGACTTGCATGCAGTGACGGGCTTTTGGATTTCAGGTCTGGTGCTGGTGTTGCTGACCACGGGGCTGCCATGGGCCAGTGTTTGGGGCGATGCGTTTCAGCTTGCCCGGACCGAGCTTGGCCTAGTGCAAGGTGCGCGCGATTGGAAAACTGGCGGCGATCAGCATGCAGAGCATGACCATGCAGCAATGTTGAAGCAACAAGCCGCAAACGTGCCAATGATCACGCTGTCGCAAATAGTGGCAAAGGCGGAGGCAGAAGTGATGCCTTTCCCGGTTAAGGTTACGCCTCCGGGCGCGCCGCAACGTTTCGGGTCGCCTGTCGATATGGTTTGGACCGTCAAGTCAGAGGCGCAGAACCGTCCGCTCAACCGCTCGGTCA
Source organism: Sphingomonadales bacterium (assembly GCA_013297725.1). GTDB lineage: Bacteria > Pseudomonadota > Alphaproteobacteria > Sphingomonadales > Sphingomonadaceae > Sphingorhabdus_B. The sequence goes on from JAAFIB010000049.1 coordinate 17,745, forward strand.
CTTTCGATATGGCAACGGGCGCGGTTGTTGAACGCAAGGGCTTTGGCGACAAGCATGTCATCGACCGCTGGGTCAGTTACGGTATCGCTTGGCACGAAGGGCAGCTGTTTGGTTGGGTCAACCAGCTGGTTGGTGTGCTAACCGCTCTGGGGTTAATCACACTGACTGTTTCCGGCTTTGTGATGTGGCGTCGCCGCAAACCCGAAACGGGGCTAGGTGCGCCGCCAATGCCGCATCAGCCTGCACGGTTAAAGGGCGTGACTGCAATTGTGCTATTGCTCGCCGCGTTGCTGCCATTGTTGGCTGTATCGCTTATCGTTATCTTGCTGATCGAGCGATTGCTGCTGCCGCGCTTACCCAAAGTTG
>JAAFIB010000049.1:18120-19511 GCA_013297725.1 Sphingomonadales bacterium
CGCCGTTTCGCGGATCAACGCGATCATATTGGGGATGCCCTGTGTCCTGTTTGAACTCAGCTGATTTTTGAGATCGAATGGAGCTAGGGCGTCGTCAATGTCTGTGACAGCGATTTCCGCGACACTTTTATCGGCAACCGTTTTCAGTACCAAAGCAATAATGCCTTTGGTGATCGCGGCATTGCTATCGGCCAGAAATTTCAGCGCGTCGTTATCGTTGACAGGATAAACCCACACCGATGCAGAACAGCCGCGCACCAATGTTGCATCGGTTTTCAACGCATCTGGCATAGGCGGCAGGTCTTTGCCCAGATCGATCAGCAAGCGGTATCGATCATCAGCGTCGAGAAATTCGTATTCTTCAAGGATATCGGCAAGTGTGGTCATGCGTGCCGCCTATGCGGCTTTCGATCAGAGATCAATGCCGGCGGCGATAGCTTCTAATTTTCTGACGCGTTCTTTCAGATCGGCGACCTCGATCCGCGAGGCTGTTGACGGACCAGAGGTTTCTGCCAACGGGCGCAGTGCCTCTAGTTCGGCTCGTTTCAGCTCGATCCACTCACGCCATCCTCGCAGCGATGCAAGTGTCACAACCCCAAGGGAGACGAGCATAAAGCTGCCGATGATGATATAGAAAATAGGTTCCTGGGTCATGGCTCCGTCCTTTCCGGTTAAACTTACTTTTCGCGCAACGCTTCGATTTGGCGGCTAACATCGTTGGCGCTACTGTTGTCCGTCGCGATGCGCTCTAGGACTTGGATGCGATCCTTCAGAACTTTAATCTCGTCCTGCATTTTCTTGGCATCGCCGCTTTCGATCTGACGCTGGGATTTATTACCCATCATGTCGACATCCTCAATGATGCCGTTCTGCGCCTTGTATTTCGAACTGAGCACTTTGCCGATTGTCGCAATCAAAACGATGGCCACAACCATTGTGAAGGGATCACCAATCATTTCAAAACTTCCTTTTCATGGCTGGGCAAAGTTGATGAGGGCAGGCTGCGTAGTGCCTCGATTTCGTTGGCAAGGCTGTAACCTTGGTCGGTGACGATGCGTTCCAGCACCGCGACGCGTTCTTCAAGGCGGCCTTTGTCCGCTGCATATTGCGCAGCTTTTTCGGCGATGTTCTGTGCGTCCAATTCCATCTGGCGCTCTTTCAGCTTTAGCCAAGGGCGGAAAATTGCACCGGCAAAGATGGCGAGTAATCCGCAGCTTATGCCTAATATCGGGATGAGTAAGGGGCTCATTATATATCCTTAGTTGGTTGGGCCGCGCAGGGCTTCGATTTCGGCGGTCAGCCGATGTGTATCATCAACCACGATCTTTTCGATACTGACCAGCCGGTCTTTAATCGAACCTAGCTCGGCCCGCAGTTGCGCATTTTCTTGG
>JAAFIB010000005.1 GCA_013297725.1 Sphingomonadales bacterium
ACCGGAAAACGTATCGACCACCGCCACAGCCTTTAATCCGCCAGTGATTGTATAGATCGCAGCGATCACTGCCATTGGAACGGCGAAATACAGCAATGGCCAATCCAGCCCGAACATCGATTTCAGAAACAGGCTACCGCTGTAAAGCGATGCAGGCAGATAGATCAGGATATTGCCGATCAGGAACAAGGCCGAAATCACGCTGCGGATGCTGCCCCCGCCATAACGGCGTTCGAGCAGTTCGGTAACTGTCGTGCATTTGTTGCGATAATAAATCGGCACAAAAACAAAGGCGAGGATCATCAGGCCTACAAAGCCGCATATCTCCCACCACGCGAGCAGCAGCATCTGCCCGCCATTCATGCCAACCAACTGCTCGGTCGAAAGATTGGTAATGGTGATCGACCCTGCGACATACAGCCAGCTAAGCCCGCCGCCTGCAAGGAACACATCTTTGCCTGATCCATCATGTTCGTTGGGGCCGCTGCGCACTTTCGCCCAGGTCATCACACCCATAAGCACGATGATTGCAACAAAGACGATTGCTTGCAGCCAACCGGCTGACAGACCGTTATCCATTTCCCTCTCCCTTTTATTTGGAGTGTGGCGCATAGAATGTTGAACCGCAACCACAACGAGAAGCTATCCTGATGAAACTCGGCGTTTGTTATTATCCCGAACATTGGCCTGAGGAGATGTGGCCCGCCGACGCCCGCCGGATGGCAGAGCTTGGCCTGTCGCGGGTGCGCATCGGCGAATTTTGTTGGAGCAGGATAGAGCCCGAACCGGGGCATTATGTTTGGGACTGGCTGGACCGTTCGGTGGAGGTTCTGCATAAAGCGGGGCTTGGCATCATTATGGGAACCCCGACGGCAACACCGCCCAAATGGCTGGTGGACCGGATGCCCGATATGATCGCGCTGGATGAACAGGGCCGCCCGCGCGGATTTGGGTCGCGGCGGCATTATTGTTTCTCGCATAAAGGTTATGCGGCGGAATGCGACCGCATCGTTGCGGCGATGGCTGCGCGCTATGGCAATCATCCCGCGATTGTCGCGTGGCAGACCGACAATGAATATGGTTGTCACGATACTGCGGTTAGCTTTTCCAATGCCGCGTGCGATGCTTTCCGGCACTGGCTGGCCGCTAAATATAAAGATATCGCAGGGCTGAATTCGGCATGGGGCAATGTCTTTTGGTCGATGGAATACAGGACATTTGCGGAGGTTGATTTGCCCAATCTGACCGTGACCGAGGCGAACCCTGCACATTGGCTCGACTTCCGCCGCTTCTCCTCAGATCAGGTTGTGGCCTTTAACCGACGACAAGTTGATATCCTGCGCACGGCCTCGCCGGGGCGCGATTTGATTCACAACTATATGGGTTTTTTCACCCAGTTTGACCATCACGCGGTCGCGGCGGATTTGGATGTGGCTAGCTGGGACAGCTATCCATTGGGTTTCCTTGAACAGTTTTGGTTCACGGATGCTGAAAAACTGCGATACGCGCGCCAAGGCCACCCCGATATCGCCGCGTTCCACCATGATCTTTATCGCGGCCTGCACCCCAATGGCCGTTGGTCGGTGATGGAACAACAGCCGGGGCCAGTGAACTGGGCGCGCTATAATCCGGCACCGCTTTCCGGAATGGTGCGGTTGTGGACACTCGAGGCAATGGCGCACGGCGCCGAAATGGTCAGCTATTTCCGCTGGCGGCAGCTGCCGTTTGCACAAGAGCAAATGCACGCCGGACTATTGCGGCCCGATAGCAGCGATGATGTTGCGACAGATGAAGTACGTCAGGCTTCGGCGGAAATCGCCGCGTTGGCAGGGGAAGCAGGAGAACCGATCAAACAGGTCGCGTTGGTGTTTGATTATCAAAGCGATTGGGTGACGGATATTCAGCCGCAGGGGCAAAGCTTCCGTGCGTTGCGACAGGCCTTTGAGTATTACTCGGCACTGCGGCAATTGGGCCTGAACGTTGACATCGTCCCGCCGGGGCGCAGTCTGGATGGCTATGCGATGGCTGTGATACCGTGCATGCCGATTATTCCAGACGGGTTGGTTGAGCAGCTATCGGCGTTCAAAGGTCAAGTTCTGATTGGCCCGCGCAGCGGCAGCAAAACCGCCGATTTTGCGATCCCGGCGGGACTACCACCCGGGCCATTGCAAGGCATGCTGCCAATAAAGGTCAACCGTGTTGAGTCTTTGCGACCGGGATTGGTTGCAACGTTAGGCGATGGCAGCATTCGTCAATGGATGGAGCATATCGAAAGCGATCTGGTCGCCGAAATGACTACGGATGGTGGGGTGGGTGTTTGTTATCGCAACAATAATCTGCGTTATCTCGGCGCGTGTATTGATCTTGCAAATTTACAGGCGGTGTTCAGCCGAATGGCGGATGAGGCAGGTTTAAGCGTTCTCGCGCTGCACCAAGACATTCGTCTACGCCGTAACGGAAATCTGGTTTTCGCGTTCAACTATGGAAGGGAGGCTGTAGCTGCACCCTTGATTAGCGGCGCTGAGCTGCTTGTAGGAAGCCTTATAATACCTGCCGCCGGTGTCGCCATTTGGCGAATGGCCTAATCAATCGACCAGCTGGCCGCCCTTCATTACAGCCTCAACCTTTTCCAACACACGGATATCGGACAGCGGATCGCCCTTCACTGCGATCAGATCGGCAAACTTCCCCGTTGCGATGCTGCCGATCTGGTCTTCTTTCCGCATCACCTTTGCCGCCTCTATGGTTGCGGATTGGATCGCCTGCATCGGCGTCATCCCGTATTTGACCATATAGGCAAATTGCTTGGCATTGCCTCCGTGCGGATAAACGCCGCTGTCGGTGCCATAGGCAAGCTTCACGCCCATTTTCACGGCTTTGGCAAAGCCCGCGCGCTGGACATCGGTGGTTTCGCGGTTCTTGCGTAGATACTCTTCGGGCCAGCCTTCCCGCGTGCCGACATCGTCGATATAATCGCCATTATAGATATCCATCACTAACCAGACGCCTTTGTCTTTGGCGAGTTGCAGTGCCTCATCATCAATCAGGCTGGCATGCTCTATCGAGCGTACGCCAGCGCGGATGGCGGCTTTGATGCCCTCGGCTCCGTGAGCGTGTGCGGTGGCATAGCTGCCGCGGGCCTTTGCTAAGTCGACCGCCGCGCGCATTTCCGTCTCTGTCAATTCGGGCGCGCCGGGTTCTGTGCCAATCGCCAAAACAGCGCCCGTTGCCATCAGTTTCAGGAAATCGACTTTTCCCTCGAACAGGGCGGTTGCCTTAGCTGCAACCTCTTTCTCACCGATGGCAACGCCCAGCCGCATATCGGCAGGCAGCTGCTCATTGGGGACAACGCCGTTCAATTCGCCACCGCCTCCCGGGTGCGTCAAATATGCTCCGGCAACTGACATGCGCGGTCCCTGAACCAGCCCCTGATTTATTGCATCGCGCAACGCAACATCGGTTAACCCTCGATAGGTTCCAACATCGCGCACTGTGGTGAAACCAGCGCGCAATGTCGCCAGCGCGTTATTGGCTCCGTGAAGTGCGGTCAGCTGCGGTGAGGTTTTGATCGGCGCGGCTATATCCGCGCTTTGCCCAGCATCGGCCAAATGGGTGTGAAGATCAATCAGTCCGGGAAGGACAGTATAGGCGGACCAGTCGACAAATGTGTTGACGCCAGCCGGCCCGACATTTTCAGGACAATCGCCCCAGCTGTAGATTCTGCCGTTATCCAGCCAGATGCATTGGTTGTCGTGAACGGTGCCGGTCTCTACATCGACCAGCTTTCCGGTTTTCACGATCATATCGGGTAATATTTCGGTGCGTGCTTGCGCGGCTGTGGCAACGCCTACAACAGTAATGAAAATACAGGCTGCTGCTCTCAACAGCAAAACCATCAGCCTTTTTTGGTAATTCGTTCGATCTCTTTGGCGACCATCGCCTCGACAAGGCCGGGCAAATTCGAATCGAGCCAGTCTTTCAACATCGGACGCAACAGATCGCGAGTCAGCCCCTCAAGCGAGGTTTCACCGCTACGCACAATCTGCGGCGTAGCCCCGGGTTCAGCCAAAGTCTTCAGCACCGAAAAGCTCTGGGCCAGACTTTGTGCTTTGTTATCATCAAGCAGTTCTTCGGCAGTTTCGGTGAGTTCAAGGACGTCTTCCTCAGCCTCAATCTCAGCCTCGATTTCATCTTTCCGGGGGGCTGCGGCACGCGAAGCACGAGCGCGCGTAATTACGCGGTCATCCTCGGCGATGATCTTTTTGATCGACGACAAAATCGCCTCCATCGAAGGTTCGCTGCGGTCTTCAGCCATCCAAATTGCCCCTCACATTGCCCCAGACATTTGGTTAATAATCCGGAAGTGGCTCTATTTCGGCCTTTTGTGCGGGCGTGTCAACTGTTCGGGTTGCTTTGGTGGCTGGATCGGGATTCGTATCCCAATCAGTCCACGCGCCTTCGACTTTCTCATATTCGGCTACAGGATCGTAAAGCGCGCCGCCTTCCAACCCCAGATCGCGTGCCTCGGCCTTCCCCATCGCGGCCAAAAGTGAGAAGCCCGAGACATAGGCATTGCGCCGTGCAGTCACCAGCTGCACCTTGCTATTCAGCAGTTCCTGCTCGGCATTGAGAATATCTAGGATCGTCCGGTTGCCGACGCTGTTCTCCGCCCGCACGCCTTCCAGCGACAATTCATTCGCCGCAACTGCTCGTTCCGACGCGGTAATCACTTCCTGTGATGCTTTCCAGCTTGCATAGGCGGCACGGGTTTGCGCTATTGCTTCACGTTCCGCGGCGATTTCAAGCTCTTGTGCCTGCCCCAATCGCGCTTGTGCCTGACGGATCCGCGCGCCACTTTCTCCGCCTTGATAAAGGGGTATGGTCGCCCGAACGCCAATCTGGGCAGAGCTGTTCCAGCGATCATAAGGCAGCGTTGTATCAATCGAGCCCAAATTGTTGCTGTGTGAGCTGCCACCGACAGCTGATACGCTAGGCAGGCGCGAAGCGTTTGCTGCTTTGCGATCAAACCCTGCAGCTTCACGGCTTTCCTTGGCAGCGATCAAGTCGGGGTTGTTATCCAGTGCCACTGTCACAGCATCTTGGGGTGCTACGGGCAGATTGGGTAACGGCGGCGGTGATTCAAGATCACCCGGCTCGCGGCCTACCAGCTGGATATAGGTTTCCTTTGACCGAATAAGGTTCGCCCGCGCGCTTTCGAGGTTGCTGATTTGCAGCGCGAGTCGTGCCTCAGACTGGGCAACATCGGTGCGCGTCAGGTCGCCAATCTCGAATCGGTCTTTGGTCGCCTCCAGATTCACTTGCAGCACACCTGCTTGCGCCCGATTCAGATCGACGATGGCTTCGTCTCGGATGACATCCATATAGGCGCCGACTACCGCCGAAAAAATCGCACTTTCGGTTCCGCGCAGGCTGGCAATGCCTGCCTCAACCCGGTTTTCCGCAGCGCGCACCGCGTTTTTTATGCCGCCGCCAGCATAAAGGGGGACCGATGCGCTTGGTCCGATGCTGAAAATCCGGTCTGGTGAGAAATCTGTCCCGCCGCTCGAACGGGGGAAATTTTCAGTATAGCTAACGCTAGCACTGGCGGTTGGGCGACCGGCTGATTTAGCCAGCGGCACGCCTTCGTTGGTGGCTTTCTGCCCTTCGCGGGCTGCGGTCAGATTGGGGTTGGTTTCATAGGCAGCAACAAGCGCATCGCGCAGCGTCTCTGCTTGCACTGGCGTCGCAGCCAAAACCGAACCGGCGCAAAGTAAAACATGCAATCTGCGGATCAAAAGACAAACTCCTTGGCACGGGCAAAGCCGGGAAGCGCCGCGATTTCCATATCGGCCACCGGACGCAGAGCTAAATGGTTCCCGCGTTTAACGCTGCTTGCCAGCCGCGTAACTGGACCGTCAGTGATGCCGGCCACGATCCGGCCGCCATCAACCAGTTGATCGGCTATAGCTTGGGGCAATTCGTCAATCGCACCATCGATGATGATAAGATCAAATGGCGCATGCTCTGGCGCACCCTCATTATGCGCACTGCGCAAAAGCTGCACGTTGGGTAGGCTTGCTGCAAAACTGTCAGCTAGTTCTGTCGTTTCTTCAACCGCGGTCAACGATGCCACACGCTTGCCAAGCAATGCAGTAAGATAGCCAGTTGCGGCACCAATCAATAAAACCCTGTCATTGGTTTTAGGTTCAGCCACCATCAGCATTTGTCCAGCGGCCAATGGCGGATTCAACATCCGCCCACCACCCAGTGGAAACGACCGGTCCATATACACCGCACTGCTTGCATCCGCCACAAACGCCTCACGCGGAGTGGCGAGCATAGCCGCGATTATCCAAGGCGCATTCACACCACTGGTGCGCAACTGGCTATCAACCATGTTGCGGCGTAGCTCTTCGGATTGAGGTAGAAGCGTCATAAAACCCATTGCCTACAATGATCTGGCACAACCGTGTTGCTTTGGCAATACAGTCTCTCAAATCAAGCTTGTAGAGGGGCTTGCGATAAACGCCAATAAGGATTCGGACGAAATGCCGATTTCACCCATATGAAGTGCATCGCAGCATTGCATATCGCGGGCAGTGCCGTTATTGGCGCGCTCTCACACCACAGACGACGCGCAAATTGTGCTTAAGTCAATGTCGAGGCCCGATGGCGGAGTGGTGACGCAGAGGACTGCAAATCCTTGCACGCCGGTTCGATTCCGGCTCGGGCCTCCAGACATATTGGCGCTAAATCACCTTAAAGAGTCTTCGGTAGAAAACTCCTTGCGCCATTAGAACGATAAATTGTGGTGCCGAATGACGCTTTCGTCACATTATGGGTTATAGATCAGTGCTTTATCCGGACCTGATGCGCTTTGTATTGCTACAAACAGCTGCGCAAAACCTCTTGACTTTGCAGGCATGTTCATGTAATGTTCTTCGCGAATTTAAGGTGCTACAGCCTCTAAAAAGGTTGGCTCAATATCGGTTTAGGTGAGACTTTAGTGTGACCTTTCGCTCTGTTTGCGCTTGGCGTGCTCGCTAGTTCAGACGATAGCGAAACAAGAGCTGGAAGCTCGAACGCGGGCTCATGACGCCCTTGGGCGCAACCCTGATATGGGTAACAGCTGGATCGGCACCATTTGCGTCCGGTGACGGCATGTAATTCCAGCTTACCCCGCCATCGTTAGAGAAATCGACGTCGTCGGTAGAGCTGTTCAGGCTTTGAAAGCTGTATGTGAGATTAGAAGCCGGCGACCCGTCGGCAAACACTAAAGGGCCGCTTCCCGCTCCGCCAATGTCGGCAACATGCAAGGAAAGACCAGCGGGTGTCGGATCGGTGATAATGACGCTGCCGTTATCAGGGGCCATCGCACCCGGGTTAGTGACAGCGATAGTATAGGCGACCATGGCACCGGGGATGGATTTCGGGTTCGCGCTACTCACGCCGTCTAAATAAACGCCGCTCGCCTTGGTAACAGAAAGCGGCGGCGGGATGCTGACATTGGCAGACGCAAGAGACGTTCTTGGAGTGACAATCTGTGAGCTGGCAATTCTGCCTGTGTTTGAAAGCGTTTGCCCGGCGGCGGCGTTAGTTGTGACATTAAACTCAACCGCTCCGCCTTGTCCAGGCAGCAATGACGATATCGGCGTGAAGGTAATCGTCCCGCCTGAAACACTTGCCGGCAGGATATTTGGGCCGCTGATAATTTGATAGCCCGATACGCCGGTTGCTTGTGCCGGTAACACATCGGTGATCGCAACATTCGTCTGTGGCTGCGCATAGCCATTGGCATAGCTGATCCGGTATCGCACAGTGGCGCCGGGCGGGATATCGGTTCCGGCATAGGCAATGCCATTGATCGCAACGATCGATTTTTTGATCGGCAATCTTGCGTTGGCAAGTGGTGCATTGGCGGGCGCCCCAATCCAATAGCGCCACGGATTATCGTTACTCGCCTTTGCGCCCTGAGTGGAATCGCCGCCATGTCCTTCAAAATTGCCAACGCCTAAGGCCAATGCGTTAGTGACCTTTAACCGCACTTTGACGTTATGCGTTTCCCCGGATGTTATCCCGCCGAGTGCAAAACGCACAGCATTGGCTGTTGACGGAAGACGGCTGCTGTCATTGAGAAAAAAGCCGGAAAGCGTGGGCGAACAAGCACTGAGCGAGTTAACAGCGGTGATAGCCGGACTTGTCGGCAACGTGGAACCAACACCGTTAGCTGCCCTGTTCAGTGCGGAGCCGCCAATGCAAGATCCGCTATACGATATTCTGTTCCACGGGCCTGTGGAGGCATAGCGATCCCATTTATTGCCAGAATCGGGACCGGCGACGGGACTGCCCGCATTCCACGGTGTTGTGCCCCGGCCGTTGCTAATGACAGTTTCTTCAAGCGTGCTGAAACCGTTTGCAATGACCCCTGTTGAGCCAAAAGCGTTGGTTTGCACCGCATCCCATTTGTTGTGAACGCGTTCGTTACCGCCACCACCAACCGAAGGCCAAGGCTGCGCGTTAGTCGGGTTAGTCTGATAACCGTTAGTCAAAGAGATGGTATTAGCGCCATTTGCAAACATCGCCGTATCAGCACGCGTCGAATAGAATATCCCGGTGTCGCCATACAGATGCGTCATAGCCGAAGCGCAATTCGCCGCAGTGTAATTGATACCTAATGCCGCATCGGTGCAGGCGGACGTTATGCCGATGGGGTTCCAACCATTTGCACCGGTGGCAAAGGTTGGTTGGTTCAGTGGTCCCCAGCCACCATTGGTCCCCTCGCCGCTGGACGCCGAAGTCGCCGGTCTTGCCGATACCGGATTACCGGCCGCATTCACAATCCATGCACCAGCAACCTCTGTTCCAGGCGGCACATAAAATGTAATGTAACCACCGGGGCCAGAAACGGTGCCATTGACGATTACCGGAAAGCTAGCGTTCAGTTCAATGAAATCGCCGTCCTGAAAACCGCCCAATCCGGCATCGACCCGCGTCTGTAAAAGCGTTTGAGAGTCTGCTGAATAATCAACAGTGCCATTGCCAAGCCATGCACCGTGAGCGTTTAGTTCCGAAGGAGTGCACAGTGCTGTAGCAATTACGAGACAATGGAGGGCGGCGAGCCGGCGGGCCTTTATCTGCCTCATCATTTCACAGTTAAAACCCGGACATGACCGACAGCTTTGCCGCCATGGCCATCACTTATCCCATAAGTGATGATGTCATCTGCCGGAACACTGCCGAAGGTCACGTACTTTAGACTGCGGCCTTCAACTGATACGCTGCGTTTCAATGCAGACGTTGCCCATAAAATGGTCAGTTCATCGCCATCGCCATCGCAATCATTTTCGAGAACTGAGATAATGGACTCTACCCCTGCGCTAACATGTGCAAGGTCGTCGTCCGCTGATGGTTGAACATTGGGCAGGACAATTTTGATGGAAAAGCGCCCTGTCGCGCCGTTAATATCGTGGATAGAAATCTGCACGTCATAAGTCATTTTTTCGTCAGTTATGGCTGCGCGGTCGACGACACCTGATATCACCCCTGTCGCTGGGTCGATGCTGATGCCAGGTGGTAAACCCGTCGCTGTAAAGGCGGTGTGATGTTGCCTTTGTTCAATCGCTTTATTGGCATTGGCGGGCGCGGCAACGGCAAAGGTCAGCAGCAATATCAGTTTTGCAACTGATCCTTCAGTCGGCTTGGCTAGGACCAGATTTCCCACCCTGTGATCAGGTTTGACCTCAGGGCTTTTATGTCGACTAAAGGACCAGAAGCGACACCGTGTAAAGAGCGACACTACACGGCAAACTGCATGAAGAGCGGGTACAGTTGGGGTAGATTTTGCCAAGACCACAGAAACCCGTGTGTGGATTTGGGACCGAACCGGGTCCTGGGTTCTGAATAGGCAAAGCTCCATTTCCCCTCCGCATCAAACATGATGTGTTGCCGCAAGCTAGAGGAGGTGCGACCCTGTGGACCACTAGCTTGCGACAGGGGCAGAGATTTCATGATTTAATGAAATCAAGAAATCGAAAATACAAATAGAAGTTATAAGCTATGGCAGACGCGGTCTTGCCAAATCATCTATATCAAACAAATTGATATCAGGCAGCGTTGCGCCGTTGTTTAGCCTGACCAAGCGCATAGAGCTTTGGCGGCATAAAGCCAGTATTCAGGCATTTTTTAACCGTCGCGCGAAGCCATTGCATGTCGCTAGAGCGATCTTCACGTAGATGCCAAACCATCGACCATTCCATATCCGGCGCATCAAATGGTGGCGGCGCATATTGCACAGGAAATAATGTTGCTGCCGCCTTTGCCATGCTGAGCGGGACGAGTGACAAATAACCGGTGCTGGCAACAGCAGGAGCCAGCGCAGCATAGCTTGAAACAAGCAGCTTATCATTTTGTTTCAGCCCCAGATGCTGCAAATAAGTTTGCTCCATGCTGGTCACTGATCCCTCGCCAAAGACATATCCGGCATGGGGACGCTGCAGATATTGATCAAGGGTTAGCCCGGCTCGGAACTCATCGTCATTTGCACTCGCCAGACAGGACAGCGGTTCGCGCAAAACAATTTCATGATTGACGCTGTCATTTTCAACCTGGCTGGAGATCCCTGCATTCAGCAAGTTTGTCGGTGTAATCACCATATCGATGTTTCCAACCATCAGTGATTGGACAGAAGTACGCTGGGCAGTATGAATCTGGACACTGACCCCGGGCGCATCATCAGCCATGACTGACGATAATGGGGCGCTCAGCATCGCCATGATAAAATCTGTTGTTGCAATTTTAAAACACCGCTCGGTCTCTGCTGGATCAAAATCAGCTCTCGCCAGCAGCTCTTCTAAAGAACGAAGAGCGTCATCAAGCGGCGCCATCAGTTTAATCGCCTTTGGTGTAAGCTCCATTCTATGGCCTTGACGTACAACCAATGGATCATCAAAATCCATACGAAGCTGCTTCAAGATATTGCTCAGTGCGGGCTGAGTCAGGCCAAGCGCTTGTGAAGCTCTTGTTAAGTTTCCATGGCGCAATATTTCTCTCAATACTGGTAAAGCATTGAGATTATGACGCCTTAAGTTGATTTTTTTCATAAATTTACAACCCGCTGTTGCCTAGGAAGCTTGACCTTTCTCGCCCTTACCCGCCCAATAGAGTGATTTTTAGCGAAAACCCATTTATATTTTTGATAGTCGAAATTGCAGTAATTGATATCGCAGGTAGGATTTAAGGCAGTATTTCCAGCCGCCGCTAGGCAAGCATAACAGCCATTGCAATCGATTTCCGTTATGCCTGTGATTTGTAAAACGAATTATCATAGGAACCGCCATACCGTTAGGCTCGCATCTATGCAGCAGATGGAGAGTGCTCGCATGGCGGAGAAGAAAACTAAGCCTAGGGCGCATCGCGTTGCAACGATTATATCGGCGACGCTTGTAACGGAACAGGGACAAAAAATCGTCGTTCGCGTTCGAAACTTTTCGGAAACCGGATTGGGCATTAGCGCAGATCAGCCGCTAAGGATCGGCGAGGTGGTTCTGATTGAGCTGCGTAACTTGCGCATGGCTGGGGAGGTCGTTCGGCGAAACGGCAACCTTTTTGGTATCCGCGTCGACAGTCAAATCAACATTGACGAGATGACAAGTAGGCAGATTAATAAAACCAAGTTCGAAGTTAGCGACATGCACAAAATCGCGGATAAGGCATATCGCCCGAGCCTAATAAGCCGGAAACCTGCCGACTAGCGGCCATTATCACAAAGCGAAATACTATTCATAAATATATGATATATAACATTTTTTGATCGAATATTTTATTTTGCGTTAACCATTTTTCGGCCAGTAACTCCGTCACGTTTTCAATTTTGAAAGCGCAGACAGCAGGGGATGCTGCTATGCTCGAGTGCCAAAAACGCAATCATATTGTACCCGCTGTGCATTGCGTTGGCGGCTCAACATCCTTTGAGGATAGCGCCGCTTCCCCTGCTGTCGTTTTCTGGAATGCTATTTGTTTGCTGTTGGCGATAGCGGTTGCGTGCCTAAGCTTTGGCACAACCGCCCATGCCGAAGGTTCGGTTCATGTGGGGCTAAACCAGCCCTTTGTCGAAACCAACGCGACAGCGCCAGGGGCAGCATCAAACCGCGACATTATCGTTGATATCCGCACTGTGGGCGAGGTCATCAATATCTCTGCTTGCGGTGCAGCGGACACAAACGTCCTAGCGTTTGTCATCGAGACGCCAACAGGAACGGTGCTGCCGACCTACACCCCGACCGCGACCGCGGGTAAAATTCTCTGCGCCAATCTGATGACGGCGCCGATCACAACGCCCTATCGCTACACAACCACCCAGACAGGTAAATTCAAAGTCCGGCTGATCAACGTGACGGCCGCTAACTTTAACCGCTTTGATGTGACGGTAACGGCGAACAGCACAGTCAATCCTGACCCCACAGGTGCGACCGGTATCACCGGTCGGGTAAGTTCGCTGTCATGGCAATATTCAACTGGATCCTTTGCCTCGACATCTGCGACGGATGCCAATTATTATGCGCTTACACCGGGCGGTGCGGCGACTGAAAACTATGTCTGGCAGCTCGATCTGAACGACATGGCTGGAAATGGCTATAGCATTTCAGCTAACAACAAAGGCGTGAACGCGCCGCGTTCCGGCTATTCTACAGATATCACTGGCAATACAGCAGTGCCGCAGTTTCAGGTTTATCTGAACTACCCCACAATCGCCAATCCACCACCGTCAGCTGCGCCAGCAGTCACCGGGTTTCGCTTTGTCGATAGCGCAGGGCAGGATTTCGGCATCTCACCGGGTGTCACGCCGGGCGCACAGGACACCGGCAACTTTGAATTCACGACCAACGTAACCAATGCGACGTACGCAATCGCGATCGATGTCAACAAGAACGGAATTTTCGGCGATGCAGGCGACGTGACGCTTAGCGGCAATGCAGTCAACGGCTTCAACTCGATCCCGTGGAACGGCACCAATAACAGCGGCGTTATTCTGCCGCTTGGCTCGTATCAGGCCCGCGCCGAGGTGCGGCTCGGTGAATTTCACTTCATCGCCAATGACGTAGAGACTAGCGGCGGCACAGCGGATGGGCTCACCATCTTTGAGGCGACCTCGCCATCAACTATTGCCCCAACACAGGTTTACTGGGACGACATAACGATCCTTGGCGCGGCCGCAGGCGGCACATCAAACACCCCGCAGGGTGTAACCTCTGGCGCAGCTGGCAGCTATCACACTTGGGGAACATTCGATGCCGGGGGCGGCGGGTTTGGTAACAATCGCTTAGTTGATACCTATACCTTTGGTCGCAAGACACAGGCATCGCTGTTCGTTGCTATCGTTGGCAGCGATGCGCCTATGACCGGCGCTAATGGTGTCGTCACCATAACGCCTTCATCCCGGCCGGGCGATGCGCTCACATTGTCTGTTACCGATGCCGACCTCAATTCTCTTCCCACCATCGTTGAAACAATGCTGGTCAGTGTGGTCAATAGCACAACGGGCGAATCTGAAACGGTCACGCTGACAGAAACCGGGGTCAACACAGGCATATTCACCGGCACTTTGCCCACAAGTTTCGGAACGGCGGCGGGTGCAAATAACAACGGCACTTTACTGACACAGGCAACTAACGGCCTGACAGTCACCTATAATGATGCACTGACATCAACCGGCGGCACAGCGGTTCGCACCGCCACCGGCACTGTCATCGGCGGCGCGGCAGGCTCGGTCAGCATCACGCCAACCTCGATACCGGGGGATACGCTGGCAATCAGTGTCAGCGATGCCGACCTCAACACGAATGCTTCGACCGTCCAAACCGTCGTCGTGTCCGTCGTCAATACAGCGACTGGAGAGAGCGAGAATGTAACGCTGACCGAAACCGGACCCAACACCGGTGTATTCTCCGGTAGCTTGGCAACAGCTGCAGGGGCGGCCGCTGGCACAAACAACAATGGCTCGATGAACAGTGCTGCAGGCAACTTGATCACTGCAACCTACAACGATGCTATGGCAGCCAATGGCGGCCCGGCAAGTGTTACCGCAACAGACACTGTCACCGCGTTCAACCCAATTGTCGCAGCCAATGATAGCGTTTCCGGCATCATCAACGGTGCGGGCGGGACTGCCGATGTGGTCAATGTTTTTGGCAATGACCTGATCAACGGTGTCGCCGCTGGAACCGGCAACGCAGTACTTTCAGTAGCGGCCGGTTTGAGTGTGCCTGCGCAGCTGACATTCAATACCGCGACCGGCAGTATCAGCGTCAATGCAGGTGCAACCGCCGCGACCTACAGCTTCAACTACCAGATTTGCGAAAGCATCAACCTAGCCAACTGCCGCACTGCAACGGCCAGCGTTACAGTCGCCGTCCCCGTTGCGCCTATCGTTCTGACACCCGATAGCGCGACCGGTATCAATGGAACCGTTGGAGCGGCCAATGTCGTCAATGTCTTTGCGGGCGATACCGTCAACGGTCTAGCCGCAACCGCTGCCAATGCGATCCTATCAGTCGCATCGGGATCCACTGTTCCAGTCGGGCTAGTCTTTGACACTGCGACCGGCAATGTCAGCGTTACTGCCGGTACCGCAGCCGGCAGCTACAGCTTTAACTATCAGCTTTGCGAAGCGGCAAATCCGGGCAATTGCCAAACGGCAGGCGTAACAGTGACTGTTATCGCCTCTGGTGCAGTCATAGTTGCGACACCTGACAGCGCCACTGGTGTCAACGGATTTGCCGGCGCCGCAAACGTCGTCAACGCATTTACCGGCGATACGGTCAACACGGTCGCGGCAAACGCTTCTAATGCCATCCTGTCAGTTGCTTCCGGGTCCACTGTCCCGGCTGGCCTCGTCTTCAACACCACAACTGGCAACGTCAGCGTGACCGCTGGCACGGCTGCTGGATCATACTCCTTCAACTATCAGATCTGCGCTGCCGCCGACACGGCTAGCTGTGCGACTGCCAGCATCACCGTCGTTGTCGATCCAACGTCTGACCTGACGGTGCGCAAGACTAATTCACCCGGCCTCAATGGCGAAATCGATCTGCTGAACGATACCGTCATGACCGGCTCGACTGTGACCTATTCGATCATCGTTACAAACCAGGGACCAGACGCCGCAAACGGCGCAAATGTTAAAGATACGCCGATCAGCGGCCTGACCTGCCCTGCATCCAGCCCAGTGACCATCAGCGGAAATGGCACGCCATCAGGCTCCTTCACAATCGCAGACCTTACCGGTGCCGGAATTACACTCGGCAGCCTTTCTACCGGCCAATCGGCCACGCTCTCTTTCTCTTGTCAGGTGAACTAAAATGACGATCAATCTGATTACCACTAACACTGCCCCATCGAACAAGCCGCTTGCCAAGCGCAAGATGCTGCGCCTGTTGTCCAGCACTCTGCCATATGCAGCGCTTCTAATTCCGGGCGCAGCGCATGCCGCATCGGCGGTCAACACGGCCACGGTAACGGCACCTGCGGGCTCGTTCGACAGCGATACGACTAACAATAGCGCGACCGACAGCGACAATATACTGGCCGTAATCATTGCGACCAACGACACTGTCGGCAGCGTCAACGGCCTGACGGGGGCGACTGCCGTCGTCAATGCCTTCACCGGCGATACGTTCAACGGCGTCGCAGCCAGTGCAAGCAACACCACCTTGGCTGTTGCTGGTGGAAGCAGCGTGCCTGCGGGCCTTAGTTTTGATACCGCCACCGGTAATGTCGATGTGGCAGCTGGCACCGCGGCAGGCACTTATAGCTTTAATTACACCATCTGCGAAACGCTGAACCCATCGAACTGCAAGACCGCTACGATTAGCGTTACGGTTACAGCCGCGCCTATACTTTCTGACCCCGACAGTGTGACCGGTGTCAATGGTGCAAGCGGTGCCACAGGCGTGGTCGATGTGATCGCTGGTGATAGGCTCAATGGCGGGCAAGTCACGCTTGCCCAAGTCAATCTTACGGTGGAAACTGCCGCAACCCCCGCCAGCCCCGGCGCGCCCGTGCCGGCAATCAACCTGGCGACCGGGCTGGTCGATGTGCCCGCTAACACGCCAGCTGGTACATATGCCATCACGTACAAAATCTGCGAACGGCTCAATCCAACGAACTGCTCAACCAACATCGTGACGGTCGAAGTCGCGCCATCGTCCATCGTTGCAACCAACGACAGCGTTGGCAGCGTCAACGGACTAACAGGCGCCACCGCCGTTATCAACGCCTTCACCGGCGATACGGTCAACGGCGTTGCTGCAAGTGCCTCAAATGCCATCCTTACAGTGGCCAGCGGCAGCACCGTTCCCGCTGCGCTTTCGTTCAACACGGCTACTGGAAGTGTCGACGTAGCGGCAGGCACGCCTGCGGGCACCTACAGCTTTGACTATTCGATCTGTGAAACACTAAATCCCGCCAACTGCAGAACCGCGACGATCAGCGTTGCCGTAGTCGCAGCACCCATCGTGGCCGATCCGGATAGTGTATCCGGTGTAAATGGCGCAACCGGCGCAACCGGTGTCGTCGATGTCATTGCTGGGGACACGCTAAATGCTGTCCAGTTGACGCTGGCTCAGGTCAACCTCACAGTCCAAACGCCTGCAACATCCGCCAGCCCGGGCGCGCCTGTTCCTGTGTTAAATTTGGCGACAGGAATGGTTGATGTTCCGGCCAACACGCCAGCAGGCAGCTACGCGATTACCTACCAAATTTGCGAACAGCTCAACCCTTCCAGCTGTTCGACTAACACGGTTACGATCGAGGTTGCCCCATCAGCCATTGTCACCAACAATGGCAGCGCCGGTAGTGTCAACGGAGCAAGCGGCGCTACGGCAGTGATCAACGCATTTGCCGGCAATACGGTAAACGGCAATCCCGCCAGCACCAGCAACGCGATATTGGCGGTCGCCAGCGGAAGCGCAGTGCCCGCAGGTCTAGCCTTCAACACGGCCACGGGAGATGTCGATGTGGCGCCGGGGACAGCCGCTGGCGTTTATAGTTTCGACTACACAATCTGCGAGGCATTGAACCCTTCAAACTGCCGGACTGCGACGCTTACAATCACAGTGGTTGCCGCGGCAATTACGGCCGATGCTGACAGCGTATCGGGCCTCAACGGCCTGACCGGTGCGACAGACGTGCTTGATGTTATTTCAGGCGACATGCTGAACGGTGCGCAGGTCACAATGGCCCAGATCAACCTGTCCATAGTAACTCCCGCCGCGCCCGGCAATCCCGGGGCGCCAGTACCAACGCTGAATCTGGCCACCGGCAGGGTCAATCTGCCAGCCGGGACGCCCGCTGGTACCTATACAATTGAGTACCAGATTTGTGAGCGGCTGAACCCTGCCAACTGTGCGACCAACATTGCGACAGTAACGGTGGCCCCGTCAACCGATCTGGCAATCACCAAGACGAACGGGCGCACGGACGTCTTTTCTGGTGAAACCATCACCTACACGCTGACCATTACTAACAATGGCCCTGATGCGTCCACTGGTGCGCTGGTCAGGGATGTGCCCGGTATTGGCTTGACCTGCCCGGTATCGAACCCGGTCACAATTTCGGGCAGCGGTGTTCCGGCGGGGGCTTACACCTTTGCGGATTTGACGGGCGCAGGCATCGTTCTTGGGACGATCCCCAATGGCCAGTCCACAGTCATCAGCTATTCTTGCACGGTGAACTGATCATGCGCCACCACTCAACTCCGCGCCGTTGGGGGCGCGTCGCCGCTGCGGCGCGGATGTTGACCAGCGCGCTGCCTTATCTGGCCGTCGCTTTGCCGGTCGGAGTCTATGCCGCAGCCGTTTCAAACACCGCGACAGTCACTGCTCCTGCTGGTTCGTTCGACCGGGTAAGCAGCAATGATCAAGTAACACATGGCAGTAATGTGCTGGCAGTGATCGTGGTCGCCGACAGCAATGTTTCGGGTGTCAATGGTTCTACCGGTTCGCCCAGCGTGCTTAATGTGCTGACCGGCGCAACAGTCAATGCCGATCCTGCAACACCAACAAACACAATTCTCACATTGCCTGCAGGCAGCATATTGCCGCCCGGCATCGCGTTTGATCCTGCGACTGGAACGGTCAGCGTTGCGCCTGCGACTCCGGCTGGAACTTACAGTTTTGATGTCATGGTCTGCGAACGCCTGAACCCCGCCAACTGCGTGACGATGCCCGTTACAGTCACCGTCGCAAATGCCGGACCGGTTGGCGCAGCCGATAGTGCGGTTATGGTACGCGGCAACCCCGTGACCATCGACGTACTTGCTAATGATAGCGAGCCCGATGGCGATCGCTTAACGGTCACTGCTACCTCTGCGCCTGCACATGGCACTGTTACGATCAACGCTAACAGCACGGTAACCTACACACCCGTAGATAGCTATGTTGGCAGCGACAGCTTCACCTACACGGTGTGCGACACCGCCGGGCAATGCGTGACTGAGACAGTCTCACTGACCGTTCACCCCTCGGTATCTGCACTCAACGGTGTGGTCTATCTTGACGAGAATGCTGATCGCACGCGCAGCGCGACTGATCCGCGTCAACCAAATTGGCTTGTCGAGATCGTCCGCAACGGCGTTGTCGTCGCCACCGCGCGCACCGATGCCAATGGCTTTTACCAGATCGGCAACCTGCCGCTTGGATCAGGCTATAGCGTAATCTTCCGCCACCCGACCACCGGTGTTGCTTATGGCCGCACCGATGGTGTGACACTGAATGCGGGTATCGTATCGGTCGATCTGGATCGTCCGATTGATCCGTCGGGTGTAATTTATGATTCCATTGCCAGAACGCCCATAGAAGGCGTTCGGGTGATCATGGTGGATGCCAATGGCGTCCCCCTGCCGGTTGGTTGTTTCCTGGATGGGTCGCAACAGGGACAGCTGACCGGCAGCGATGGTCGCTATCGCATTGATCTGGTGCCAGCAGGGGCGGCGCAATGCCCGGCGGGTGAGACAGCCTATCGCCTTGTTGTCACCAGCCCGGCAGATGTGCTGCAAGGCCGCTCGACGATCATCCTGCCCACAACTGGACCGTTCGACCCAACCGGATTGGCCAACCCGCAATCCATCGGCGACAACATCAATGCACCGCAGGGCGGCGAAAGCACGCGCCATTATTATGACTTCCGTCTCGGTTCGGGCGACCCGGATATCATCAACAACCACATCCCGCTGGATCGCGCCAATGCGCTCGCGCAGTTGATCGTCAACAAGACCAGCCCGAAACGCAGCGCTTCGATTGGCGAGCTGGTTCCGTACACAATCGTTGTACGCAATCCGCAGGCGGTCACGCGGACCAATGTCGATGTCGTCGACATCATGCCCGCTGGCTTCCAATATGTCGCCAATTCTGGCCGCGTAAATGCGGCGACGCGAGCACCAGCAATTACAGGGCGCGAACTGAACTGGCGCAGCTTGGTTGTCCCTGCCAACGGGTCAGTAACGATCAGCCTGATGCTCACCCCCGGCGCCGGTGTACGCGATGGCGATCAGGTCAACTTGGCCGACAGCCGCGATACATTAAGCGGCCGTGTGCTCTCTAACCAGGGTCAGGCAACGGTCCGCATCACCCCCAGCCCGCTGTTCGATTGCAGCGAGATCATCGGTAAAGTGTTCGATGACCGCAATGGCAATGGCTATCAGGATGACGGCGAGGCGGGTATTGCCGGTGCGCGCGTTGCCACTGTCAACGGCCTGCTTGTCACCGCCGACCAATATGGCCGCTACCACATCACCTGTGCAGCAGTGCCCAATGCGCAGATGGGTTCGAACTTCATCCTGAAGCTTGATCCGCGGTCACTACCTGCGGGCTATAACCTGACCACAGAAAACCCTCGGGTAGTCCGCGTAACGCGCGGCAAGATGGTTGAAATCGATTTCGGTGTCCGCGGAGCAGAACTGGTGACGTTCGAACTGAACGACACTGCATTCGCCGAGGGCAGCAATAGCCTGAAGCCTGAATGGGCGGCAAAGCTGGCAGCGTTAATCGAAACGCTGAAGGCCCAGCCATCGCGTCTACGGCTGAACTATTCAGGTGACGGCGATGCCAAGGAAAAGCTGGAACAACTCGCGGCGCAGATCGCGGCCAGCTGGAAGGATCAAGGAGGAAAGCACGAACTGGACATCGAATGGACCACCAGCCCGCCAAAAGCTGCTGGTGGGGAGGGTCGCTAACATGAAAAACGCTAAACTTCTTGCTGTCCCGCTGGCCTCAGCGATTGCGATCGCACTGGCCAGCCCGGCATGTGCAGCCCCAGCTCCGTCAACAGCGGATACTGGCGAAATCGCAGTTCGCGTCGACACCGCTGCAGTGCAGCCGATGCTGAATGTGCAACTTGACCGGGCTGGTGACACCGCCATTTTCCGGGGTTGGTGGAATTATGATGCTTACATAGCGCGCGCGGAAATTCGGCTTTTCCGGATTGGGGAGAGTCCCGATCAGCCGCCCCTGCGCGTGCTGCCGCTGGACGCTCAACGAACCTCTGCCTCTGCGGCGGTCGAGGGCGATCCAGCGGCAAACTTTTATGTTTTGCGCGTTTATGATGCACAAGGACGGTTTGATGAAACACGTCCGGTGGAGCTAAGCGCCAGCACAGTGCAGCCCCTACCCAGCCGCGACAACACAGCTATTCGGAACATCGAAGTTCGCGGCGGCGCGGTTTCGATCACCGGCAAGACCAACCCGCAAGCAAAGGTCAGTTTTGGCAGCAACAGAGTTGTCGCTGGCGAGGATGGCCGCTTTTTGATCGACACGATTATGCCATTTGGCAAGCATGACATCGCGCTAACAATTGACGATCCTGTTGCAGGAAATCGCAGCTTTGGCCGCAAGATCAATGTAAAACACAACGACTGGTTTACGGTCGCCATCGGCGACCTGACGCTGGGCCGCAACGTCTCTAGCGGTCCAGAATCACTAGCGACTGGCAGCGATTCCGAATTCGACCAGCTTTATACCAACTCGCGGGGCGCTTTTTACACAAAGGGCCAGATTGGCCTACGCACGCGGATCACCGCGTCGCTAGACACGGGCGAAACCGACATCCGCAATGTCTTCAGCAATCTTGATGACAAGGATCCGGCGCAGCTACTCCGGCGGCTCGACCCGACCTATTTCATGCCAACTTACGGCGATGATAGTTCGGCAGTTGAGGATGCCCCCACACAAGGCCGATTCTACCTCCGGCTCGATCATGACGACAGCAAGCTTGTGCTCGGAAACTATGTTGTCGATGCCGCCGGGGCCGATTTGGTGCAGCTTGACCGCGGGCTTTACGGCGCGCTTGGCGATTACCAAAGCAAAGGCGCAACCAGCTTTGGCGAACGTAAGACACGCGTTACTGCGTTCGCGTCAGAACCCGGCACACTGCCCTCGCGTGAAGAGTTTCGCGGTACGGGCGGCTCAGCCTATTTCCTGCAGCGGCAGGATTTGACCATCGGTTCAGAGCGCCTTCGTGTTGAAGTGCGCGACCGTTTGTCCGGCCTTGTGCTGGAAAGCCGCGACCTTAGGCCTTTTGAGGATTATGACATCGACTATATTCAGGGCCGGGTTTTGCTCACCCGCCCGCTGGCCTCGACCGCGAGTGATGGCCGCACGGTCCGGGACGGTGGCAATTCTGGCAATCAGGTCGTGCTCGTCGCGCGCTATGAATATTCGCCGACGGTCGCTGATCTCGATGGCTATACCTATGGTGGCCGAGCTACCCAGTGGCTAGGCGATAGCGTGCGGTTTGGCGTCACGGCACAGCGCGAATCGACTGGCACTGTCGACCAGAAAATCTGGGGCGGTGATGTGTTACTGCGGCACAGCACCGAGACTTTCCTCCGCGCCGAAGTTGCGCGCAGCGATGGCCCCGGCTTTGATCAGGCAAACAGTATCGATGGCGGGTTGAACTTTGTCGGCATCGCCAATCCCGGCACAGCGGGTGTGCGTGCGACATCGTGGAAGACCGAAGGCGCGATAGCGCTGTCGGATATTGTCGGAGGCAAGGATGCGGGCAAGCTATCGGCTTATTACGAACATCTGGGCGCTGGCTTTTCCGGCATGGGCCGACTGACCGCCCGCGACGGCGATCGTTGGGGTGGCAAGGCGGCAATACCCATTACCTCAGGCACTACAGTGACTGCGGGCTACGATGCTATGCGCAGCAATACCTATGGCAGCAGCAACGCACTTGATCTTGGCATTGAACAAACGCTGGGCTTTGTAACCGGCAAGCTCGCGTACAGGCATGAAGATCGCCAGCCATCGGCCCTGCTTCCCGGCTTCACAGGCTCAGGATCACGCGACGATCTTGCGCTACAAATCGGCCATGACGACAAGGCGGGCTGGGGTGTGTTTGGCTTTGCGCAGGCCACCCTTAATCGCGACGCAGGCCGCGCTGCCAATAACCGTGCGGGCGTCGGCGCGCGTTATGAGGTTAGCGACCGCATGTCGCTGAACGGCGAAATATCCGGCGGCGATGGCGGTCTTGGTGCCAATGTCGGCATCACCCGCAAAATGGGTGAAAACACCGAAACCTACCTGACCTATGGCCTGTCGACCGAAAGCGGCGAACGCAGCTTTGATAGCCCGTCGCTGCTAACCCGCTCCAACTATGGCAATCTCACCATCGGCGGGCGGACACGCTTTGGCAGCAGCCTGTCTGTTCATGGCGAGGAGCGCATGGGTTTTGGTTCAGCAGCGCGCGAACAGGTGCACAGCTATGGCCTAGAATTCACCCCCGGCGAACATTGGAGCTTTGCTGCGACCTTCGAAAATGGCCGGATCAGCGATCCGCTTAGCGGCGCATTCGACCGGACCGCTGCAACTGGAACTATCGGTTATTCCGGCGGCGGCATTCGCTTTGCGAGCGCACTAGAGGCTCGGTTCGAGGAAGGCACTGGCCGCAACCAGACCAGCTGGCTGACCCGCAATACGCTGGGCGTCGAAGTCAATCCTAGTTGGCGGCTGCTTGGGCGGATGAACATTGCTATCTCCGACGCGGACCAAAGCAGTGTGCTGGATGCAGGCTTTGTCGAAGGCGTACTGGGCGTCGCTTATCGCCCGGTCGACAACAACCGGCTAAACATGCTGTTCAAATATACCTATCTGCGCGACACATCGGCCTATGGCCAGATCAGCGGCAGCGGCACGACAGCATCCCCTAAACAGCGCAACCAGGTGTTGAGTCTCGACGCCAATTACAAGCTAACCCGATGGCTGACCATCGGCGGCAAATATGGCTATCGCTTCGGCGAAGTCGCACTGTCACGCGACAGCGACGTGTTTCTGAAATCCGGCGCTCACCTCGCAGTGCTTCGGGGCGATATCCACGTCATAAAGCAATGGGATGTTATGGCAGAAGCCCGCTATTTGAAAACCTCGCAAGCCGATGACCACCGCATTGGCGCGGTCGTCGGCGTCTATCGCGAAATCACGGACAATGCCCGTGTCGGGGTTGGTTACAGCTTCAGTGATTATTCCGACGACCTGACCAACGTAGAGGCCAAAAGCCGCGGATGGTTTTTGAACATTGTTGGGAAGTATTGAGAAAGCGGCTGTTTGCGTTTTTTGAACCACGGCAAATAGGCAACTTTCACGTGCTGCCGATAGCCGAAATCCTATTTACCGAGTATCATGTTTCGGCCTTGGACGTCGAAGCCTACGAGCAAGGGCTAATCGCATTAGCTGATACGTGATTCGTGCCAAGAGTGATTACAACGGAAGGCTTCGACAGGTAAGGGCGCACTTGGTTCAGTGTAGTAACCCCTACTAGGCTTCCATACAGCTGTGCTTTGCCTAAGGGCTGGCTTGGCGGATTGTTTACATGCGTTTGTGAAAAGGGGTGGATGTCTTGGTTGCTCTGGGCTAGCGAAATGTTCTAAATGTCAAAAATTGTCTTCGGAAGATTTACGATCAACCGACGCATTTGCTTAAGGCTGAACATGGCCTAGCTTCATACGGATTTATAAATGTTGCAGATAAACAGTAATTCAGCAGGTTTTGGTAACAGTGAGCAATCTGACGCCGGTTTGAATCAGGGTCCGCCGCTTCTGATGCAGTATTGGCTAGTCGTGCTGCGTTGGAAATGGGTGATAGCAGGAATTGTGCTTGCATCGCTGGTATGTGGCTTGATCTTCACTTTGCTTGCTACCCCTAAATACACCGCTACATCGCGTATCGAGATCAGTCGTGAACAAAAAAAGGTAACGAACGTTCAAGGGCTTGAGTCGCAGGATTCTGGCAGAGAAACTGAATTTTTTCAGACCCGTTATTCACTGCTGCAAGCGGAATCATTAGCAGAACGGGTGTCCCGCCAACTACGTCTTGTAACGAATGAAGCCTTTTTTAAGGCGCATGGAGTTGACCCAGACAGCAGCACTTTTTTTGCGACTAAATCAGGTCAACCATTAAGTGCCTCAGACCGCCAGAAACGTGAGAAGCTGGCTACTGATTTGTTGCTTGAAAATGTTACTATAACCCCGATCCGTGGTTCTACGCTGGTCGACATCAGCTACACGAGTGCATCGCGACAATTATCTGCGCAGATCGCGAACAGCTGGACTGAACAATTTATAGTTCAAAGTATGGATCGTCGTTTTGCCTCGACAGCAGACGCCCGGAAGTTTCTTGAAAGCCGCCTTGAAGACCTGCGGCTACGCCGAGAAACCTCTGAGCGGGATGTGGTAAATTACGCTGAAGAAAAAGGCATTGTCGCGATCGGCAAAAGCAAGAGTGCGGACGGTAAGACTGAAACGGAGCGCACTTTGGTTTCGGCTGACTTGGAAGCTTTGAATCAAGCCTTGGCCACCGCTAAAGTAGAACGCATTCAGGCACAAAGCGAGATGAGTCAGCGATCTGCAAAGCGGGCAGGGCTTGAATCTTTCAATGATGCTGCTGGCGCGACATTAAGGCAAAGGCGAGCAGAAGTCGCGGCAGAATATGCAAAGCTTATGGTGCAGTTTGAACCGGGCTATCCAGCTGCTCGTGCGCTTGCTGAACAGATGAGGGCATTAGATGCCAGCATAGCGAACGAAGAAAAACGCGTACGATCAGATTTAGCAAGAGCCGATGCTCGCGCTGATGGAGAGAGTACTGCGCGCTATCGTGCAGCGTTGCAGCAAGAGCGTCAGTTGGAAGCTCAAGTCGATGAGCTCAAAGCAAAGATGCGTCAGCAGCAGCGCGATAGTATCCAATATAACATTTTCCAGCGTGAAGCCGATACCAGCCGGGAACTTTATGATGGCTTGGTGCAACGTTATAAGGAAATTGGAGTTGCTGGTGTCGGAACCAATAACATTGCTATCGTTGACCCTGCAAAGGCTCCAGATGAGCCGTCATCTCCCAATCTTCCTGTTAATTTGGCATTTGCCTTGCTCGCGGGGCTTGGCCTTGCTGGCATTGTTACCCTTGCGCTTGATCAAATGGATGAAGGCTTGCGCGATCCAAGCCAGGTCAATCGCCTGCTAGGTGTGCCGCTCTTGGGTAGTGTTCCGGACGCAGAGGAAAATGATGCACTTGTGATGCTTGCTGATGCTAAATCGTCGGTATCTGAGGCATATCTTAGCATTCGATCAAATCTTGCGTTCTCGACTGATCACGGAGTTCCGCGGGCTCTTATGGTAACCAGTACTCGCGCTGCGGAAGGTAAGAGTACGACCAGCATGGCGCTAGCCACCGTTCTGGGCCGGACTGGCAAGAAAGTTCTATTGATAGATGCCGATATGCGATCGCCATCGATGCACGAATTTGCTCAGCTGTCCAATACCATGGGGCTCAGCAACTTTCTGGCTGGTGAGAACGATTGGAAGCGGTTGGTGCAATCAACCGGTGCAAAAGGCCTTAGCATGCTAACAGCGGGTCCAACCCCGCCAAGCGCATCCGAATTACTAAGCAGCGACCGTATGCTTATGCTTATTCGGCAGGCTGCCGAACATTATGACCATGTGGTGGTGGATTCGCCGCCGATCCTTGGGCTTGCCGATGCTCCGCTTTTATCGCGTACAGTTGAAGGCTGCGTGTTTGTAGCCGAAGCTGAAGGCGTTGCTGTGCGCGGCATAAAGTCTTCGCTGGGACGATTAGCCGCTGTACACGGACATGTCTTTGGGGTCGTTTTGACCAAACTACGGCATAAACAGGCGGGCTACGGCTACGGCTACGGTTATGGCTATGGCTATGGCGAGGAAAAAGTTGATGCATGATCAGGCGCTGTGTTTAAAAAAATACAGCTTTGCCGACCTCCTTTGACCGATATCGTCGTTCCAATCACCAACACACCCGGGCAAGCGTATTAAAATGACTGCCAAACGGATTTTTGATTTTGTTGCAGTGCTATTGGCACTGATAATAGCAGCGCCGATATGCGCTGTATTATCTGTACTTATTGCTTGGCGACTGGGGCGGCCCGTTATGTTCGTGCAGGTGCGACCCGGCTTGCACGGCAAGCATTTTCCCATGATGAAATTTCGTACGATGACTGATCAGCGCGATGCATCTGGCGCGTTGTTGCCGGATGGGCAGCGCTTAGGCAGGTTTGGATCGCTGTTGCGCAGCAGTAGCTTGGACGAACTACCGGGTCTCATCAATGTGCTGAAGGGCGAAATGAGCCTTGTTGGCCCGCGCCCGCTACTCATTGAATATCTTCCCCGTTACAGTAAAGAGCAAGCTAGGCGGCACGAGGTTCGGCCCGGGATCACAGGATGGGCTCAGGTCAACGGGCGGAATGCCATAAGCTGGGAAGAAAAGTTCGCACTGGATGTTTGGTATGTTGATAATCAGAGCTTTTGGTTAGATTTGAGAATTTTGGTTCTGACTGTTTTTAAGGTGTTTCAGGCGCGCGACATTTCGGGTGAGGGAGAAGCTACAATGTCAGAGTTTCGAGGAAGCCCTGCAGCTGGTGGTGGCAATGAGTAATTCGCGGAATTTGGCTTTTCAAGAAGAGGCAGTGTGCCCGCTTTGCGATAATGGCGAGCTTCATGTTGTAGCGACGCGCCACAACATGTCGGTTTTGGTGTGTTCAACCTGTGGTTTCCACAGCGGGTTAACTAATGATGCGGTTGCGGAGAACGGCGCAGTGAGCACTGCCCCCGAACACTTTCAAATGCTCGTCGATGCTGACTCTGAGTGGAAGGTGGTCATGGAAGCGATGCTGGACCGGCGGCTTGATTTTCTGCGTCAAAAGTATGGAGCGCAGCCCCAACGGTGGTTGGAAATCGGACCCGGTAACGGCGCAATGGGCGAGTTGGTTAAGCGTCGTGGGGGCCATTGGCTGGGTGTTGAAATTGACACCACAATGGCAAAAGGAATGCAAGATGCTGGAAAAAATGTCATTCTTGCTGATTTTTCGGACGTCAATGTAGAGCAATTACTCAATTCTGACCCGCAAACACAACAGGGGTTTGATATCATTTTCTTTTCTCAAGTGCTGGAGCATGTAAAGCGTCCGCAAGCATTTTTGAGAAATGCATGCATGTGTTTGAAACCTGGTGGGATCATATACATTGATGTTCCAAATAACGATGGCATGACTGCGCTGATTAGAAAACTAAACAGACGCTCTAACGGCTATGGTGAAATAGTCCCTCCGCACCATATGATGGCCTATGGACGCAAAACGCTTGCTAATGCTCTAAAGGAAGCAGGCTTTGAAAACATCATGGCGTTTGCCCGGTCATATCGTGATCCGACATTTGGCTTAGTACATGCCAGAATGGACAACAGGCTGAAAATGAAAGCAATCTGGACACTTACTAAAGCACCCGGATGGGGCGGGAATTTGGTAGGCATTGCAGTAAAGCCAAAGTCGCTGTGAAAACTAGCTGTTTTAGAATGACTTGACTATGCGCATTGAGTTAGTGGGTGACGTTGTAACGCAGCCCTTTTCAGCACTGAAAAAGCACCTACCTGATGCGCAAATTGAACTGCACCATCATGGTATAGACCAGCATTTCCAAGTTTTGATGGCTGGGGTTGATGCCGATGTCTTGATTTGTCATGCCATGGCATCCTATTTTTGGGATGGCAGTGGGGGCATGGATGCCAAAGCTAGGATGCAGGCCTATTGTGCTGCAATCCTGAATGTCGCGAACAAGGGCAAATGCCTTATTATTGTGAACAGCCTTTCAGCTTCGCGGGCCAGAATTGTGGGGAAGACCCATCTGCACAACCTAAGGCTTATTGCAGATTTGAACGCGATGTTGTTTGATTTGGCTGATCAATCGGCCTTTGTTTCGGTTGCGGATATTGCAGGCGTTCTTTCTGATTGCGGTCAACTCCAATCCATTAATGTGCAAAACGAACTGGTCATGCGCATGCCTTACACTCGGCAGGTGCTTCCAAGTATAATTGGGGAATATGCGCGCGTCGTGATCGAACGTCATTCCGCTCGAAAAAAGGTGATTTTGCTGGACGCCGATAACACCTTGTGGGGAGGGATTGTCGGCGAAGATGGCATTGATGGCATCCAAGTTGATACTCAATTCCCCGGTATCGTTCATCGCAAGTTCCAGCAGCAGCTTTTGGAATTAGGCCGGTCGGGCATACTGCTGGTGCTGGTCTCCAAAAATAATGAGGCAGATGTTCGCGAGGCTTTTGACGGGCTCGACATGCCGCTAAGATGGGATAGCTTTTCTGCTGTTCGTGCCAATTGGTCGTCAAAGAGCGAAAATATAGCTGCCATTGCTGCCGAGCTGAATGTTGGCCTAGATTCCATGATATTTATCGATGATAATCCATTCGAAATTGAACAGGTCCGCGCGGCGCATCCAATGATCGACTGCTATCAATTTGCCGGGCGCAATGCCAATGAAGCTTTGTCATTACTTTTTAACGCAACGGGTCTGGGGGTTTGGGCAACAACTGACGAGGATCTTGCGAAATCTCAACAATATGCGCAAGAAGCAGAGCGTAGGCAGATTGCAACGTCGGCAGCTTCACTGGAGGATTATATAGCTTCGCTCGATATTCGAATCGAGGCTGGCGTAAATCGTCAGGCACAGCTTAAGCGTATTGCTCAGCTTACAAATAAAACTAACCAGTTCAATTTGACAACGCGTCGTTATAGCGAGGCCGAGATTTTGTCAGCAATGCAGGACGGGCAGGTTTTTGATTTCCGTGTTATCGACAAATTTGGTGACATGGGTATCGTTGGAGTTGCCATCATCCGCAGGGGTGTGGTTGAAACTTTCTTGATGAGTTGCAGAGCGTTAGGCCGGAACGTTGAGCATACTATGCTTGCTTATTGCTGTGCCGTAGCTAATGCATCGGCGCTTCGAGCACATTTCATTCCGACAGCAAAGAACAGCATGGTCGCCGACTTTTACGACACATCGGGATTTTTTGAACGTGTCGAAGATGAAGGCGATCAAAAATCATATGTTCTGTCTGCACAGGCGTGTATCGTGCGACCGGATAGCGTTACAGAGGTGCATTGATGAGTGAAGTGGAAGCTGTATTGTTAAAGGCACTGCAAACCGTAATTGCAGAACTGGACAATCCGCAATTGGCAGAGGTGACGGCGACCACTGACATTATTGGCAACGTCGATTCCTTCACCATAGTGGATTTAATGTTGGAGAGCGAAATGCAGCTTGAGGCATTGCTAGGGAAGTACGTAACCTTGGCCGATGAAACAATATTTGATGCGGAAAAATCCCCTCTTTTGACGTGGTCAGATTGGGTTCGCTATGTGGAGGCCCGTTGTGACGCAAGCTGAAACCCGTGCCGAACTCCGGTTCCACAATGCCGCAATCCGCGGCATCGTGACGAGTGTCGGAGAACAGTGTGTGCGCTTTGTCGATGAAGGGCCAAAGCTGGGTTTGAGCGAAGCCGAAATCGCCCGATTACAAAGAGCTCTTGGTCTTAATCAGCGACATATTGTCAAAGACGGGCAGACGACAGTTGATTTATGTGAAGCTTCTGCACGGAAACTCTTGAAAGGTTGCGATGTTGCAGCGGCCTCGGTTCAGGCGTTGATATTGGTCACGCAGTCGCCGGACTACAGCGCACCATCATCCGCTATTGAATTGCAACACAGGCTGGGATTGCCAGTTACCTCTATGGCCTTTGACATGCGCCTAGGCTGCAGCGGCTTCGTCTATGGTCTATCGGTGGCATTTAGCTTGATAGAGTCCGGCTTGGAAAGGGTGATCGTTTGCGTCGGCGATGCAGCAAGCCGTTTTGTGGATCCGACAGACCATGCGATCGCACCAATTATGGGGGACGCAGGTGCAGCCATCTTGGTGGAGCGCACACCATCTGAAAGCTGTTTCCAGCTTTACTCTGATGGTTCAGGACAGCGAGCGCTGATAATTCCTCATAGCGGCCTGCGCACAACTGCTGAAGACGAAGGCCTGTCGGCTACGATGCAGATGGACGGTGCAGCAGTGTTCAATTTCACCCTGCAAAGAGTGCCGGATATGATCACCTCTATGTTGTCATATGCGGATGTAACAGTTGATGAACTGGATTATGTCATCTTGCACCAGCCCAACAAATATATTCTAAAAAATCTTCAAAAGCGGATGAAGGTATCTGACGATAAAATGCCAATCGCGACACAATCAGTCTACGGCAATCAGAATTCTGCATCGATCCCGGGAACGATCAGTGGATTTTTAAGTGAACCATTTACATCAAGAAAACTAAAGTCGATGTTCGCAGGCTTTGGCATTGGATTAAGTTGGGCTTCCTGCGTTGTTGAAACCGGCCAAATTTACGCGCCGCCATCCTTTATCGGGTTAGGAGATTGAATTCATGAACAGCGCCGAATTTCTTGCCAAAGTTGCCGATGTTCTCGAATATGAAGGCAGTCTGTCTAGGGGGCAGTCGCTCGAGGATATTGAGGTATGGGACTCCCTGGGCATTCTATCAGTTGTCGACTTGCTTGAAGAAATTGGCGCGGATGTCGACATTGAACAGTTGTCGAATCTTGTCACCACCGATGACCTGATCGCTATTGCTGGATCCGCAGTAAGTGAGTGAAATAGAGCGGGCCCCCCGGCATGTGCTGATTGTTGGCGCATCGAGTGGCATTGGATTGGCGCTGGCGCAAAAGCTTAGCCAGGCAGCACATGTTTCAGCAATGGCTCGCAGGACTGATCGTCTTGCTGAAATTGCGCATATGGGTATCACACCGGTTGCCTGTGATGTGTCTCAACTAGACAGCATCCCTGCATTGGTGGACGAAGTAGTCGCAGTACATGGCAAGCTGGACGCGCTCATATACTGTGCGGGCAAACAACTGATTAAACCAATGCGCATAACCAAAATTGATGAAATCGAAGAGATTGTAAGGGTCAATCTCACTGCCGCCGTTGTTTTTGCAAAATTGTTCGCTAGCGCTAAAATTGCAAATTCTAATGCCGCTTTCTGCGCCATTTCCTCCATCGCTGGACATCGTCCAGAACCAGCGATTATTCCTTATTCAGTTTCTAAGGCAGGTCTGGATGCGTTGGTAAAAGGATTGGCTCGAGAATGCGGGCCAAAGCGCGCCTTTGCAATCGCGCCAGGATGGCTTGATACCGAAATGACACAATCCTATCCGCAGATTTACAATGCTGGATTTCAGGAAGAGCTGGCGCGCAAATCACCCGCCGGACTGGCCAATATCGATTCAGTTGTAGACATGGTTGAATATCTGCTGTCGCCGAAAGCAAGCCATATAACCGGAATGTCTATAGCGGTCGATGGAGGAGCATCTTTATAGTGCGCATTCATCATGTCGGTTATGTTGTTCGTGATGCGGAAGCGTATCGAAAATCCCTTCCGGGATTGCAGTTGCTGAAAACTGTTATTGATCCTGTTCAGGATGCAGAGTTGTCTTTGTACGAAGTCGGGACAGGCAGTTTGGTGGAGCTAATCCAGCCGCTGTCTCCGGCGGCATTCACCTGGGAGCATCTTGAGCGATCCGGCGAAGGATTGCACCACATATGCTACGAAGGAGTAGCAGAGGCCGATTTGGATTTGGTCCTAAGAGATCATAGATTATTCAAAATCCGCGGGCCAATACACGCTACACTGTTCGGCCGTGACGTGGTATTCGCTGCGACAAGACAGCGAGCAATCGTGGAGTTTTTGCTATGAAACGGATTCTACTGATCGGTGGCGGCGGATTTGCCAAGGAAGTGGACGAAGTCGCAACACTGTGCGGCCATGAGGTAATCGGCTATGTCGGTGAGGCTGGCACAGCGCTTAAACGCCCACATTTGGGTTCGATTGATGATATTCCTAGCTTGAAAGAGCATTACGACGCAGTTTTTGTGGCGTTTGGAGCAACTGATCGCAAGAAAACTATACGGCGCAGAGAAGTCGTTACCGGACTAGAACTGCTTGGTGTTCCAAGTGTTGCTCTAGTGTCGCCACATGCGGTTGTTTCACATGGGGTAGTTATTGAAGATGGTGTCTTTGTTGCGCATAGCGTTGTTATCAGCGTAGATGCCAAGATCAACAGCCATGCTATATTGAACAGCAGCGCCATTATTGGCCATGATGCAGAAATTGGTAGTAACACGATCATCGCGCCAGGAGCATTTATTGGCGGTAACGCAAAGGTCGGTAACGACAGCTTGATCGGGCCCGGCGCTTTGGTTCTAGAGGGGCGTGAAATTGGCCAAGACGTAATCGTTGGATTGGGCGCGACGGTAGTTCGCGACGTTCCTATGGGTTCTACT
Source organism: Sphingomonadales bacterium (assembly GCA_013297725.1). Taxonomy (GTDB): domain Bacteria; phylum Pseudomonadota; class Alphaproteobacteria; order Sphingomonadales; family Sphingomonadaceae; genus Sphingorhabdus_B. The sequence continues at coordinate 32,705 of JAAFIB010000005.1, forward strand.
GTAGTGCCGCTGCGGTCACGCGTACTCCGCGTCAAATAAAGCGTAAGATTTACATCACGCCTACTTCAGATTTTTAAAATACTATAAAATCCCAACATTTCTGAAACCAGTAAATCTTGATTAAACTGCATCTCGACACGCTTTTGAGCGGTATTCCCCAACTTTCTGCGCAATTTGGCGTTAGTGGCAAATTGCACTAATCCGCTTGCGATTGCTGTTATATCACCAGCTGGATGGAAGAGGCCAGTCTCATTATCTTTGACTGCATCGGTTAGTCCATAAATTCGCGATACTAAAGCTGGAACACCGCAAGCCGCAGCTTCGATAACCGACGTACCAAAGCCCTCTCTATAGCTGGGGAGGCAGTAAACATCGAAAGCACAGAGATAGTCCTGTGGGCGATCAGTGTGCCCGCACATATGAATCCGCGCTTTGGCTGAACCTTTAACGTCGTTAAGCGTGAGAGACAAATTCTCTTCATCTGGCCCGACCAGCATAAGGTGGCAATTTGAGGGTAGGTCGCTGCGCACAAATGCAGCCAGCAAGTCCGCCACACCTTTGTCGCGGTTCATGCGTCCTAAAAAACCAAAAACAAGATCGTCGTTGCCTATGCCATAGGCTTCTCGAACCTGCATGCGCATAGCAGCATCGGGTTTGAATCGACCTAAATTAACACCGCTTACGGACCCTGCGCCTAAGACGGTTATTCTGTCTGGGAAACTATTTCCAATAAGATAGTTCCTTTGTGACTGACTATCTGTCAAAATGTGGTTTGCAGACCAGGCAGTCAATCTGTCCAATGATTTCAGGAGCAAACGTTTAAATCCTTGCTCAGAGGCCCAAACCTGACCGGTAAACATATGAATTCGGATGGGTATTCGTGCTGCCATTCCTGCGGTGGTTGCGACAAGACCGGTTTTAGGCATCATTGAATGCAGGCTGGCAGGGCGATCACGGCGAAGATGCCTGAAAAGTCTCCACCAGCTTTTCAAGTCGGCGAACGGCCGAATTTTCCGCTCAAATGCAATATGGACAATGCGAATTGGCAAACCCTTGAACAGGTCTCGTAAATCATCGGCAGCGTCCGTCTGGAAGTTGCTGTATAGGATTATATCATATTTTTTTACAAGCTCAGTGAGATGCGGCAGCATAAAGGCGCGAATGGTTCCGGGTATGGTAGTAGCAAATGCAATACAGGGACGTGTACCATTCATGGTTTTTGATCTTTAACAGTTACAACATTTGTAAATTCAGCCAGCCCGTCCTTCAGACTCTTTTGCGGCTGCCAGCCAAGCACATTTCGCGCTGCAGCAGAACAATATTCGGCTCGCGAAGTTAGAGCGTTGAGCCTGCTGCTGGTGAGTGGCAAAAAAGGTAAAAGCCGCGCTACCGAGGCAATCGCTTTTGCAATGACTTCTGGGGTGCGGACACTTGGTACAGGGGAAGAATTGACCTCGGCAATTGTGGCTATCAAACGTTCAATAGGAATATTGTCGGATAGGTTGAAAATTGCGATGTCATTATCCTGACGTTTAATTGCCATGGTAACAGCCCGCACAACATCATCGATATGGACGCAGGGGTAAATGCTACCGGGCGCGCCAACGAAAAAAAATAGCTTGCGGCGGACAACCGAAATCAATGCTCTAAGGGAATTGTTCGGCATCGTTGATGACCATATTATCGAAGGACGGAAAATGGTAACTTTTCGGCCGTTGAACGCCCCCCAGCCGCGTACAATTTCCTCAGCTTCCCATTTGGTAACTTCATATTCCCCGACCGGCGCTTTTGGCGTGCTCTCTTGGACAACTCCCGAACGAACTGGCCCATAAACGCCGCAGCTACTCATTTGAATCCAGTGCGCAATATTTTTTTCTGTCGCAGCCCGTGTAAGCCGCCGCGTCGCACCCACGTGCAGTGGACGCATTTCTGATTGGTTAGAAATTTCTCCTGCCAGATGGATTATTATCTCGCATCCATCCAGAAATAACTCCAGCTCTTTGTCGGAAGCTGTCAATAGATCGAGCTGAAAATAGCTAGTCTGTGCCTCAGTTGTCGGACGTTCTGTGCGAGTTGCAAGCCGGACTTCATGCTTGTCAGATATAAGCTTCGGGATCAGATGCTTACCTATGAACCCCGAGCCGCCAGTTATGGCAATGCGTGCCACTATCGGGTTGCCGCAACGAGCACTTCGGACATTTTGGTTACAAAACTGTCCAGCTGCTCGTCGGTGATTGTTGGATGCGTTAGAAACATGAGGCTAGTTTCACCTAAATCGCGAGCGATCGGAAGCCGCGATTGCGGGCGAGAGCTGTGTCCGTCGAACGCGCGCTCAAGGTATACTTCAGAGCAGCTTCCATGGAACAGCGCTAGATTACGCGAATTGGCTTCGGCGACAATTCTGTCGCGATCCCAGCCATCGCGCAAACCTTGCGGGCGGACATAGGCATATTGGCGATAATGTGAATGGGTGACACCAGCGGCAGGCTCTGGACACCGTATAGCCGCAGCGAATGGAGCCAACATTTCCCGAATACGAGAGGCAATGGCACAGCGACGCGCAACCCAGCTTTCCAGCTTAGCCAGTTGTACATTTCCTATGGCAGCCTGAACTTCCAACATTCGCCAATTGGTTCCGAACTCTTCATGGAGCCACCGAAACCCTGGTTGGTGATTGCGTTCGTAAACGGCTTCCCAGCTTTTTCCATGGTCCTTGAAAGACCACATCTTTTTCCAAAGCGCTTCGTCGTCAGTGGTGACCATTCCTCCTTCGCCGCCGGTGCTCATAATTTTGTCCTGACAGAAGGACCAGGCACCTATGTTTCCGAACGATCCTACGCTTTGTCCATCAATCCGTGCGCCATGGGCTTGCGCACAATCCTCAATGACAAAAAGATTATGCTGCGATGCAATTTCCATGATCGCCCGCATGTCGCATGGCCAACCGGCAAGATGAACAGGAATTATAGCGCGCGTACGTTCAGATAATGCAGCAGTGATAGTTTCAGCGCAAATATTGCCGCAATCGGCATCCACATCGGCAAAAACGGGCGTTGCCCCAGCATTGATTACGGTGGAAACGGACGCAATGAACGTGCGTGGGGTTACGATCACTTCATCACCCGGGCCTATCCCCAACGCCTTTAAAGCAAGATCAAGCGCTAAAGTCCCATTTGCCAATGCGATTGCACGGCTGGAGCCTGTGTATTCGGCAAATTGCTTTTCAAAGGTTCGGCAGCGTGTGCCCGTCCAGTAATTGACATCGCCAGTAGAAAAAACGGCATTTACTGCGGCGATCTCGTCTGAATCGAAAAAGGGCCATGGGGCCAGTTGCATTGTGCGATCTTGTTTCACCACCCAGCCGTTATGCAAAGCTCGGCCAAAGGTCAACCAGAGAGGGGCTTTGCGAGAGCATAGCTTAACTGATTGCTTTTTTGAGACCTTGCAGAACGCCTGACTGCTAGCCCCTGTTCGCACAAAACGAGCAGCATAATAAATGCCGGGTAGATCATCACCTTCTGTCGCAAAGCGAGACCGATATTATAACCACCGAGCCCCAAGAATAGAACCATCGCACTGATAAACAATAAAAGAAAAAGTGCTAAAGTTTTGCTTCGTTCTTCGATAGCGCTAAAACCAATCAGAACACGCAGTGCCATGATAATTAATATCATATTTTCGACTGATGCCATTAGTGATGTAACAGATAACGCATTGTAAAACAATGGATTGAAAGTAAAATAAATAACCCTAAAAATGGGATTAGAAATAAAGGTTACACCATCATCTATTGTGTTTTCAAAATAGCTTTCTCGTTCAGCTACCAATTTGGATAATTCGTTACTATTCAGAATATCTATTCCTAAGAAACTCTGAATGATGATCTGGGCAACAGGTATGAACGCGACTGCCAAAATCAATGCGCCTATCCGTAAAATTGGATTGCTATTGCGTAAAACATGAGAGCCTACCCATGCCGCTATCAGGATGATTAAGATATGTGGCCGGGTCAATAAACAGATTAGCGCGCCTAACCCAAACAGCCACATTCTTTTCCGGATGTTGATAGCAGAGAAAATGACCAGGAAAATGCCAAGCGCCATGGGCGCGTCTTTACCGATTGAACTGGTCCAGAAATGCAGCCCTGGCAAAAAACAAAGCACCAAACCTAGCGATCGCGCATTACCCTTAAAATTCTCGTCGATCCAGCGGCTAAGCAATATGATAGCGATTGCTGATAGAATGCCGAATATCAGCATCAGATCAACAAACCCTAAATTCAGAGATGATTTCAAAAATTGAGTTATATAAACAATTGCCGATGTTCCCAATGCAAATGGCTGGGCTGTATACATATCGGTATCATAGTAATAGAGATGAGCATCAGCTGTGGCGGCCTTAAGCATCTCGTTTTGCACTAGCACTGCTATACAATGAATTGTGCAAAACAGAAACATCCATGGCGTTAGCTGTTTTTTCTGGCTCGATACGAAAATCACTGGGAGTGCTAGTGACAGCGCAATCAAAAATACGGACAATGGGGTCATTCGCTTTGTTTATGACGGCTTTCAGCTTGGTTCAAGCCAATCTATCATAGCCGCAAGCTCAAACTTGACCCACATATGGGGCGGGGTTATTGCAGGGTTGGCCCTGAAGCGCTTGCATCCAACGCAAGAGATGGATCAGTTGCGTATACAGGGATGTTTTGATTCCAATGAAATTTTCATACTTACTCGCTGTCATTGCCAACAGGATGCTAACACTGCTGTGTGTTTTGGCACTCTCGCATATCCTGAGCGGCAGCCAGTTCGGAACCTACACAATAATGGCGATTAACGCATTGTTGGTTCATACGCTCGCTGGAAACTGGCTGGCGATGTCCACGACCCAGGCATTGGCGACCGATCACAGTCAAGATCATAGTGCGACTTTTGCTAGAATATTAAAAGCTGCAGTATTCATAATTGCATTGGAATGCGGCGTTGCTATCATCGTTTCGGGACTGCAATCATTTACCAGCATTAAGATTGGCCTTGATCAGATCGCGGCAACTTTGGCCTTTGCCGTTGCCATGCTCGTGTTCGATGTTGCGACTGCAGCAAAAAATGCCTTGGGCGACGATAAGGATTACATGCGTTTCAATCTACTGCGCAATGTCGCTGGTAGTACCTTGGCACTTGTTTTTGCCTGGAATGGCGGAGATGCCGCAATGGTATTGTCGGGTCAAACCATTGGAATAATAATAGCATTTGTCTTTTCTATTTCAGCTTTGCGGCGATGGAAATCGGGTTTTGCGGCGTGGAACAAAACTAAGCTCCAGTTGCGGCAATTAGTGCAAATGCTTGCTTTTGGAATGACGGGTACCCTCGCCCTTGGGCTGTTGATCCTTGTTAACAGCTTGGTCCGAAACTTTGTACTTTTGACCGAAGGCGCCGAAATAGCTGGTGTATATTCACTTACGGGCGATTTATTCATCGCGCCGTTGGTATTGTTAGGAACGTCCTATAGCCTGTCAAAAATGCGCCAGCTGTATCAATTACCGGGTGAAGAGCTGGCAAAGCAAACAGCAACTTACAGGCAATTTATTGGCGCAATCTTTTTTTACACAATCCCTTACGGTGTCGGTGGATTTTTCATCGCACCGATCATCGCCACATATATTGTATCAAAGGACATGGCTGAAACAGCAACAGCCATTGCGGGCCTAATGGCTGCGCAATCGGCAATCCTAACGATCGTGTTAACTTGCATAACAATATTACTGACGGCGGGTCAAAAACGTAAGACGGTGCTGCTTGTCGCCGCGACACAGCTATCAATGCTGCTTGCGTGTATCGCAGGGAGAGTGATGGGAGGGGGCGCATCATTTGCCTTAGCAACTTTGTTTGGAAGCTTGGCAGCGGCAATGGCAGCCATTGCTATAATCGGAATACAAATGTTTCCGTGGCATACGTTGGCCCGCATCACGCTTGCTTCAACTATCATGGCGGGTGTCGTTGTATTGACGCTAAGCGGGGATAGCGCGCCATGGGCGGCAATAGCTACTATACTAGGAATAGCCGTATTCTTTATCTCTGCACATTTCCTGAAAATCACAGACTGGCGAGAACTTATTCCCGAGCGCAAAAGCACAATTGGAAATTCATAAAGTTCAAAATTTACAGCGCCCGATCATTGCTCGAGAGAAATAAAAGCCTAAGGAGCAACCCATGGTTTATAATCCGCTTTCGATTATCGAAGAACGCCGCCGAACGCCGCATCACGTCCGTGCCCGTGCTCCGCTTCGGCTGGGACTGGCAGGGGGTGGGACCGATGTCTCCCCATATTGCGACGATTTTGGCGGGGCAATTCTGAATATTACAATTCCCCGTTTCGCATATGCGTTCATATCCGTTCGGGACGACAGCAAACTTGTTTTCGAAGCCAGCGATATTGGCATTAGCGAAACCTATGACTGCACAATTCCGGTTCCAGCAGGTAATCGGCTGGATCTCCACCGCGGAGTATATGAACGGATAGTGCGCGAGTTTCTGGGCGGAACGAGAGTGGGGCTGACAATCACAACACATGCCGATGCGCCTGCAGGTTCCGGATTGGGCACATCTTCGGCGATCGTAGTTGCTTTGGTCGATGCTTTCAGGGAATTGCTCGGCCTGCCGCTGGGCCGGTATGATGTGGCACGGTTGGCTTATGAGATTGAACGCATTGATCTGGGTCTCGCGGGTGGACGTCAAGACCAATATGCCGCTGCGTTTGGCGGCGCGAACTATATGGAGTTTCTTAAGAACGATCAGGTGATCGTCAATCCGTTACGCATTAAGCAATCGCACATAGACGAGCTTGAGGCGTCTATGCTGACCTGCTTTACGGGTCAATCCCGTCTATCCAGTTCGATCATTGCTGAACAGTCGAGCAATATGGTTGAACGCAAGGATGACGTGCTGGCTGCTTTGCATGAATTAAAGGCCGATGCCTTGGCCATGAAACAAGCTCTGCTTACAGGTGATATCGTAGCAATCGCCTCAATTATGGAGCGGTCTTGGCAAGCCAAGAAACGTACTGCGCGCTCGATTACAAACAGCCGCATTGAAGAGCTCTATTCCCTTGCGCTTGATAACGGAGCCATTGCAGGTAAAGTTTCTGGCGCAGGCGGCGGCGGCTTTGTCATTTTTATCGCCCTACCGGAAAAGCGACCTAGGCTAATACACTCACTCAATGAAGCCGGCGCATTGGCGCAGGCAGTGCAATTTACCAATACAGGATGTGAAGCATGGATCAGACCCTATTAAAACTCGCCGATGACCACATGAGCGAAAGCGTTGTTGTGCTTGATGCAGCTCAGAAAAGTGGGCCGTTTCGGCAATCGTTGCTCGATGTCGCCAATGCCATTCTAGCTTCGCTAAAGGCTGGTGGAAAGATTCTCCTTGCGGGTAATGGCGGTAGCGCTGGAGACGCCCAGCATATTGCTGGCGAATTTTTGTCGCGGCTGAATTTTGATCGTTCACCGCTTCCTGCGATTGCGCTTACGACCGATACATCGGTGTTGACTGCGATCGGCAACGATTATGGCTATGAAAAAATATTTGAGCGGCAGGTGAACGGCCTTGGCAACGCAGGCGACGTGTTCATCGGCATTTCAACTTCGGGTCGTTCACCCAATATCCTGTCTGCATTGCGGGCGGCACGGGCAAAAGGGCTGGTGACAGTCGGTTTATGTGGAGAGGATCCGCGCGATATGGGGCCGCTATGTGATCTGACTGTCAGGGCTCCCTCTGGCAATACACCTATGATCCAGCAAATCCATATCATCGCTGCGCACATTATTTGCGGAGGTGTGGAGCTGGCTCTCTTCAAGCCGGAGCAATCGGAAACGCAGCCTTGAAGAGCGCCGCCGCCCCATCAATGCAGGCGGTATTTCTGGTCGGCGGTTTGGGATCACGTCTTGGCGATCTAACCCGGCAAACGCCAAAACCCCTGCTCGAAGTCGGGGGGAGAGCGTTTCTCGACTATCTGGTTGAAGATGTTGCCCGACATGGCTTTACCGATATGCTGTTTCTTGCCCAGTTTGAGGCTGATCAAGTGCGAGATTACTGCGCCCAAAGTTCAACAATAAAGAGACTCGGTATTAAGGCGACGGTTTTGGAGGAGCCTGACAGAGCCGGTACAGGCGGAGCATTATGGCATGCGCGAGAGTATCTAGCGGACCGCTTTTTGTTGCTAAACGGCGACAGCTGGCTGCAAGGCAATTACTGTGCATTGAAGAATTTACTCGAGAGCAGAGGAGCTTTGTGCGCTGTAGCGTTGCGCGAACTTGAAGATACCGGCCGGTTTGGCAGAGTCGAGCTGGACGGGCACAACATCACTGCTTTCGCCGAACGTGGCGGCGAGGGTGAAGGCGGCCGTATCAATGGCGGCATTTATTTTATGCATAAAACGGTGGTCGACCGCGGAGGGCCGGTATGTTCACTAGAGGCTGACATCCTGCCCAACATTGCCTGTGAAGGGGTATTAGCCGGAATTGATTTTCCGGGTTATTTCATCGACATCGGCTTGCCCGATAGCTTTGCCCTCGCCCAGACCGAATTTGTGAATGCGTGGCGGCGCCCAGCACTCTTTCTTGACCGGGATGGCGTACTGAATGTCGACCATGGGCATGTAGGCAGCATCGACCGGTTTGAATGGATTGACGGCGCAATTGAAACTGTGCGGTATGCCAATGATCTTGGCTGGCTGGTGTTTGTGGTCACTAACCAAGCAGGTGTAGCCAAAGGTCATTATGACGAGGAAGCCGTACAGGCGCTGCACCGGTTCATGCAGGCCGAGTTATTGAAGCACGGCGCACATATTGATGAGTATCGTTATTGCCCCTATCATCCAGAGGGCATAGTCGAACGATACCGATGCGTATCGAATGATCGAAAGCCGGAGCCGGGCATGTTGCTTGATCTGATGGAACGCTGGCCAGTTGACAAAACTCGATCGTTGATGCTGGGGGATAAAGAAAGCGACGTAGCTGCTGCGCGGGCAGCACGAGTAGCAGGCCAGATTGTTTCTTCAAATAACGGTACGATGAACTTGTTGGTAATATTTAATAAAAATATTATTCAAAAATTGTATATTTAAAAATATATTTAGAAAGAATTATATGAATTTAGTCAACTTTGAAAGATTGCTGGCACAAAACTTGCCAAGTGATTTTCTGAAAGATCTTTTCCCGCGGGCGATGCGTCGATTGGCAGAGTATGGAATATTTAGATCTGCAACTAAGGTAAGCACAGCATATGACTTTCATATGAACGCAGATCGTTTAGATGCAGTTAAGTGGTACATATATTACTTCGGAGTGTTCGAGCCGCAAGTAAGTCTTGCATGGAAGCGCCTGCTTAAAAGTGGCGATCATGTCGTCGATATCGGCGGCAATGTTGGTTATCATGCGTTGCTAGCTGGCACTTTGGTCGGGCCTAGTGGGAAAGTTGTTACCGTCGAGCCGTCAAAATACATTCATTCCCAGCTGATCAATAATATCGCGTTGAATGGTTACACTCACATAACGGCACTCAAAAATGCTGTGTCGAATAAGATCGGCGAGGTGGATCTATATTTTGCCGGTGAGAATATTCAGGGTAATTCATCGATTTACAAAAATGACAGCCATAGCCTCTCAGAAAAAGTGGCTTGTATTACGCTTGAGCAGATTGGGGAGAAAATTGATCTTCCCAGCGTAAAACTGATCAAGATTGATGTTGAGGGTGCAGAGCCGCTCGTATTGGAAAGCCTGTTCCATTCTCTGGAAAAGCTTAATCCGGATGTAGTGATTTTTGTTGAGATAAGTCCAAGCAACACTGAGGAAGCTGAGCAGATGCTAAGCCCTTTTCTCGGCGTTGGCTTTGAAGCGCGGTTGATCCAGAACGAGTATAACACAGCATTCTATCGAAACACCAATAATGTAACATTGCGGCCGTTACGAATCACGCCCGGCGTGATCCACGACGTTGTGATGACCCGCAATCCGGCCAAGTTTGATGTCATCGAAGGCAAGTGCTGACAACGGGGAATTTTTCTTAGTTTATCCTTTGGCCGTGTCTAATGCCGCGTAAAAATCACGCCACTTGCGCGCGACAGCGATTAAATCCTTGTCGCGATAAGCGTCATGTGCGCCGTGCGATAGTCTAGAATACAATCCTTGGTCGCCGATCAACTCTAGCAGTGAATCAGCAAAAGCTTCAGGAGAAACATCGCGGCAGATCAAGGCGTCTTTGCCCGTAGAAAACTGTTGTGGCAATGCACCGACCGGTGTCGCGACCGAAGGCATTGCTGCCCATTGCGCGTCTATAGCAACGCCGGACTGGCTTGCTTCTAAATAGGGCAACGCCAATATGTCATGTTCTTTCAGCAATTCTAAAACCACATTATCGTCGATCCAAGCATTGATGATACGGGTTTGCGGGCTTTTAGCGAGCGCTGCCGCATAAGGTTCAAGGTTACCTGAACCCGCTATGGTCAACGCCGCCGCCGTACCTTTTTCATCAAGGATTGCTAAGCTCTGCAAAAGCAGAGCCAGCCCTTTATATTCATGGATACGCCCAAGAAACAGAATACGCGGCGGCGTTTGCATAGCGGTGCGCGGGGGTAATCCGGGCTGATCCCGTGTTAACAATCCACCCCTTACAACATGAACTGGGGTGCCTTTGATTTTTTGCCGAACCTCGTCAAAAACAAAATCTGATACAGTTACGATGTGGTCGATATAATGACGCGTCCACCGCTCTACCGAATCAAGCACCCGGCTGCCCTCTCCAAGATGCCTGGCATTATCATGAACGGTCATCGCGACCGGAACGCCAGCGGTCTTTGCTGCAGCTAGATAAAAGGCGTCCAGCGGAGAGCCCATCGTTACATGAACAAGAGCTGCCTTTTCACGCAGCAGATTTTTTAGCCTGTAACGGGCAATAGGGGCTGATGCCAAGAACGATGGTATCTCGCCCATTCCATTCAAAGTTGGAGGCGTCATTAGCAATTTGCCTTGTTCATTAAAATCGGGGACTGCAATGCTGGCAGAGCCGCAAACCGCCAAAGCTTCACCTTCCAAATTCAATGCTGCAAAAAGTGGTTTCTGGAACAGGGCGCCAGACCGCTTCGATAATGACCAGAGCACAGGCGCTCGTGAGGCATTCATGGGATATTATCCTGATCAGATTGGTTGCATGGTGACAACTGCATTGAAATCAAATGTGAATTTAGGGCGTCTAATGCGGTTGGCCGGCATTAAATTCTGGAACTATGTCGTGGAGCTTCTGCCGCAAACCAACAAAGTCATTAGACCGCCCTAACTCCCCAAGCTGAAGCAGCTCGCGGTGTAATTGGGGCAGGTTAAGATACCCATCATGCGCCTTCATGATCCGGCTATGTGAAGTCGTTTCTGGATTGCCGCCGATGAGCAGCTCTTCATAAAGTTTTTCGGCCGGCCGCAATCCTACAACTTTGATTTCTATATCTCCTGCAGGATTGTTTTCGTCGCGCACGCTTAGTCCGGAAAGCTCGATCATTCGCCGCGCCAAATCGACAATCTTAACGGGCTCGCCCATATCAAGAACAAATACCTCACCCCCCTGCGCCATCGCCCCCGCTTGAATGACGAGAAGAGCGGCTTCGGGTATAGTCATAAAATAACGCGTAATTTCCTCATGCGTAACGGTAACAGGACCGCCCGCAGCGATCTGCTTGCGGAAAAGCGGAACTACCGAACCGCTGGAGCCGAGAACATTACCAAACCGCACCATTGAAAAACGAGTATTGGACCCTTTGGCCGCCATTGCTTGTAATATCATTTCGGCAAGCCTTTTGGTTGTACCCATAACATTCGTTGGTCGGACCGCCTTATCAGTGCTGATTAAGACAAAATCACTCACACCGTGCTTCTGCGAAAGCTCAGCCATATTTTTGGTGCCAAATACATTGTTGCGAATGCCTTCGGCCGAATTGCCCTCAACAAGCGGAACATGTTTATAAGCTGCTGCATGATAAACCGTATCAGGGCTCCACTCCTCTAATATTTTATCCATGAGCACCGCATCTTGCACCGAACCTAGCAACGCATGAATTTTAACCCTGCACACCAGATCGAAGCATCTGTGCTGCAAATCCTGATCAATCGAATAAAGATTAAACTCGCTATGGTCGACAAGGATCAGTTGTTTAGGCTCCAGCGACAGTATCTGCCGGCACAGCTCGCTACCGATGGATCCGCCTGCACCTGTTACCAGTACAGTTTTGTCGCGGATATTTTTGTACAATAGCTCCCTATCCGGTGGGACAGAATCGCGTCCCAAAAGGTCTTCAATTTCAACTTCTCTAAGGTCATTTACTGTGACCCGCCCGTGCGCCAAATCGTTGATGCCCGGCAAGGTACGGATTGTTGCCGAGGTTGCCTGCAAAGCGTTAAATATCTCGTTGCGCCGCTGACGGCTCGCTGAAGGAATGGCAAGAAGCACGTCGTCAATATTCAGCCTATCGATCAATTGCTCCAGTTGGTCTGGGGCATGAATCCGGCGCCCATTGAGAACGCTTCCATGAATAGTTTTATCGTCATCAACGAAAGCAACCGCTTCTAAATCGTGGCTGTTAGCCAACCCTGCGGCTAATTGCCGACCGGCTGAGCCCGCACCATAGATGAGAACGCGACGCCGGGCTCCTGATTTCAAAAGCTTCTGATAGCCCCCACCAAACCAATAATGCGCCCATGCGCGTGATAGGCCCACACCCAAAAAGAGAAGTATCGGCTGCAAAACGCCAATAGATCGGGGCACTCCTAGCACACCTATCACAGTAAAGATAAAGCTGTAGCCAATACCGTATATGACACAGGCGCGTAGGACTGAACGCAAAGCCCCCCAACCTGCATAGCGGAAAATGGCTCTATAAAGACCGCCTGTCACGAAAAGGGGTAACGCCAGCACAAGTGCTACAACATAGGATAACCACTGCCATCCTGTTGGTAAAATCAAAGTCCCCAGTCGTAGCCAATATGCGCACAGCACCGTCAAAATGCATAAAAAAACATCAACCGTCAAAGCAGTCAATCGCTTAGTTGTTCGCGATAAATTCAGAATTTTTGAAGAGGTGCTGGTTTTCATATCGATACGATCGCGCTTTGCCGAAGTGGCAACCAATCCGCAACAAAATTGTCTGCTACCCGTTAAGCATCGTAAGCGTTGCTTACATCATGCTAAACTGCATTTGTGTGGTATAAACAGAGAGTTATCTATTGCATCTCTGCGGCTAATTTACTGCGTGATTGCAATGCTGCTTATCGCAGCTTCCAACCCCTGCTGACCATCGCCGCCCGAGGCGATGATTTCAAGGAATTGAACCGGGCAATCCGCGGGTATTTCTATGATTGAGCTGGGGCGTTTTGGATCGGCGGCCGATACCCAGAATGGGGTTGCCACTTCATTAGCGGGGCAATGCATTTGGAAACGGATATAGCCGCCGTCGCCTGTCGCTAACTGCGAAATCTTGGCAGTGAAACTGTAGCTGCCGGGCTGCAAATACAGCAATCGGGAAGCCACTTTCTGTGTCGTTGCGGAGTTAGCAAAAACTGCCAAGGCCGGTTCTTTTTTGTCTTTCTGAGCCACAAAAACGCCACTGGCATCAGGATTGTCTGAGACTTGCCAACCCATAGCGCCAAATTGCGCGTTTCGATCATTGGCATCAAAGGCGGGATTGGTAAGACGTGCAGCCCTTGCTCCTGGGACAAGCAAATATATATTCTGCGCGGCGGTAAAGCGCTTTTCTGATATCAACCGGCCGATAAGGCCCAGCGCCAAATCACGCTCAGACCCGTTTTTTGGATATCCCTTCGCTTCGGCGATAAGATCTACAAGGCCTGTCAAATCCTTGCTGTTCCCGGCTGCGTAGCTCAAAAAACCGGTAATCCAAGGCCTGTCACGCAACACATATGGCAATAACGCAGCTCGGACCTCCCTATCTTCGATAGCGTTCGACAAGCGCGGATATAATAATGCCTGCGCATCGGGCTTAGTGCTTAGCAAAATGTCATAGTGTTTAAGCGTCTTTGCAGTGTCGTTCGCCTGCGCATAATATTCGATAAGCCAAAGCTGGGCGCCTGCTTCGCGGCGAGACAGGCTTGTAGCCATATTTATGATCGACAATGCACGCTGCCTATCGCCCTGAATCTCAGCGGCATAACCCAGCAGCCGTAATGCTTTTGCGTTCATCGCCTGTTGCATCAGCGCTCTGCGCGCCAGCTTACTGATCTGGGGTGATGCTTTAGTTGAATTTGCAATAAGCAGCTGGTCGGCGCGCGCACTAAGCGCAGTGCTCTCTGTTGGCACAAGCATTAAAGCGGCTTGTGGGTTTTTTGTACGCGTTATGCCTGAAATAGCCAATGCAAGGCTAAGCCATCCCCCTATTGTTGCAAGCAACAACACGATAACAACTCGGGTAAGACCCATCTGTCTGATGCCATCTACGAAATGACTTTTTCTCTTGGTCTTTGCCATGATTATTTGCCCGCGCTTTCAGGACTAGCGCCAGCCTGCTCGGAAAGCGCAGGCAGAGTGAGCCAAAGACATGCAACAGCGAAGACAGCCATAAAAATCGGCGTACGCAAAGGATAATCGGCGGCGCTTGCCAAGGCGGTTACTGCAATCAGTATGGATCCAAGCCGCGCTATCTTTACAGCGCGCCGGTCTTGATCGTTTCGTCGCCAAAGGCTCGCCGTCCGGGAAATGTAGAAAGCAGCCGCAACCAGCAAGATAAGCATCGCGGGAACCCCGCCAGTAAGCGGGATTTCCAGCCAGTCATTGTGTAGATGATTGACATAAGCAGCATTCAAGTAGCTTGAAGGTTCATCGCGTTGAAAAACTTCAACGAAGGATCCTATTCCAGAACCGAAAGGAAAATATGTCCATATCATCTGCATGCCGATTTCCCACAAGTCGGTGCGGCCTTCTTCAATCGTCGATTTGGTGAACATACGATCCCACGCCTCGGCGCGGGCATAAAAAATGGTGAGCAGGATTAGGCTGATTACTACGCCTGCGCCAACAACATGCCCGGCGCGCAGTTTGAAGCCTGTTTCGCCTCGGCGAACTACTCGGCCCGAGACCGGTTTGCGATAAAGCACAGCAGTAGCAACCAATGCAGGTAGGGCGAGCAACATTCCAGACCGTGATCCGGTCACAAGGATCAGAGGAACCAGAACTATCCCCGCAGCAAGCGCAGAGAATTGACGCATCCGTTGCTGGTCGACACTACCTGTACTCAGCGAAGCATAGACAGCTAGCATCGGAAAAATACAGGCCAATAAAACCGCAGCATGATTGCGATTGGCAAATAGGCCGACAGCAGCACCATTGTTTGTAATTCTATACAGATAAAGCGGACCTTTGGGGTTTCCCATGATCTGGATCATGCCGATAAGCCCGCTGAGTGCGGCTAGCGCAAGTAGCACTGGCAGAAGCCGATACAACTCATCTTTGGTTAGCTGTATGCCAAGCAACAAAACTGCGAGTGGCGTCGCCAGTGATGCCAGTGCATGCCAGCCATTCATGGGGGTCATTGTAAGAGGGCGCCAGATTTCTCCCAAAGCGGCCAAGCGATCCACCTCAACAATGATTTCACGGCCAGGCAGATTCTGCCACAGGATCGGCGGGAGTGGTATAAGGTGAATAATGCAGAGAGTAGCTATGCTTGCAAAGCCGCCGAGCAACCATTTGCGCCCTTCAAGATGTTCTTTTTTTAACGTTAAAAGCGCAACTGCACATAGGATGACCGACAATGGACGAAGCAGCAACAACGACTGTGCGTCAACTCGCGATGCACCACCCGTCAGAAACAGGATCCCGATAAAAAGTGCCAATGTCCAGAATTGGAACGATGTAGATTTTGGTTTTGCTACTGTCGCTGACAAATCAAATACACTCAACTGGGTTCGTCTAA
Organism: Sphingomonadales bacterium; assembly: GCA_013297725.1. GTDB lineage: Bacteria > Pseudomonadota > Alphaproteobacteria > Sphingomonadales > Sphingomonadaceae > Sphingorhabdus_B. Next base: position 48,668 of record JAAFIB010000005.1, read on the forward strand.
ACAAGCACCTCGATGCGAGATGTTGCATACATTTGGGCTTCCTAGGAGTTAGCTACAACGATAGCAAGCGGCGTTGAGAGGCTAGGTTTCTGCAAAAGAGTGTGAGATTCTTATGAATGATCGCAAGGTAGCATGACAGGCCCAGTCTGGCTCTCGCAAGATTTTCACGTCGATTGCATCCTTATTTGATCATGGCTTATAGATTCTGTGAAACGGCCGATGCACATTCAGTATGGGCGCTGTTAACCTAACATCATCCAATTTCCGATAATAATGGAAAAACTATGGAGTGGACGAAAATTGTGAACCGAGAGCAACAATTCCGCGTCCTAAGCGTGTTTGGCACACGACCTGAGGCGATCAAGATGGCGCCTGTGGTGCGTGCGTTGGCGCTAGCCGATGACATCGGTGGGCGTGTCTGTGTGACGGCTCAGCACCGCGAGATGCTTGATCAGGTGCTCGATCTGTTCGAGATAACACCAGATTATGATCTTGATCTCATGCGTCCAGGCCAAGGTTTGGAAGATATTACAGCCGGGGTGTTGGCGGCTCTTTCGCCTGTTCTAGATGAATTTCAGCCGCATTTGGTACTTGTTCACGGCGATACAACAACGACGTTGGCTGCTTCGCTTGCGGCTTATTATCGCAAAATCCCTGTGGGTCATGTTGAGGCAGGGCTTCGTACCGGAAATATCTTATCGCCATGGCCTGAAGAGGTGAACCGCAAAGTGGCGGGAGCGATTGCAACGCTGCATTTTGCGCCGACTGAGCAATCCAAAAACAACTTGTTGGCAGAAGCAGTGCTAGCTGATGCAGTTGTGGTGACAGGTAACACAGTGATCGATGCGTTGATTGATGTTGTCGCAAAGCTAGAGGCTGATACCGCACAAAAAGCTGTATTTGCGGACCGCTTCGGTCTTGATCCTGCAAAACGGATGATCTTGGTCACAGGCCATAGGCGGGAGAGCTTTGGTGATGGTTTTTTGCGGATCTGCGACGCGCTTGCAACACTGGCAGGGCGGCATGACGTCGAAATCGTCTATCCCGTTCACCTCAATCCTAATGTCAAAGGACCGGTCGAGGAGAAATTGAGCGGCTTCAGCAATGTTCACCTGATCGCGCCTCAGGAATACCTGCCCTTCGTCTATCTCATGAGCCGGGCTGCTGTAATCCTCACCGATTCAGGCGGCGTGCAAGAAGAAGCGCCGTCGCTGGGTAAGCCCGTGCTGGTCATGCGCGAAACGACTGAGCGACCAGAGGCTGTCGATGCCGGCACTGTGAAGCTTGTTGGCACCGATACCGACCTGATCGTTTCCGAAGTCAGCCGCTTGCTGGATGACCGCCAAGCCTATGAAGCGATGAGTTTTGCGCATAACCCTTATGGGGATGGTAAAGCCGTTGACCGGATATTAAGCCGGATCAGGCAATATGCGGTTGAACGCGCACAATAATAAAGAAAACTGATGGAACCGAAACGTTTTTCCCAAATCTCGATCATCGGCCTAGGCTATATCGGCCTGCCGACCGCCGCGATGTTCGCCTCGCGCAAAATCAAAGTGGTTGGCGTTGATGTTAACCAGTCTGCCGTCGATACGATCAACAGGGGCGAAATCCATATCATCGAACCTGATTTGGATATGGTGGTGCATGCTGCTGTCTCGCAAGGCTATTTGCGTGCAACAACGGTAGCTGAACCAGCAGAGGCGTTTCTAATTGCGGTGCCTACACCCTTTAAAGGTGACAATCACGAACCTGATCTGCGTTATATTGAGGCCGCGTGTAAATCGATCGCCCCTGTTTTGCAGGCTGGCAATCTGGTCGTGCTGGAATCAACATCGCCTGTTGGCGCGACGGAATCGATGGCCGGTTGGCTTGCAGCGGCGCGTCCTGACCTTAGCTTTCCGCAGAACGCAGGCGAGCTTTCCGACATCCGCATCGCGCATTGTCCAGAACGGGTGTTGCCCGGCAAAGTAATGCAGGAATTGATCACTAATGACCGCGTCATTGGCGGCATGACGCCGCGCTGTTCGACGTTGGCGGCAACACTTTACAGCAGCTTTGTATCGGGTGAGTGCTTCACCGCATCCAGCCCGCGCGTGGCCGAAATGGCGAAGCTGACCGAAAATAGCTTTCGTGACGTCAACATTGCCTTTGCCAATGAACTGTCGATCATATGCGACCGGCTGGATATCAATGTCTGGGAATTGATCCGTCTCGCCAATCGCCATCCGCGCGTGAATGTGTTGCAGCCGGGGGCAGGCGTCGGCGGCCATTGCATCGCCTGTGACCCATGGTTTATTGTCTCGTCCGCGCCAGAGGACGCAAAGCTGATCCGCACCGCGCGCGAAGTTAACGATTCAAAGCCGCATTGGGTAATCGCCAAGGTCGAGGCTGAGATCGCGGCATTCCTGAAATCGAATGCAACGAAATCGGCTGAGGATGTGACCGTTGCTTGCTATGGCATCGCGTTCAAGCCCGACATCGATGATCTACGCGACAGCCCGGCGCTGGAAATCGTGCAGAGCCTGTCTGCGTCGCACTCCGGCAAAGTGTTAGTGGTCGAGCCGAATATCGAGGCTTTGCCCAAGACGCTGCCGAATGCGGAACTGGTATCGATGCTAGATGCAGCTGAGGCCGATTTGCATGTTCTGCTGGTCGACCACAAATACTTCAGAGCGTTAAAACCGAATACGACCGCACCGATTATCGATACGCGCGGGATTTGGACGCAGTAATCAACCCGCGTGTCGATTGACCTTATAATAATCCATATACCAATCAATAAAGCGCGAGACTCCTTCGTTAATGTCGGTTGATGGACGGAAACCGGCCCAGCCCTCTAGTGCGTCTGTATCCGCTGCCGTTGCCACGACATCGCCCGGCTGCATCGGTAGGAAGTTCTTTTTCGCCTCTACGCCGAGCGAGTTTTCAATCGCTGCGATAAAATCCATCAAGCGGGTCGGGTCATTATTGCCAATGTTGAATATGCGATAAGGGGCGTTGCTCGTTGCTGGATCGGGCTTAGCCGGATCATAATCCGGGTCAGGCGTCGCTGCTTTGTCGACCACACGGACAACGCCCTCAACGATGTCGTCGATATAGGTGAAATCGCGCAGCATATCTCCGTTGTTGAAGACGTCGATCACGCGGTTTTCTAGCATCGCCTTGGTAAATAGCACCGGTGCCATATCGGGCCGCCCCCATGGGCCATAAACCGTAAAGAACCGCAGACCCGTGGTCGGAATACGGAACAAATGGCTGTATGTATGGGCCATCAGCTCATTGGCCTTTTTGGTCGCTGCATACAGGCTGACCGGATGATCAACACTGTCACTCTCACGGAACGGCATCGCAGTGTTGCCTCCATAGACGCTGGAACTGCTGGCATAGACCAGATGTTCAACCGCACGGTTGCGGCATCCCTCCAAGATATTGAGGAAGCCCTGGATATTGGCATCGGCATAGGCATGCGGGTTGATGATCGAATAGCGCACGCCTGCTTGTGCAGCGAGATGGACAACACGGTTCGGTTTAACTTCGGCGAATAAAGCAGCCATAGCATCGCGGTCGGCAATATCGACCTTATGAAACGCGAAATTGGGGTGCGATGCAATCTGGGCTAGTCGAGCCTCTTTCAGGCTGACTTCGTAGTAATCATTAAGGCTATCAACGCCGACTACCTCATCGCCGCGCGCTAATAGTTTCTGTGCAGTGTGCATGCCGATAAAGCCGGCCGCCCCGGTCAGAAGAATGCGCATGTGAAAGTCTCCAGCCTGATTGCAGAGATGCTTTTGGCACAATCAGATGAAAAATCTATTGCTCAAAAGGGAATAGTCTAACCCCGCCGCCAATCGAACCAGCGTTTGGCCAGCCGTTGTAGTCGCACAGGCTGGCGGGCGAGGCCATATTGCCCCGCCGCATATTTGCTTGCCTCGGCCCATGTTGGATAGCTGTGCACGGCCTGCATGATTTTGCGCAGTCCCATATTGTGCTTCATCGCCAGCACGAGTTCCGCGATAATTTCGCCGGCATGGCTGCCAACAATCGTTGCGCCCAATATGCGGTCTTTGCCGGGGGTGGTCAGGATTTTGACAAAGCCGCGCGCTTCGCCATCGGCTATCGCCCGGTCGAGATCGTCGAGGTCGTAGCGGGTAATGTCATAGGCGACACCGCGATCACGTGCCTCTGCTTCGGTCAAGCCAACGGTTGCAACTTCGGGATCCGTATAGGTCACGCGCGGCAGCACGCGATAGTCGGCTTTATAGCGTTTGAACGGTGCGGCCAGCGCGTTGACGGTGGCATACCAAGCCTCATGGCTTGCGCCATGAGTGAGTTGCTGATTGCCTGCGACGTCACCTGCGACTTTGATGTGCGATAGCGCAGTGGTCAGATACTCATCGACGGAAAGCTTGCCGTCTTTGACTAGCCCAAGCTCCTCCAGCCCAAAGCCGGACACGCGAGCGCGCCTGCCAACAGCGATGATGATATCGTCATATTCTAGCGTCGTTTCAGAATTGCGTCCTGCGATAGCAAGTCGCCCTTTGCCTTCAAACCGGACCGCTTTGTGACCTGTGCGGATGTCGACGCCTTCGGATTTCAGCGCCGCCTCGACCATCGCCGCTGCCTCGGCATCTTCTTTCAGCATTAACCGCTCCGCCATTTCAACGATGGTGACTTGCGATCCCAATCGTTGAAAAGCTTGCGCCAGTTCGCATCCAATTGGCCCGCCACCAAGGATGACTAAGCGTTGGGGAACGGCTTTGCGCGTCGCCATTTCATCCCACAAAGTTTCGCTGGTCAAATAGCCGCTATCTTCGATGCCGGGCAGTGGCGGCACAACGGGAGCAGCGCCAGTGGCGATCACAAAAGCTTTGGAGGTTAGTGTGCTTGATCCGCCATCAGCATGCTTGATTTCGACCGTCCACGGGTCAACAAACCGGGCATAGCCTTTGATACAGTCAACACCCAGAGCGGTGAAGCGTTCGACACTGTCATGAGGTTCGATGTCGGTGATGACCTGTTGCAACCGCTGCATCACTGCCGGGAAATCGACCTTAACGTCAGACACATTCACGCCGTAGCGCGCACTGTCCTTTGCAGACTTTGCAACCTTGGCGCTTTTCAACAAAGCTTTGGACGGCACACAACCGGTGTTCAGGCAGTCGCCGCCCATCGCATGCGCCTCAATCAGGCTGACCTTGGCTTGTGCTATGGCGGCGATATAGGAAGATACCAATCCCGCCGAACCGGCACCGATAACAATCAGATTGCGGTCGAAACGGCGCGGTTTTTTCCAATTAGCGGGCATTAAATTTCTTTGCAGCGGCAACAAATCCGCGTGCGATCCATGGGAAACAGCCGAGTAGAACGAATGATCCAATCAGCATGGGTGACAGCAGACCTTCTAAGCTTCGGAGTTCCGAAAGCTGTGTGCCTGTATTTACGAAAACAATTGTAGCGGGAAGCATCGCAAGCTGGCTGACCCAATAGAATGTGAACACTCGAATGTTCGTTAAACCCATCAGCAGGTTCACAGCAAAGAACGGTATCGCCGGTATCAGCCGCAGCGTGAAAAGGTAAAAAGCGCCATCTTTTCGAAAGCCATCCTCGATCATTTGCAGTTTTGAACCAAACTTGCTTAGGACAGCATCGCGAGCAATGAACCTTGCCGACAAAAACGCAACAGTTGCTCCTATGGGCGCAGAAAAGGATACGAGAACCACGCCAAGTTCGAGGCCAAAGAGTGCGCCAGCCAACAGACTTAAAATCGCAGCAACCGGCAATGATAACGCAGTGCAGGTCACGTAAAAGAGACCAAAACCGAAAAAGACGGCCAAGGGGTGCCGACCTTGATATTCAGCGATATACTCGGAAGCGCCTTGCGCGAACTCAAGGCTAAAGTAACGGCCGAGACCAAACCAAAAATATGCCACGACTGCTGTTACCAGCAGCGCCAACAAGATAATCCGCTTGTTCATCGAGTCTACTTCCCCAATTTTTCGTCATCCCGAACTTGTATCGGGATAGCACGCCACCGTTGCATATTATGCTGAATCGAGTTCGGGATGACGAAGCTTTGGGAATAGGTCAAACCAATCAAAACGGCACATCGTCGTCTAGATCGTCCCCTGCAAAATCACCGCCGCCAAAGCCGGACGAACCGCTCTGCCAGCCGCCGCCGGATTGGCCACCACCAGAACCGCCGCCACCTGCAGGTGCGCCGCCGCCTTGCCAGCCACCACCAGAGCCGCCGCCTGCACCACCGCCGCCTTTGGCGCCATCGAGCATCACTAGCTTGCCGTCAAAACCGGCAACGGTCACTTCGGTCGAATAGCGGTCATTGCCAGATGCGTCCTGCCATTTGCGGGTGCGCAGCGCGCCTTCGATATAGACCTTTGATCCTTTGCGCAGGAAACGTTCAGCAACGCCCACAAGCCCTTCGGAATTCAGCACAACAGTGTGCCATTCGGTGCGTTCTTTCTTTTCGCCGGTCTGACGGTCTTTCCAGTCTTCGGACGTCGCAATCCGCAAATTGCAGATTTTTCCGCCGTTTTGAAAGCTTTTCACCTCTGGGTCAGCGCCCAGATTGCCGACCAAAATCACTTTGTTGACGCTACCCGCCATGTTCTTCCCTCGCCTTACATTATTTGGATTTCTGCGCCTAGCCGAGGCCGAACGCTGTTGCTGTCCAATAGGTAGCCCCTGCGGCGATATAGGCAAGTGCAAACAAATAGCTGACCATGAAAATTGGCCATTTCCACCCATTGGTTTCCCGCCTCGTGACGGCAATGGTGGAGATGCACTGCGGCGCAAAAACAAACCATGCTAGGAACGCAAGCGCGGTTGCCAACGACCATTTTCCAGCGAGTTTCACGCCAAGGCTGCTGGCTTGCGCCTCTTCATCGGTCGCGTCGATGGCGTAGGTGGTCGCAAGCGCCGCCACCGCGACTTCGCGCGCCGCCATCGCAGGGATCAGCGATAGGGCAATTTCATGATTGAATCCGACGGGGGCGACGATCACCTCGATGCCATCAGCGATCCGTCCGGCGACCGAATATTCTACCTGACTTTGCCCGCTTCCCTCTGGCACTTTGGGAAAGCTGAGCAATACCCATAAAATAACAGTCGAGATGAAGATGATCGTGCCAGCGCGTTTCAAAAAGACTGACGCGCGCTGCCAAAGCCCCAAGGCGATGTCGCCGATACGCGGCATTTGATAGCGCGGCATTTCGATCAGAAAACTGCCGCCCCGGCTGCTTGTGACAAAGCGTTGAATAACCGCCGCCGCCAACATTGCCCCGATGATGCCCGCAATATACAGCGCAAACAGCACCAGTCCTTGAAGGCCAACGCCCGGTCCAACACTTTGCGCTGGAATAAACGCCCCGATGATCAGCGTATAGACCGGCAGCCGCGCTGAACAGGTCATCAATGGTGCGATCAAGATTGTTGCTAGCCGCTCCTTTTGATCCATGATTGTCCGCGTCGCCATGATCCCCGGGATCGCACAGGCAAAGGATGAAAGTAGCGGAATGAAGCTGTGGCCAGATAGACCAACAGCGGCCATTGCGCGGTCCATCACAAAAGCGGCGCGTGTCATATAGCCTGTGGCTTCGAGTATCAGGATGAACAGGAACAGGATCAAAATTAGCGGCAAGAAAACGATGACTGCGCCGACACCTGCGATAACGCCCTCGGTTAGGAACGACCGGAACAGGCTGTCAGGGATTGCGCTGTTTATGGTCTGGGTGAGGAACGCAAAGCCACTTTCTATCCAGCCAATCGGCGCCTCTGACCAAGCATAGACCGCCTGAAACATCACGAAAAGCAGCGCCAGCAACACAACGACCCCGCCGACCGGATGCAGCAGCACGCTGTCCAGCCTCCGCGTCCATTGGCGACCCTGTGTTTCACTGATAATCGCTTTGCGGGCAAGGGTATGTGCTGTTTGGGCGATGGCTTTGCGATCGGTGACAGGGGCGGCGTTAGGAGTTGCGGGTGATAGCAACGCTGTCCCCAAAGCACCGATCAGCGCATCCAAACCGCGCTTGCGCACCGCGACCGTTTCGACCACCGGCACGCCCAATTCCGCCGAAAGCAGCGCGGCATCAAGCTCCAGCCCGTCGCGTTTTGCCAGATCGACCATGTTTAGTGCGACCACGACCGGCAGGCCTTGGCCAATCAGTTCAAGCGCAAAGCGCAGATGGTTATCGAGATTGCCCGCGTCGAGCACAACGACCAACGCATCGGGCCGGCGCTGACCTTCCAGCCGTCCCAGCACAACATCGCGCGTCACAGCTTCGTCAAGACTGTCCGGCTCTAGGCTATAGGCACCGGGCAGATCGATCAGCTCGACCGGACGGCCATCGGCAAGCGAAGCCCGCCCCGATTTCCGCTCCACCGTAACGCCGGGATAATTGGCAATTTTTTGCCGCGCCCCGGTTAGTGCGTTGAACAAAGCGGATTTGCCAGCATTCGGGTTGCCGACCAATGCGACCAGAGGAACTGCTTCGGTCATGCCGCGGCTTCACATTGTATCGCGAGGGCGACTTTGCGGCGTAGCGCAACTGTCATTCGGCCTACGCGCACTGAGATCGGGTCGCGCCAGAATAGGATGCCTTTGTGCATCGGTTCGACCAGCGCGCCTGCATCAATCCCCAAAGACCGAAGCCGATGGCCCTCAGTTTCGGGAATCGCTGCCCAATCAATCGTGCTGATCCGGGCAATTGCGCCGATAGGGAGAGTATCGAGGTTCATTGCGCCCTTTTGCAAACGCTTCGCAATAAAAGCAAGTAGGGAATCAGCGCGGGGGGTAGCGTAGTCGTCCGATAAAGCGTGATAGGCTTGGAATCATATCCTGCCGGGACTTTGCCTGCGCCTTCACCTTTTCAAATTGCATGACATTGCCGATGCGGCGGTCAAGGAACGCGCGGGTATCAGCGAAATCCTCGCTCTCGTCATTGACGAACACGGATAAGGTCGAGGCATAGACTGCGGACAGCGTCATCCGTTTGGTATAATGGTTGAAATCTGTCGCGGTATCCCCAGCCAGCCGCCACATCCGGTCCGCGCTGCGCCAGCCGATGCGTGCGGTCGCTGCGATGTTTTGCGGCATCGCCATAATTGCTAGCGCGCGCCTTTGCCCTTCGCGGTCGGGTGCTGCAATTTCCAAGCGCGTGGCAACCAGCGCTGTAATCTTGTCACGGATTTTCATCGCGCTTAATTTTTCGGGCGGCAGGCGCAGCGCCATTTCCGCATCAACCGATGCGATCCACGCATCGATCAACGTCATTGCCCCGCCCTTTAGCGCAAGCTTACCCAGATCAGGGTCAAGGCCAATTTCTGCACATGCCGATTCGACCGCGAGATCATTCCAGCCATCAAAGGCGGCGTGCGCTGCCAAACGGGGTGCAAGCGCCTCGCGGATTTCATTAAGTGTCGGGTCAGCAGGGAGCATGTGTGTTTGCATATCGACAATCTAGGCCTTGGCTGGCGCTTCTGCAAGGCGAACCATGATAAGCGCCCCGGCGATAAGCCCGGCCCCGACCCCATCAACCAGTGTCAGCACTTCGCCATATTCCAGCCATCCGACAAGTGCCGACACGATGGGTTGCGTCAGCAAAGCAAGTCCGAATAACAGCGGGCTGACTTTCCCCAAAACATAGACCATCAGTCCTTGTCCGATCAGCTGGCTGATAATCGCAAGCAAAATCACAGGCGTCCAGTTCTGCGGAATGATCTGCTCACCCAACCCAAGGGCGATAAGCAATAAAGGCGGTGCTGTTGCAAGTGTCGACCAAGCCAGCAACACCCAATTGTCGAGTTCTTCGCGCGCCTGCATGATCGCGATCAGATATGCTGTGTAGAAAACCCCGGCGGCCAAACATAACAAATCGCCGATCAGCGTTTCTGTCGAAAGCTCGGCAGAACGGCCCAATAGCAAAGCGGTTCCGGCGACGGCCAATGCAAATGCAAATCCCTCAAGGCGGTTTGGCAAAGCACGGGCGAGAAAGAAGCCCCAGACGGGAAACAACAGGCTGGCCGCGTTGGCAAACAACGTCGCATTGGCAAGCTTTGTTTGCAAAAGCCCGATGTGCCATGCGGCAAGGTCCAAGGCAAAAAACGCGCCTGATAAAGCCATCGTCCAGTAGAGCGCCTGTCTGGACAGGGCCAGCGGCTTGCCGGTGCCCTTTGCAATCAGAAACAGGAACGGAACTGCCAATGCCATCCGCCAAAATGCAGAGGCGCTGGGCCCGACATCGGCGCTACGCACCATCCACGGACCAAAGGCCAAAGCCAGATTGCCGCCTAGCAAAGCAAGCAAGACCAGACCGGCGGGTCGCCGAAAGATTTCCTTGCTAGTCATAAACCCCCGTTGCAATTCGCAACTCACATCCGCATGTATGTCGCAAGCAAAATACATAGGGAAAGCATCCAGCCATGACCACCAGCCTTTTTGATCCAATACAACTCGGTGCAATTTCTGCACCTAACCGCATCTTGATGGCCCCGCTGACGCGCGGACGCAGCGAAGGCGAGCATGTGCCGGTAACGCAGCTGAAAGCCGATTATTATGCACAGCGCGCAAACGCCGGGCTTATCATCGCCGAAGCGACAGGGATCAGTCAGGAAGGCCTAGGCTGGCCATCAGCCCCCGGCATCTGGTCCGACGAACAGGTCGCGGCGTGGAAGCCAGTGACTGAGGCGGTGCATGAAGCAGGCGGCCGGATCATCCTGCAATTGTGGCATATGGGCCGTTTGGTCCACTCGGACTTTCTGGATGGCGCGCAGCCGGTATCATCATCAGCGACGACTGCACCGGGCGATGCCCATACCGAAGAAGGAAAAAAGCCCTATGTTGCGGCGCGTGCCTTAACCTTAGACGAAATTCCGCGCGTCATTGCCGATTATGTCCATGCCGCAAAAAACGCGATCGCGGCTGGTTTTGACGGTGTGCAGATTCACAGCGCCAACGGCTATTTGCTCGACCAGTTTCTGCGCGATAACGCCAATTTGCGTGACGATAAATACGGCGGTTCCATCGAAAATCGCATCCGCCTGATGTCCGAAGTGACACAGGCTGTGGCCGATGCGATTGGCGCAGACCGCACATCGGTGCGCTTGTCACCCAATGGTGAAACACAAGGCTGCGACGATTCCGACCCTGTTGCGTTGTTTACGGCAGCAGCGGCGGCGTTACAGAAAATCGGCATCGGCTTCCTTGAATTGCGCGAACAAAAACCGTTTGGCAATTTCGGCAAAAGCGATGTGCCGCGCGTATCACCCGAAATTCGAAAAGTGTTTACCAACCCGTTGGTGCTTAATCAGGAATATACGTTTGAAAGTGCGCAGGCCGATCTTGCCAGCGGCCTTGCCGATGCGATCAGCTTTGGTCGGCCCTATATTGGCAATCCTGATCTGGCGGAGCGGTTGCGGACAGGGGCAGAGATTGCGCCTGATAATTACCGGACATGGTATTCGCCCGGTCCAGTCGGCTATACTGACTACCCGACACTGGAGACCGAAGCGGCGTGACCGATGGATGACCAAAACGCAATTCTGATCACGCTCTTGCCAGCGGTGATGTTTGCATTGGTTGCCCTTGCTGAAATTGCACGACCAAGACGGACGCTTCGTTTTGGTCGTGTCGCGCGCTGGCGGAGCGCGCTTTTATTGCTCGCCACTAGCCGTGCTGCGATCTGGGTACTTGCATGGGTTGTGGCTGTGCCAACAGTGGCGATCTGGGCGAATGGTGATGGAATAGGTCTTTTCAACGTCTTTGCATTGCCGCTTTGGACCGAAGTGATTGCGTCGTTCATCCTCCTCGATTTCGCGATGTGGTTGCAGCATCTGTTGACCCACAAAGTTCCATTTTTATGGCGACTGCATAAAGTCCACCATGCGGACCCCGATCTTGATGCCTCCACCGCAATCCGTTTTCATCCCGGAGAAATCGTCTTTTCCGTATTCTGGAAAATCGGCTGGGTCATTGCACTGGGCGTCACAGCTCCCGTCATTATCGCATTCGAAATATGGCTGGCGGCCAACGCGATCTTTAATCATGGGAATGTCGAACTGCCAAAAGGCTTGGACCGCTTGCTCCGGCGCGTTCTGGTTACGCCGGACATGCATCTGGTCCACCACAGCGTTATTCTGAAAGAGCAGCAAAGAAACTACGGCTTTGCGCTTACCTTATGGGACCGGCTGTTTGGCACCTATGCCGCTGAGTCGTCGGTAGGTCGCGCGCAGCAAGTCATTGGCCTTACAGAACATCAGGATCAACGACCTACCGGCATCAGGTTTAGCTTGAGGCTACCCCTGACGTAACGTCATAGCATTCTCTCTCGCCAAGATATTGACGAACGATTCAGAAACGCGCAGCTTTCAGCATAAGGGAGAGTGAAATGGGCAAATTCGGCAAGATCCTATTAGGGGCAACGGCGGCAGTTGTAATTGGCGTTGGCGTTATCTGGGTCAGCGGCAAAGTTTCTGACAGCCGCCTAGCCAGCAAAGCTGCCGATGCGCAAACCACTAGCGATGCAGAAATTACCAGCGGCGTTGCGACCAAATTATTGTGGGGCGATACGCATCTTCACACGTCTAACTCTATTGATGCTTTTGGCTTTGGCGTAAAGCTTGGTCCCGAAGAAGCACTGCGCTTTGCCCGTGGTGAGGAAGTGACCTCGACCTGGGGGCTAAAGGCAAAGCTTGACCGTCCGCTCGATTTCCTCGTCATCGCTGACCATTCAGGCGGGCTTGGTGCGACTAAAGCGTTGTATGATGCACCCCGTTTCCTGATTAAAGATAAGACGCTGCTGCGCTGGCACGACATGATGCACGAAGGGCCACAGGGCATGCAGCGGGCCACTGGCGAATTGATCGCGATGGCGGGCGAGGGGAAGCTAACGGGCATTCTGCCTCGCGAACAAACGCGTAAGAATAATCTGAAAATCTGGAACAGCCATACCGGGATTGTTGAACGGTATAACGAGCCTGGCAAATTCACCGCCTTTATGGGCTTTGAATATACGTTGATGCCGAACGGCGACAATCTGCACCGCGTCGTCATGTTCCGCGATGGAAAGCCCCGCGCCGATCAAGTGCGACCCTATGATCCCCAAACCGAAGGGACAGACACTGTCGATAAATTGTGGGACTATATGGATGCTTATGAACAGAAAACTGGCGGCAAGATGCTGGCGATCCCGCATAATAGTAATCTGTCCAATGGCCTGATGTTTGAAATGGTTGCGCCGGGCGGCGGTGCGATGACTGCGGACTATGCGCGCCGCCGCGCCGCGCGTGAGCCATTGGTCGAAATCACCCAGATCAAAGGAGATAGCGAGGCGCATCCGTTTCTTTCGCCCAATGATGAATTTGCAGGATTTGGCGATGCGGGTTGGGATCTGGGTAATCTGACCATGCAAAAGGCGAAAACGCCAAACATGCTTGGCGGCGATTATGTGCGTGAAGCGTTGAAGCGCGGCTTGGCGATTGAAGCGAAAACCGGAGTGAATCCCTATAAGTTTGGACTAATCGGTTCAACTGATAGCCATACCGGCCTTGCAACGGCGGACGAGAATAACTTCTTTGGCAAACATTCCGGCAACGAGCCCAATGCACTGCGTGCGGGCCAAGCCCAAAATCTTGGTACGCGACAAGGACGGATTGGTTGGCACTATCTGGCGGGGGGCTATGCGGCTGTTTGGGCAACGGCCAATACCCGTGCGGCCATTTTTGATGCGATGACGCGGCGCGAAGTGTTTGCGACCACTGGCCCGCGTATGCAGCTGCGCATATTTGGCGGCTGGGACTTTACCGATAAAGACTGGACAGGCGACTGGGTGGCGGCTGGCTATGCGCGCGGAGTGCCGATGGGCGCAGATATGAAAGCGGGCAGTGGTAAGCCAAGCTTTTTGATTTCTGCATTGAAAGACCCTGAGGGGGCAAACCTTGACCGCGTGCAGATCGTCAAAGGTTGGGTCGATGCATCGGGGACGATGCGCGAGAAAATCTTTGACGTTGTTTGGTCTTCCCCCGACAAGCGCAGTCTTTCAGGCGGGAAGCTCACGCCGGTTGGCGATACAGTCGACATTGCAAAGGCAAGCTATACCAACAGCATTGGTGCGCCGGAGCTTCGCACGATATGGACGGACCCAGAATTTAATGCAGCGCAGCGGGCGTTCTATTATGTTCGCGTTCTTGAAATCCCCACGCCGCGCTGGGTACTGTTTGATGCGCTACGTTACGGGGCGAAATTGCCGCCAGTGACGGAACTGAAATCGCAAGAGCGTGCCTATACTTCGCCGATCTGGTATAATCCAAAAGGGTAAGGTCTAAGCCCCTCCCCTTCAGGGGAGGGGTTGGGGTGGGGCTTGTTAGTGTCGAATTGTGGGCCCAAATCCCCACCCCGCTGCGACTAAGCATCAAAGATGCTAAGTCTCGCTACCCCTCCCCTAAAGAGGAGGGGCTTAGTTTTATCGTCACTCCACCCAAACCGCCTCTAGTGCCATTTCGGGGTCGGCAATCCCCATCAACCGGCGCATTGCAAGCCTCGCCAGCCGCTGCATTTCGACTTTGCGGCGTGCAGCAGCAAGCGGCACCAGCGCTGCTGGTCGGATAATCTGTGCATCATAGGCATCGGCGACGATCAAGCCAGTGCGTTCGGGCAAGAACGCCTCGCTCTCAATCGGCGAATAATCAAACCCCGATGGCACTGCCCAGAAAAACCGATCGCAATAATCGAGATATTCGGGCCATTTCTGATCCCCCAGTAAATCGCCGCGCGCGCATTTGATCTCGACGATGATAATCTCGCCTTTGGCATTTATCCCCATTAGGTCGGCTCTGCGGTGGTTGCGCAAAGTCACTTCGGATTGCACCATAATCTGGTGGTGCAGGAACAACCGGCTGACCCCCCGTGCGACCGCTGCTGCGCCGTCGCAGCTTTTCTCCAAATTTGTTGCCATGATTCGACCCTTCCAGATTTGGAATTAGAACGAAATGCGAACATAATAAAGGGCTATTCTGTGCTGCCAACATTCGACTAAGAAACACACTATGGAGCCGCTAAAGGTCGCGACCTATAACATCCGCAAATGCATCGGCACGGACCGAAAGCGAGACCCCGAAAGGGTGCTGGCGGTGTTGCGTGAAATCGATGCCGATGTTGTGGCGCTGCAAGAGGCGGACCGCCGCTTTGGATTGCGGGTCAGCGCCATTCCGCATCATATGTTTCTGGAAAACAGCGATTATGTGCCGGTGGATTTTGGCGGGCGTGCGCATGGCATCGGCTGGCATGGCAATGCGATTTTGGTCCGGAAAGGGATCGAGGTCCGGCACGCGCAGCCGCTGATCATCCCGACGCTTGAGCCGCGCGGAGCGGTCGTCGCAGAGCTGAGGATCAAAGGTCTAGCTCTTAGGGTATTAGGCGTGCACCTTGACCTGTCTGGGCTTTGGCGGCGGCGGCAAATCCGGGCGATACTGGCGCACCTTGATGCAGCGCCGCAGCATTTGCCAACCGTTATTTTGGGCGATTTCAACCAATGGTCGGATAGGGGCGCGCTGTCCGAATTTGCCTTTCATCATCACCGGCTGGTGAAAACCCCGCCCAGTTTCCACAGCCGCAAGCCGGTGGCACGGCTGGACCGGATCATTGTCAGTCACGATATCGTTGTGGATGCGGCAGATGCGCATAACTCAAAGCTTGCCAAGCTAGCATCGGACCATCTGCCGTTATGGGCGGAAATCCGACATGCCTAATTATTAGGCTAGTTATAATTCTGCCCAATAATTAGGCAATTAAGATTGAGTTCTCTGCTGAATATTTGTGCATTGCAGCATCTTTAATCTATAAAAAGCACGCATTTCCGCCAATGGCACAGGCTTTGCAGAGTTATCTCGAGATACAAAAATATTCTGGGGGCATCTGCATGAAGTACATCATCGCCATTATCAAACCGCATAAGCTGGATGAGGTGCGCGAAGCGCTTGCCGGGCTTGGCGTGTCGGGAATGACTGTTTCCGAAGTGAAAGGCTTTGGTCGCCAAAAAGGCCAGACCGAAGTGTATCGCGGCGCCGAATATACCACGAACATGATCCCCAAAATCAAAATCGAAGTCGCCTGTTCCAGCGACGCCGCCGCATCTGTGGTCGAGGCGATTCAGGCTGCAGCGGAAACCGGATCTATCGGTGATGGCAAGATCTTTGAACTGGATCTTGTCGGCGCAACACGCATCCGCACTGGCGAAACAGATGCATCGGCGCTGTAAATTCATATAAACTCTGACGACAAATAGGGAAGAAACAACAATGACGAAAACTCTGAAATGGATAGGAGCGGCAGGGGTAAGCCTGTTTGCGGCGCTCCCTGCATTTGCGCAGGAGGCCGCGGCAACGGCTGCTTCCGCTGCGCCCGCAGCAGCTGGGCCGATAAAGGCACCAACGGTCGAACAAATGGCGACTATGGTGAATAAGGGCGACACGACGTGGATGCTGATTAGCTCTGCGTTGGTCTTGCTGATGTCAGTGCCAGCCCTTGCGTTATTCTACGGCGGCCTTGTACGGACAAAAAACATGCTTAGCCTGTTGATGCAGGTATTTATGATCGTTTCGGTGGCGGCTTTGGTTTGGGTCACTTATGGCTACAGCCTAGCATTCACCAGCGGTAACGAATTTATCGGTGGTTTTTCAAAGGTGTTTCTGGCCGGCGTTACCACCTCGACCTATGCGGCCACATTCAGCAATAATGTCTATATTCCAGAATACGCCTTTGTCGTGTTCCAGATGACCTTTGCCTGCATCACGCCAGCGCTGATTGTCGGCGCATTTGCAGAGCGTATTAAGTTTACACCGCTGATCCTGTTCACCGTTGCATGGTTGACGTTTGCCTATTTCCCGATCGCACATATGGTATGGTATTGGGCTGGACCTGACTTCTTGGTTGATGCACCAACAGATTACGGATTTCTGTGGGGCAAAGCTGCGCTCGATTTTGCTGGCGGCACAGTCGTCCACATCAATGCGGGTATCGCCGGACTTGTCGGCTGCCTTATCATTGGCAAGCGCATCGGCTTTGGCAAAGAAGCAACACCGCCGCACAGCCTGACCATGACCATGATCGGCGCTTCGCTTTTGTGGGTGGGCTGGTTCGGTTTTAACGCTGGCTCCAACCTTGAAGCCAATGGCCTTGCCGCACTTGCCTTTATCAACACCTTTGTCGCAACGGCCGCTGCTGCTGTCGCGTGGTGCATGATTGAACAGCTGCATCATGGCAAGCCGTCGCTGCTGGGAGCTGTTACTGGAGCAGTCGCTGGCCTAGTTGCAATCACGCCTGCCAGTGGTTTTGCTGCACCAATGACCTCCATCGTGCTTGGCTTTGTAGCCTCAGGCGTTTGCTATGTCTTTGTCGCTGTTATCAAGAACAAGCTGAAATACGATGATACGCTTGACGTGTTCGGTGTGCACGGCGTTGGCGGTATCGTTGGTGCGCTTGGCACAGCGATTGTTGCTGACCCCGCGCTTGGTGGACAGGGTTGGGTTAATTACACTGTATTCCCGGCCATTCCCGGCGAATATGTAATGGCCGACCAATTCGTCTCGCAACTCTGGGCCGTTGGCACCACCGTCATCTGGACAGGCGTTGTCTCGGCAGTGCTCTTCTACGCTCTTAAATTCACTATCGGCCTGCGCCCCAGCGAGGAAGCAGAACGCGAAGGGCTTGACCTCTCCGAACATGGTGAGCGCGCGTATAATTACTAAAGTTTCTGGGGGACGCGGCCGATTAAGGCGACGTTCCCCACCAACAGTTTCACAGTTTGGCGGGAGAATACGCCTCTCCCAGTTCTCCCGCCTCACCACGTTCCTCCCGCGAACGTCCAACTTTCCGCCCGGCCTCGATTTGAGGACCGGGCGGTTCTTTGTTGCATAAATGTGACAACCACCCATAATTTGTAAAACGGGAATGTCTTTGGGGTAACTATTTGTAAGGCAAAGGCGTATTAGTTGCACCGCAGCGCCGAGAACAGTCGCGCAGTTTAACGGGAGATTGATATGAGAAACCCCCTTTCAAGCCGGAAATCCATTCGTTTTGCACGCTTAGCTTTGGGTGCCTCACTCATTGCCATGTTGGCACAAGGACAAGCTGCCTTTGCACAAGAGGCAGATGATGTTGATGACGAAAACGTAATCATCGTTACCGCAACTAAGCGTGATGCTAATCTTCAGGACATTCCGTTTTCTATTAATGCGCAGACTGCAGCGGATATTCAGCGCTCAGGCGCTGTGACACTCGAAGATTTGTCACGCAATGTCGCCGGT
This sequence comes from Sphingomonadales bacterium, assembly GCA_013297725.1. GTDB lineage: Bacteria > Pseudomonadota > Alphaproteobacteria > Sphingomonadales > Sphingomonadaceae > Sphingorhabdus_B. The sequence goes on from JAAFIB010000005.1 coordinate 66,986, forward strand.
CTTGCAGTGCAGAACCTCGGGCCTGGTCAAAGCCAAGTTGCCATTCGCGGCGTGTCCGCTGGACAGATCGTTCGTGACCAACCCGGCGTCAAGGAACAGGTCGGCGTCTATCTGGACGAATCCGTCGTTTCACTTTCGCTGTTCACCCCCGATTTGGACCTGTTTGACCTGAACCGTGTTGAAACATTGCGCGGCCCTCAAGGCACGTTGTTTGGCTCAGGCTCCATCGGCGGCACCGTTCGCTACATTACTAACCAGCCCAAAACCGGCGTGACCGAGGGTCTTGTCGAAGGCAATGTAAACCTTGTCGATGGTGATGATTTTGGTGGCCATTTGAAGGGCGCTGTAAACCTACCTTTGGGCGATACCTTGGCTGTTCGCGCTGTGGGTTATTACACACGTTACGGCGGCTTTATTGATGCACTGCGTGAAGGCGGCGGCGTATCCGAAGATGTAAACAGCGGCGAGCGTTATGGTGGCCGGATCGCATTGACTTTTGCACCGTCCGACAGCTTCAGCATCACACCGCGTGTAGTGTATCAGAAAATCGCGACCGACGGCTTCAACCGTCAGGAAGTGTATAACCTCTACGCCAATCCGTTTACCACCACACGTCCGGCAGTGACGTTTGACGAGCGGCAGCAGTTTTTGCAGCTGCGCGAAAAATTCGTTGATGAAACTTTGCTTGCCGATGCGGTGATCAAAATTGGTTTGGGCGGCGTCGATATCACGTCGGTGACATCGTATATGAACCGTGATATTCTTGTCAGCCGCGATGCCAGTGCTCTGACAGGCTCGGTGTCGGTCGATCTGGGCTTCCCGGCAGCAGGCGTGTTGTTGCCATCAAATCTGCGGGACACCACCGACCTGAAAACACTATCGCAAGAATTGCGACTGTCATCCAATGGTGATGGCCCGTTACAATGGGTGGTCGGTGCATTCTACACCGATATCGACCGGTTCTACCGCCAGCGCTTACCAACTCCGGGCTATCAAGCAGCCACTGATGCACGGCTTGGTGCGGGCACTTCTGCGGCGGTTGCCAACGGCTTCACTAACCTGAACTCGCCTTATAATGCTGATCTGCCGTATGATATTAAGCAGTTCGCAGTGTTTGGCGAGGCGAGCTATGATCTGACGGACCGTCTGACGGCGACCGTCGGTGGCCGCTATTATGACTTTAAAGAAGTGCGCGATTTCGTCTCTGGCGGTCTGTTTGCCAATGGTGATAACCGCACTGACCGGACAAAGTCAGATGGTTTTACCCCGCGCGTTTTGCTCAGCTATGACATTAGCGACGATGTGAAGCTGAATGCCCAAGCATCAAAAGGTTTCCGTCTTGGCGGTGTAAACGATCCGCTTAACATTCCGCTCTGCTCACCCGGCGATGCTGCCATTTTTGGCGGGTTTCAGGATTATGGCGACGAAACCCTGTGGAACTACGAACTGGGTGTGAAGGCGCAGTCGGGCGGTATCCGCTTTAATGCAGGCGCTTTCTACACTGATATCAAGAACCTTCAGGTCACTTTGGACGCCGGAACCTGTTCTTCGCGCATCGTCTTTAACGTTCCCAAAGCGCATTCGGCAGGCCTTGAGTTTGAATTCAGCGCAAAGCCTGATGATAACTGGGAATTTGGCGTGTCGGGAAGCCTTCTCGATTCAAAGTTTGACTCGACCGTAACTTCGGGTGCTGGCGCCGTCATTGGCGGTATCCGTGATGGCAACCGTCTGCCTTCGGTGCCAAAGTTCCAGATGTCGGGCAACGTTGCCTATAACTTCCCCATTGGTGGCGGCGAAGGCTATGTAGCGACAACGATCCAGCATGTGTCGAATCGGTTCACGCAACCAAGCGACCAGGAAATCAGTGTGCGCAGTTTCACGCATAACCTGCCCTTTGGCGGAGCTCCTGCTGCGTCTGCAACTACAGTTAACCTGACATTGCCAGATTATCAGTTGGTTAACCTCAGCGCGGGTGTCGATTTTGACAGTGGTCTGTCGCTGGTTGTTTACGCCAATAACCTGTTCGATGAAAATGCGTTGCTGGCGTTTGACCGTGAACGCGGCGGTCGCGCACGGCTTGGCTTCAACATTGGCCAGCCACGCACCATCGGGATCACTGCACGTCAGAAATTCTGATCGCTGTAAAAGCACAAACGAAAAGGGCGGCCCTAAAGCCGCCCTTTTTTTATCCAGAATAAACTGATGTCTGCGGGGTTAAACCCGCATGGGCATCAGCACATACAGCGCGGGCGATTTGTCATTTTCGCGGATCAAAGTCGGCGCGCTGGCGTCGGCTAAATGTAGCTCTACTGTGTCGCTCTTAATCTCGCTCAATATGTCGAGAAGGTAGCGGGCGTTGAAGCCGATTTCAAAACTGTCATCGCCATAGCTGCCGGGAACTTCCTCTGCTGCTGTGCCGTTTTCTGGGCTGGTGACGGACAGAGTGATCTTGTCTTTATCCAGCGCCATTTTGACTGCGCGGGTTTTTTCGGTGGCGATGGTCGCTACGCGGTCAACACCCTCGGCAAAGCTTTTGGGGTCGATTTTTAGCAGCTTGTCATTGCCTGTCGGAATAACGCGAGTGTAATCCGGGAAGGTGCCGTCGATCAGTTTCGATGTCAGGATTGCGTTGTCAAAGGTGAAGCGGATTTTCGATGCCGACAGGTCAATTTGGATATTGTTATCGCCGCTTTCATCAAGCAGCTTGCGCACTTCAGCCACACATTTACGTGGAACAATAACGTCGGGCATGCCCTCTGCACCCGTTGGGCGCGGCAATGTTACGCGCGCTAGCCGGTGGCCGTCAGTTGCCGCGGCACGCAAAGATGGCTCGCCGTCCTCTGTGACATGCAGGAAAATACCATTGAGGTAATAGCGCGTTTCCTCGGTAGAAATTGCAAAGCGCGTCTTGTCGATGATCTGCACTAGCGAAGCCGCCGAGAGTTCAAAACTGGTCGGCAGTTCGCCCTCGGCAATCATCGGAAAATCGTCGCGCGGCAAAGTGCCCAGCGAAAAGCGTGCGCGGCCAGCATTAATCGCCATCCGGCCATCGGCAGCATGCAACTGCACTTGGCTGCCGTCCGCCATTTTGCGGGCGATTTCGAACAAGGTATGCGCCGACACTGTTGTGCTGCCCGCGATCTCGACATCACCTGAAAGCGTTTCGACGATTTGCAGGTCAAGGTCAGTCGCCGTCAGCTTGATCGCGCCGTTTTCGCTGGCCTCAATCAATACGTTGGACAGAATGGGGATGGTATTGCGCCGCTCCACCACGGATTGCACGTGGCCCAGGCTTTTGAGCAAAGTCGCGCGCTCGATAGTCGCTTTCATCTTAGTCCTATCCCCTAATGGCCATATCGGCACATTTGCAAAACATCATCGAAACTGCCTGCAATTCCGCGAATCTTTCTTAACAACTATACCCTTTAGGGCAAGCGGATTGGCTTTGCACGGCGGATAAATCTGTGGAAGAAGGCGAAAAATTTGTGAAGGCATGCAGAGTGAACACCAACGGAAAACGGCTGTTTATCGCGCGGCACGGCGAGACGGTATATAATGCGGTGCACCGTATGCAGGGCCAACAGGCACTGCACACGCCGCTGACCCGTGCAGGATTTGTGCAGGCCGATGCGATGGGGCGCGCGGTTGCACCGTGGTTTGCTGGTCAGTCCGCCCCTGTTTTATGGTCGTCCACCGCTGGCCGCGCGCTGCAAACTTTGGCAATCGTGGCGGAGCATATTGGCGCTGACTGGCATCAGACTAAGGTTGACGACCGGCTGCAGGAAATTGATGTCGGCGACTGGTCGGAACGGACCTATGCGGAGATTGCTTCGGAGACGGGGCCAATCGTCAATCTCGAATATCGCCTGTTTTCGATCAAGCCTCCGAACGGTGAGTGGTATGATGATATAGCGGTCCGCCTTAATAGCTGGATCGACGAAGCGCTGGCCGAACCCGGCGATGCGATCGTTTTGATGCACGGTATGTCAGCGCGCGTGTTGCGTGGGTTGCTGCTGGACTTACCGGTGCTGCCAACCTTTGATGCGCCAATCGCTGATAGCTTACCACAGGGCAGCATGGTGATGATCTGTGACGGTGTGGAACAGATTGTGACGCTTGGCGAAGGTGAGGGAGAAAAGGCTTGAGGACGGCAGCTACGCTTTTGCTGTGCGTGATTGCCGGGCCCTTGCTCGCAAAGGAGCGGCTGGGCGCGTATCAAAGCTGGGCCGCGTTCAAAGATGCAGAGGTTCCGCGTTGTTATGCAATTGGCGCGCCCGATGAAAGCAGCGGCACAGGTGGCTATGTTTCAGTCGGATTTTGGCCAAAACGCGGATTAAGCCACCAGATTTACGTGCGCCTTTCGCGCGCGCGCAGCGACAGTGCGGGTATCACGCTGTCTGTCGGCGGGCGTCGGTTTCAGCTTGCACCCGATGGTAATGGAGGGCGCGCCAAGGATCGTTCTATGGACCTAGCAATCATTGCGGCGATGCGTTCCTCGCAATCTATGAGTGTGCAGAGCAGCGGTATCACTGATGCCTATGCTCTGCGCGGTGCCGCCAGCGCCATTGATGCAGCGGCACTGGGATGTGCGACGAAATAGCGTATGACTCGCTTTCGGTGCCACACATCCTTATAGGCGCTTTCCATGCAAATTCCCGGCTATATTGATCCTGTTGTTACTCCGCGTGCGATCACCCCGCGTCTCGATGGGCGCATTGACCTAATCGGCCTTAGCCATTTGGAAATCCGTCAGCTGTTCCTTGAATCACAGCTGGATGAAAAAGCAGCGAAGCTGCGGTCTAAACAGGTGTTTCACTGGATCTACCACCGCGGCATCACCGATTTTGAACTGATGACGGATATGGCCAAACCGATGCGGCCTTGGCTTGCGCAGCGGTTTGTCATCGGCCGCCCCGAAGTGATCGAGGCACAGGTCAGTAATGACGGCACGCGCAAATGGTTGCTGCGTACCGACGATGCGCAGGACTACGAGATGGTCTTTATCCCCGATGCGGATCGCGGGACTTTGTGCATCTCCTCGCAGATAGGGTGCACGCTGAATTGCCGGTTTTGTCATACCGGTACGATGCGGCTGGTGCGCAACCTGACCCCAGGTGAGATTGTCGGCCAGGTCATGCTGGCGCGTGATGCGCTTGGCGAATGGCCAAAGGGCAATATGGCCGCCGTCAATGCGGACGATGACGAGGATGACGAAGGCGGGCACTATACAGCCGATGGCCGGATGCTGACCAACATTGTGCTGATGGGCATGGGCGAACCGCTGTATAATTTCGACAATGTCCGTGATGCTATGAAGGTTGTCATGCACGGTGACGGCCTTGCGCTGTCGAAACGACGCATCACATTATCGACCAGTGGCGTTGTGCCTATGATGAAACGGGCAAGCGAGGAAATCGGTGTGAACCTTGCCGTGTCGCTGCATGCAGTGACAAAGGAAATCCGAGACGAAATCGTCCCGCTAAACCGCAAATATGGCATCGAAGAATTGCTGCAGGCTTGTGCCGATTATCCGCAAGCTAGCAACGCACGGCGGATCACGTTTGAATATGTGATGCTAAAGGGAAAGAACGACAGCGACGATGATGCGCGTGAACTCGTCCGCCTTATTAAGCATTACAGGCTGCCCGCCAAAGTCAATTTGATCCCGTTCAACCCATGGCCCGGTGCGGACTATGAATGTTCAACCCCCGAACGCATCCGCGCGTTCAGCACGCTGATTTTTTCGAACGGCATCAGCGCGCCTGTGCGCACACCAAGAGGTCGCGACATCATGGCAGCATGCGGACAGTTGAAATCTGCGAGCGAAAAGAAAAGCCGTGCCGAGCTTGATAGGCTGGCCGAGGAAAAACAGGCGGCTTTGGGCTGATGGCGTTTACGTGGTGGCGATACCCGACCCGGCATTTCTCGGTCGATGGCTTGAAATTTGTTGTGCGCAGTTTCGCACAGAGTGATGGCCTGCATTCCAACCTGTCGATGCTGGATGTTGAGCAAGCGTCCGATTGCACGCCGCTGATGGGGCCAGACGCGGTGCGCAACCACCGCTTGGCCAGCACGTTACCGGATGGTCGTGCGCTGGAAGTAGAGTTGGGCTATATTGGCAACTGGAAAACAGGGATCATTGTTCGTGTGGATGGCGCGGTGGTTCATGAGAGCCATCCCGGGATCACACCAGCTTTTCCCGAAAAATACCGCGCCAATATTATTGCGCATAGCAGCGTGAAAGGCGATCAACCCAATCCGTTTTCGTCAGGTGTCTTTGCCAAACATAACCGGTTGCCGTTTGCGGTCGATATCCTCACTGGGCTACTTTTTTATGCCATGGCCAAAATGACGGATCTGCAGACAGCGGCAATGGTTGGCATTGTGGTGGGCTTTGCATTGGTGCTGTTCCAGTATTTGACGAAGATCGATGTTACCGGCGGCCTTGCGCTTTTTGGCATCGTCATGCTGTGCATTTCAGCGGGCCTTGCATGGTATTTAGCCGATGACGAGTGGGTCAAACTACGCGGCACCATAACCGGCATCATCGCCGCCAGCTTTTTCATCATCGATGGTTTGCGCGGCGGCCCGTATATCGGGCGCGGGCTGGCGCGTTACATGCCCTATTCGGACATCGACACGGGGCGCTTTGCCGCCAGCATGGGGGCCATAGGCCTGATTATGGCAGCGCTGAATTATGCTGTGGCAAAGCTTGCGAGCACCGATGTGTGGTTGTTCTACAAGACTTTTTTGGACTTCTTCATTGTTGCTGGCCTTGCCATGGTCGCTGTTCAATATGCACGAAAGCGGCCTAAACAAGCCGATTAAATATACCGGTTAAACAAATAACGCGACCGACTGCATCCCTGTCATCATCGGTTCGCCCCGGCTGTTCCATACCGTCATATACTGGCTGCTCGCGCCGTGCGCTGCATGGTGCGTTTCGGATTCAAGGAACCACCAGCCTTTGTCGGTTTCGGGCGCATCGGTCAGCAGGTTGAACTGCCAGTTGATCGAGCTGATCATCCCCTCTTTCTGCATCAGGCCCATGGTCGATGGTGGCAATGCATCGCCCATACAGATCAGATTGGCGACAGGATCGAGCCCATCATAGACTTTCAACCGATGCCAATTTGCCAGCCGCGCTTTGTTTTGTCCCAGGATCAGCCGCTTTTCGGGATAGTCCATATTGTGCGTAAAGAACTCAGGTGGGCCGCTGCGGGTGGCCGCATCGTCTGGGATCGCTGGAAAATCGGGACGCGGTACAGCTTCATAATCGACATGGCTTTCGCGCCTAGTCATGAAAACAAAGGTGCAGCTAAGGCCGACTTCATCCCCGATTGAAATCTCGCTTTTGATAAAGGCGCTGTTGCGGCCGCGACGCAGGATGCTGGTACTGATGTCCACTTCGCCCGCCAATGGCCCCGAAAAGGCGATCTGCCCGGATAGCAATGGCGGCAAATCATCCGCTGCCAGCGTCGCTGCATGATAGGCCAAAACAGAGCTTAATCCGCCATAGCAGGTGCGGCCCTGATGCCATGTGCTTGGAATAGTAATGCGATGGCTTTGTGCCCCGGGCTGGAGCTGCGACAGAATATCGGGCAAGTTCATAAGGCTTTGCTTAACCGGCAGGAAAGCGGCAAGCAAGCAATTGCCACTTGCACAAGATGCATTGGCATGGTTGCTTGTAGCGCAAATAAGAAGTGGGGAGCATAGCGATTCAGCATTGGGCAGATAAGCTGGTGCCGCGCATCGGGGGTCTTAAACCTGATACGGTTAGCGCCAATTTTGTGGACCGTATCTTGCGCGGTGCTGTTAACATGGGCGCCAGCCGTCCTCGCTTGCTGTCTGCATTACACCTAAACGATGCCCCCTTGCGCAATCCGATTGGCAGCGTGTCGCGCACGGTATTGATAAATCTATTTACTGCGATTGAACGGGAATATGCAGACCCGGCGATTGGAATACGGCTGGCAATGGTTGCGCGGCCATCCTGTTTTTCGGATCTTGGCTTTGTCGCATTATTGGCACCGACCGTTGGTGAAATGTTGCAAACGACGGTTGATATTCAAAGCTACCGGCAAAATGTCTGGCGCGCTCATCTTGATCGTGATGCAAAACCGGTGCGTCTAGTGTGGGCATTACCCAAGGATGATCCTGGCCATTTAGATGCGTGCATAGAATTTTCGCTGGCCAGCTACGCGAATTATTATCGTTCATGCTTGCCTGCGCGGATCGCCCCTAAGATTGCGCGCTTTCGCCATCAACCGCGCTTTGCCGAAACGCTGTATGCAGAACTATTTGGGTGTCCGGTTGTTTTTGGCGCCGATGAAACCTGCCTTGAATTTGAACATAGCCAGCTAAGCCTGCCACTGCCGAATGCGAACCGGGATTTGCAGATGACGATACAGGCAAAATATGCGCAGCCGATGGCGTGGCTTGCAAATGGGCATAAGCATGCCGGTTTAAGCTATCTCTATCTCGCGGGTGAATTGAATAAATCGCCGCTAAAGCTTGCGAGGTTGGCTGCATCTTTCGGGCTGACTGAACGGACGTTGCGGCGCAAGCTGGTGCAAGAGGGCTATCCATTTCGCGATCTGCTCGAACATGTTCGGCGCGACCTGTGCGACCTTTATAAGCTAGAGGGACGCCGCTCGATGAGCGAAGTCGCCGAACTACTGGGCTATTCAGAACTCAGCGCGTTCACGCGGGCGCACAAGAATTGGTATGGTGTGCCGCCAAGCGGGCTGATCGAATAATCAATCTGACATCGAGGGAAAAATGGTGGGCGTAGCAAGGATTGAACTTGCGACCCCTGCGATGTCAACACAGTGCTCTACCACTGAGCTATACGCCCACGCTGCGCGCGCTCTAGCGGCGCAATTGATTCCGTTCAAGCCTGAATCAATATCAAATTAAATCTGTCCAGTTGCAGCTTCGCGGTTGAACAGTCGCTCTACTTCTAGGACCAGATCTTTCAGATGGAACGGTTTTGATAATATCTTTGCTTGCGGCATCGATTCGCCGGCCCGCAAGGCAACGCCTGAAAATCCGGTGATGAACATCACTTCTGATTTTGGTGATACTTTTGCGCAATGCCGGGCGAGTTCGATCCCATCCATTTCCGGCATGACGATGTCGGTCAGCAACAGATCAAAATGTTCTGATTCCAGCAGGGGCACAGCGTCTGTGCCGCGATCAACCGCGACTACTTCATAGCCCGATTTTTCCAGCGCACGCTTCAGGTACTCGCGCATCGCTTGCTCATCTTCTGCCAACAGAATTCGGGTCATCATCACTCTCTTTACGCTTGCGGCTGTGCCGTAGATATGCGCCTACTGCGCTATCTTTAATAAATTACACTGCATAAGTAAAATTTGCGGTAATGCGGACTGGGAAAGGCCGAACACATATGGATAATGCTGCGGCTTTCACACTCTATAACTGTGATCTGCCCGCCATGCCTGTGCTGTTATCGGTTCCGCATGCAGGCCGGGATTATCCGCCGGAATTGCTTGCTAATCTGCGCGTTTCTCCCGCAGAATTGCTGCGGCTTGAGGATCGCTATGCGGACAGGTTGATTCAGCCCGCTGTCACTGCGGGTTACCCTGCGATAGTGGCGCACCGCGCACGGGCCTGGGTAGACCTCAACCGCGCGCAGACCGACATTGATGTCGGTATGGTTGCCGGCTCAGATATGCCTTTGAACATCGCGCCTAGTAACAAAGCGCGGGGCGGGCTTGGCCTGTTTCCGAGGCGGCTGCAGGCATGCGGCGAACTGTGGCGACGACCGATGCAGCAGGCGGACGTCACGCAGCGCATACAACAGGTTCACCAACCTTATCACTGGTCAGTTTCTGATATCCTTTTGGCGATGCGGGCCCGGTTTGGCGTGGCGATTTTGCTCGATGTGCACAGCATGCCGCCGATACCTGCTGACATTGCGCAAGATGAGCCCCCGCATATTGTAATCGGGGATCGATTCGGACGGAGCGCCGCGAATGTTTATGCCGAGATTGTAGCAGGGCGGGCGCAGGCACACGGGCTAAAGGCCGCGCTTAACACCCCCTATTCAGGCGATTATATTCTGCAAACGCATGGTGATCCGGCGCGAGGGATTCACGCGCTGCAATTAGAGGTGGATCGCAGCCTGTATCTCGATTCGGATTTACGGGAACCAATCACTGCGTTGCAGTCAGTGGCTGGATTTGTACTGGCCGTTGTGTCTGACCTTGCCGACCAGGCTATAAGCGGCTCCTTTGCAGAAGCTGCCGAATAAAGACCGCCGATACCGCTAAGAAAAAACCACCCCGGATTGCTCCGGGGTGGCCAAGGTTCAGGGAGGTGGCGCTGACAAGCAGCGCCGTAGGACGGAAAAGGGAGGGGAGATTCCCGTCCTGTTGATAAAATGGGCGCAATGGCGTCTTAAATCAATAGCCTAAGCGTAACGAAATGTCACAGTGCGGCAAGATGCGCGAATATCGCGAGAAAATGCAGTGCGAAAATGCTACACTTTGTGTAAATTCAACAGCTTAGGCTAAAATTTTTGGCCGAATATGTCAAGGCCACATGCGCTGGATAAACGGCATGCGATCCAGATATTGATGCTTAAGCGCGCCTATGACGTGGAGCAGGACAAGCCCGAGAGTTGTAAGCCCCAGAACCTCATGACGTTCGTGCATGACCTCTTTAAATGCTTTGCTCTGATCGACTGGAAGCATCGGTACTTCGAACAGGCCGAACATTGATACAGGGTAATTCTCAGCGGACATCCATACCCATCCCGAAAGCGGGACCAGGATCATCAACGCATAAAACAAGAAATGCACGATGCGGGAAAGCCAAACCTCCCAGCTGGCGAGAGTTTCGGGCTTTGCAGGGGGGCGATGGCCAAGTCGCCACAGTATCCTACCAATAACAAGCAGCAAGACGAGCATGCCAAAGGGCAGATGCAGGTCCATCAAAAATTCATGGATGGGTTTTGGTGCTGGGATCATAGCAAAAGCAATGTTTGCAATGATCAGAAACGCGATGCTCCAGTGTAGAATAATCGCTGTTATGCTATATTTTGAAATCATGTGCCTCTCCTCCGCTGGCGATGCCAAACGGAGGAGAGCACTTCATCCTCAAGCCGTTGGCAATTCGACCGCTTGCGGCACTTTACCTTGAGCAACTTGTGATGCAAATAATTCGCGCATCAGCTGCAACGAGAAAAGATGCGCGTGGATCAGCGGCAGCATGCCGTTCTGGTTCATTTTACGGAGCTCATCACCACGCATTTCGCGCAGCTTGTCTTCGTCGACCATTTGAAAGCCGCGATATACGAATGGCTGTTCATTGCCTTCTTGTTGGATGGAGACTTCACCGTCCATCAAAAGGCCGGCTTTGCTTAGCTCTTCGACAAACTGGTGCGTGCGTGCTCCGGCCTGTTCAAAATCTTCGCAGAATTTCAGGATATTTTTCGTGTTTTCGCTTGGCTCTTCGCCGTCAAAAAGTGCTTCGCCCTCTTTTTTGAACTCGCCAACTGCATCGGATGACGGGTCAAAACACAAAGACAGCTCATCTGCATCGGGACGAAGCCGCGCCAGCATAAAGGGATAGCGGCGGATATAGGCAGGCAGATAAACTGGCGTTGTAAACTGGCCGCTTTCATCCATGAATACATTGACGCCTTCGTTCATTCCCATCAACGCCAGTGGCACAGGGTTATCGCCAGCCGAAAAGATGATCGGAAAATGGCGTGACGCCATCACAAATTCTTCAACAGTCAACGGAACGGCATGTTGGCCATCCATGAACTTTGCGTTGTCGATCGGGCGGGTCTTGAACTTTGCGTGTTCTTTGCTGTTTAGCGGAACCAGATCTTTATAGAAAATCGGCAATCCTGCAGCTGCGGGCGCTGTGGCCATGAAAACTCTCCAATTGTTGTGGAATCATTGATGTTGGCGGCGGCTTTAGGGACGTAAGCCGCGCTAGGCAAGAGGGACAAGTTTGCCGGGGTTCATGATGTTCAGCGGGTCAAGCGCGGTTTTAATCGCGCGCACCGCTGTAAGTCGTGCTGGGTCGGCTAAGCGCGCAAATTCGGCTAGCTTTGCCATGCCAATGCCATGTTCCGCAGACAGCGATCCGCGATATGCCGCAACCCGATCATAGACATGCGCGCTGATGGTTTCGGCATATTCGCCGTACCAGACCGCAGCCTCCATACCCTGCGGCGCTTTTACATGATAATGAATGTTGCCATCGCCCAAATGGCCAAAGGCAACGACGCATGTTCCAGGAAAGCGCGCTTCTATTTGCGGAGACTCGACCTCGATAAAGCGCGCCATGTCAGCCACAGGCACGCTGATGTCGTGTTGAAGCGCTGGGCCTTCGGCGCGCTCTGCCTCGGATATGCTGTCGCGAATTTTCCAGAACGCCTCAGCCTGCGCTTCATTGGCTGACAAGGTTGCATCATCGACAAGGCCCGCCTCGATTGCACCTGTCATCAATCGTTGTGCAAGATCAGCTGGCGTTGCTTGCGCCGCGTCATCCTGAACCAGTTCAATCAATGCGTGCCATGGATGGTCGCCTGATAGCGGCGCACGGGTGCCGGGAACATGACGAAGAACGGCATTCATGGCAGATTGCGGCAATATCTCAAAACCCTCCATCGCATGGCCAGCATGTCGGTGTAGATATTGCAGTAAAGCATGTGCATCCGACGGTGATTGCACCCCAGCCCAGACGACGCAGCGGTCGATCAATGCAGGCACAGTGCGCAATACGGCTTTGGTAACAATCCCAATCGTTCCCTCTCCGCCGATCAAAAGCTGTTTCAGGTCATAGCCGCGATTGTCTTTTTCAAGTGAGGCCATGCCATCGTAAATCGATCCGTCTGGCAGTACAGCCTCTATACCCAGAACAAGGCTGCGCATCGTACCGTGGCGCAAAACTTGCGTTCCGCCAGCATTAGTCGAGATAAGGCCGCCAATTGTGGCCGATCCTTTACCACCCAAAGTCAGCGGGAACCGATACCCGTCGCTCGCAACCGCTTCGTGGAGAGTTTGCAAAATCAGCCCCGCCTCGACAGTTGCGTCCCCCGATGCAGCGTCGATGCCAACAAACTTATTCATCCGGCGCATTGAGAGTAAAAGCGAATCACCGCTTTGGTCAGGCGTTGCTCCCGCCACCATTCCGCTGTTGCCACCCTGAGGAACCAACGCGATTCGGTGCGCACTTGCAAATTTTACAATTTCGACAACTTCAGCTGTGGTGGCAGGGGATAGCATCGCAGCGGCGGTGCCGGTGTAACGCCCCCGCCAATCGGTCAAATACGGGGCAATTTCCTCTGGATCGTCACGATAACCTGATGGCCCAAGCAGGTTTTTAAGCGGTACAAGAATGTTCGGATCAATCATGACAAACGCGCTATTGCCAGATTTGGCTGCTTTGCAATAGGGCCAGATTAATGCTCCGTTCAACCCGAACGATTATGCGCGACAGATTGGGGTTTTCATGGCCGGAGCCAAATGCTGCGCACAGTAAAGATTTTGATCGGGGCTATGGCTCTTGTTCTTGCAGGCGCAGCTGCAACCGGCGGGGTCGGCTCACCAGCGATTCCGGGTTTCATTAGTGTGCTGAATATACAGTTTGGCGACGGTTGGTATCAAGCGCGCGCTAACCAGCGCGTTATTATCCGCATCCCGCCAAAATCGGAACCTGCCTCGTCAAAGAAGTCAGAGCGGGTACAATATAAAGAAGAGAAAATTGGCAAATGCCTGTTGATGGATAGGCTGATAGGATCGTGGCCCGGCCCCAAAGAGAGTTTGGAGATTATGACCCGCGACGGCAACGTCATCCGTGCTTATCTGGGTGACGGGTGCCTCGCGCGAGAATTTTATGCAGGCGCCTATGTAGAGCGCTCTGCCGATGGAAAATTGTGTATTGATCGGGATCTGCTGCATGCGCGAACAGGCGCTCAGTGCGAGATTGATAAATTTCGGTTGCTGGTTCCCAAATAGGCAAATCAAGGCACGCTCTCCTCCTTAGGTGATCCGCCATAATTCTTGACATTTGCGTGCATCTTCCCCATGCGCGCGGCAGAAGCTGGTCTGATTGTTATAGACCAAGCTCGCTTTCCTGATTTGATGGTGCTTATGCGTTTTGCCGATATCGGCCTTTCCGATGAATTATTGTCTGCCGTAACCTCGGCGGGTTACGACATCCCTACGCCTATTCAGGCGCAGGCTATCCCGTCAGTTTTGATGATGCGCGACATCATCGGCATTGCCCAGACCGGCACAGGCAAGACCGCATCATTTGTGTTGCCGATGATCGACATATTGGCACATGGCCGCGCGCGTGCACGCATGCCGCGCAGCCTGATCCTTGAACCGACACGCGAATTGGCGGCACAAGTTGCCGAGAATTTCGAAAAATATGGTGTCAACCATAAGCTATCGATGGCTCTGTTGATCGGCGGCGTGCAGATGGGTGATCAGGTCAAGGCGCTGGAAAAAGGTGTCGATGTTTTGATCGCCACTCCGGGCCGGTTGATGGACTTGTTCGAACGCGGCAAGATATTACTCAACGGTTGTGAATTGCTTGTCATTGACGAGGCAGACCGGATGCTCGACATGGGCTTTATCCCCGACATCGAACATATCTGTACAAAGCTGCCTGCGACGCGGCAGACACTGTTGTTCTCGGCGACGATGCCGCCGCCGATTAAAAAACTGGCAGACCGGTTTTTGTCGAACCCGAAATATATCGAAGTTGCACGGCCTGCGTCATCAAACCTGAATATCGAGGCAAGGCTGGTCAATGTTCTGCCAGCTAAAAAGCGCGAGGTTCTTCGCGACCTTATCCGCAGCGAAGACGTCCATACAGCGATCATATTTTGCAACCGTAAGACAACGGTGCGCGAACTGAACAAAAGCCTTCAACAGCATGGTTTCCGGTCTGGCGAAATTCATGGTGATATTGACCAATCCACCCGCCAGAAGCAGCTCGAAGCATTTAAGGCGGGAACAATCAACTTGCTGGTTGCATCTGACGTTGCGGCGCGGGGACTGGATATCAAAGGCGTATCGCATGTCTTTAACTTTGACGCGCCATGGCATCCCGATGACTATGTTCACCGCATTGGCCGCACCGGTCGCGCCGGAGCCAAGGGTAAAGCCTTTACCTTTGTGACTAAGGCCGACGAGGAAGCGATCGA
Source organism: Sphingomonadales bacterium (assembly GCA_013297725.1). Lineage (GTDB taxonomy): Bacteria > Pseudomonadota > Alphaproteobacteria > Sphingomonadales > Sphingomonadaceae > Sphingorhabdus_B. The sequence goes on from JAAFIB010000005.1 coordinate 82,188, forward strand.
GAATATCGAGAAGCTGATCGGAGGCAAGATAGAGCGGCTGGGTAAGGTTCCAGCTGCGGAAGCTCCGGTTAAAGCAACCGCAACAACAGCTAAGCCCGAACGAGCACCGCGGCGGGAGCGTGCGGCAAAGCCAGAGGCGCCCACAGCCGACCGCGCCGTAAAAAGCGAGCCCGTGCCGGCGACTACACCAACATCAAAAGCGACATCTGCAAAGACTGCTCCGACTAAAACGGCGGCCGCAAAGTCTGCGCCAAAGTCTACGCCTGCAAAATCGGATGGTCCAGACGACGGTTGGAACGGACCGATGCCGGGTTTCCTGAATTTTTCGATCGCTGAATAATCGCAAATACAAGCCGCCACTAGGCAATAAAAAGGCCCGCCGAAGCGGGCCTTTTCTTTGTCTGTGTTCAGCAGATCAGAAACTGCCGCGGAGCGTAACGCCAAATGTGCGAGGCTCAGCCAGGAAGTGCGAGAAGATCTGGCGTCCACCGGGATATTGCGGATCAACAAAGGGAGCCGACGTCGTTCCTGATTGGAATGGCGTGTTAAAGGCCACCTGCGCATAATCCTGATTAAAGATATTCTGGCCCCACAATTCAACTGCCCATTTATCGTCTGCGCCGCGAAGGCCAACACGAGCATTGAATACTGCAAACCCGTCCTGCTCTTTTTGCGGGAACAGGTCAGAGCCAGTATTGTAATCGCTGGTCATACGGCCATCGACATATACAAGTGCGCTCATACCGCTGCTGCCAACGGGTGGCGTCCAAGTCATTGAGGCAGTCGTCACCAGCTCTGGTGCGTTTGACAGGTTGTCGCCTGGCAGTTTGCGCAATGCTGCTGCCAACGGTGTCCCTGCTTTTGTGCCAACCAGATTGTTGCGATAGCTGGTGTCTGTGTAGGTCAAGCCTAGCCCAACGCGGAAATCGCGCGATGGCTTAATCGAGCCTTCAAGCTCTACACCGCGCGCACTGACGCCCCAGCTGACATCACCGGCTGCACATACGCCGGTTGCATCGCTGGTATCGCGATCTGCGCCAGCAAGGCTGGTTGTGCAGCCGTTGACATTCTGCACCAGGAACACTGCACCGTTAAACGTATTCAGCTGGAAATTGCTGAAGTCCTGACGGAATGCAGAAACATTCAAGCTGAATGGTCCAGTCGAATATTTCGCACCGATTTCATACGATGTGACCAGTTCGGGATCGAACTGTAGGTTGCCGACAAATGCCTGCGCACCACCGACTGTTGCAGAGAAAGGCAAAGTTGCGCCCTTTAATGCAGAACGATCAAGGTTGAATCCGCCCGCTTTATAACCCTTTGAATAGCTGGCATAGGTCAGCAGATCTTCATTAAGTTTATAGGAAAGGATCGCCGTTCCCGTAAACTGGTCCTCTGCCCGCTTGTCATTAATGCTCACGCCATTCAGTTCTGCGGTTGAGTTACCTTGGCAGCCTAATGCGATCAAAGCTCCAGCCAGTCCGCGCGCAGTGGCATTCGTGCTGGTCAATGCGCCTGCACCAATCAACGAAGTTTGCAGCGTGGTACAGACTGTGTTGTTATTGCCAAAGGTCGCGTTGAAACGCTTCTTCTCATTAGTGTAGCGCAGACCAAGCGTTAGATCGAGGCCATCGGTGATGTTGATGATGTTGTGCGTAAACAGCGCCCAGTTGCGGCTGCGCTGATTATATTCATCGCGAGTCGCACCAAGGTTGTTGAGTGTATCTAGCGCCGCAAAGCCACTTGCTACTGCCGCGCCAACTGCACCACCGCCGCTTGCAGCAGAAAGGGTGGCTGGACCAACGACGGGCGCTACGCAACCTGGGCTCGTCGGAGAATAAAGACCCGCCAAACCACCGCCGGAAATAATACGGCATGTTGCAAAGCGGCCATATTGGTTGCCAAAGCGCAGATTGTCCCGAACTTGAAGTTTTTCATTCGCAAAGAAGCCGCCGACCAACCAGTCAAGCTTTCCGTCAAACGCTTCGCCCTGCAAACGCAGTTCTTGTGTGAAGGTTCTAAACTGACGGTAATTGTCATTGCCCGGGGCACGATACAGAATATCGACTGTGCCATAATCGGTGTCTGAACCTTGGCCCGATTTGTAATCACGATAGGCAGTGATCGAGGTCAGATTAGCGCCGCCGAGATCAGCCTTGATTTCCATCGAAACACCACCGTCTGTCGTTTTGCCCTTAAAGGTGCGACCCGGTGTGACCGAAATGTCCCGGCCATATCCCTGATTGAAAGCAGTCAGCGACTGGCCAAGATCGCGCAACACATTGATGATGTTGTTGCCCGTTGTTTGCAGCGGTGTCAGCGGAGTTGAAGGATTGTTCAGATCACCAACAAAGGGGTTAAGCGTCCGGTCGAGATAAACCGCCGCACAGCATTTTTCTTTGCGGTTGGTGTAATCGCCAACCAGTCG